>NZ_JANUXT010000001.1:0-494336 GCF_024814515.1 Corynebacterium sp. ES2775-CONJ | reverse complement strand
GTCGGTGGTTATTGCGTCAGGGGTACGCCCGGTCCCATTCCGAACCCGGAAGCTAAGCCTGGTAGCGCTGATGGTACTGCAAACGGGAGTTTGTGGGAGAGTAAGTCACCGCCGACCTAAAACTTAACAGTGAACAATAGAAAGCGTGACGTGTTGAATGCTAAGGAATAGCCCTTAATATTCAATACGTCACGCTTTTTGTATGTAGAAAATGGATATCATGACTCAACACAATGACTCTTCAAGAAACTCCCGGAGGCCCGGATCTGGTCGACAAGACAACGGCCATCGCAGTGGAGCGCCGCGTCGGAGCACTCCGCAGCGCAGATGGTCACGCGACGAAGAGGGGCGAGGTAGGCCCCGTGACGAGGATAGGCGCGGTCGAGACGACGAACGCCGCCGGAGTAATGACCGTCGAGACAGCGGCGGTGATAGGCACAGCGAGGATGATAGGCGTGGTGGCGGCGATCGTCGTCACGCTAATCGCGCAGGCGCCTCTCGCCCTGAGAAGCGGAGTTTTCACGCGCAGCGCCCCGGCTATCGCGAGGAGCGCATTAATAAGCGCATCAATGAGCCGCAGATCCCCAGCGACCTTGACACGTCCGTTCTGGACCCAATGATTGTGCAAGATCTCAAGGTGCTATCGAAAGATAACGCAGATGCTGTGGCCAAGCACTTGGTTATGGCCGTCACATGGCTCGCAGATGACCCCAAATTGGCGCTATCTCACGCCCGCGCAGCTAAAGATCGGGCGGGTCGAATCGCGGTCGTGCGGGAAACCTGCGGCATAGTTGCCTATCATGCCGGCGAGTGGAAGGAAGCCCTGTCTGAGCTTCGTGCGGCACGACGGATGTCAGCCGGACCCGGATTGGTCGCAGTTATGGCAGATTGCGAGCGCGGACTGGGGCGTCCAGCTAAAGCAATTGAGCTGGCACGCGAGGAGCATGAGGGGTTGGATCGGGCTTCCCAGATTGAGCTCGCCATCGTGGTAGCCGGAGCTCGTAGCGATCTCGGTCAGATTGATTCTGCTGTCACAACCTTGCAACAGGAAAATCCCGATCCGCGACAGATCGACCCTGCCTATGCCCGTCTGTCCTATGCCTATGCCGATGCTTTAGCTCAGGTGGGACGTACCGAGGAAGCGATAGAGTGGTTCAGCCACGCCGATAAACAAGATGTCGATCGTCTTCTCGATGCCGATGAGAGATTGCGAGAGCTATCCTAGTAATATAGTGCGCATGACGAAATGCGCCCTCGATCATTACGACAGCCTACTGCTCGACCTGGACGGAACCGTCTGGGAGGGCGGTAGGCTTCTCCCTTATGTTGAGAATGTGATCAACGAGACCACAGTGCCGGTTATGTATATTACGAACAACGCCTCCAGGCACCCCAGTACGGTTGCCTCCCTGCTTTCTAAGATGGGTGTTCCCACGGGTACGGAGCAGATTCTTACCTCCGCCCAAGCAGCGGTGGAGATGGCGGCTGATCACCTACAACCTGGTGATTCCGTTTATGTGTTGGGAACGGATTCCTTCAAGGACTTGGCCACCACAGCTGGATATATAGTTGTCGATTCCGCCGACGATAACCCTAAAGCCGTCCTGCACGGCCACAATCCTCAAACTGGTTGGGCTCAATTATCCGAAGCGGCCTTAGCAATCGCACAGGGCGCTAAGTATTTTGCTTCCAATTTGGACTCGACCCTCCCCATGGAGCGGGGGCTGATGGTGGGTAATGGATCGATGATCCAAGCCGTCGTTCACGCGACTGGCATCGCTCCCACGTCCGCGGGCAAGCCGGAGCCTGCTATGTTCTATTCCGCCGCGGCCAAGCTCTCATCTAAGCGTCCTTTGGGCGTAGGCGATCGCCTCAATACCGATATCGCTGGCGGAGTGGCTGCGGGTTTTGACACTCTCCACGTACTTACTGGCGTCTCTAAACATTTCGCACTTCTGCGAGCACCTCAGCACGAGCGCCCTACATATATCGCTCGGGATTTCAGCGACGTCCGGCAACCGCTGGAAACGCTGAAGCCAGGGGCGCAAGGCGGTTTCGTGGCCCATTGGGACGGTGATCATATCGTGCTGTCCGGTGGAGATTCTGAGTCGCGTCCTGATCAAGCGTTGCGTACTGTCCTTCAACTCGCCTGGCACCAAGAGTCAGCCTTCTCTGGAAGTATAAGTGTCAAGGGTGAGAGCGCAGCCAAGGCAGTGGATCAGTGGCAATAGCGAAGATGCCAAAACCCGGTCCGGAGAGCACCTCAATCGACCCCAATGAACTCAAGCGCACGGTTGTCGACGTTTTGGCTCGTCCTACTGCTAGCCTAGATGATGAGTACGAAGTCTTAAACGCCGCCCATGAATTACTTCATCGGGCCTTGCAATAAGGGGGCGAGAACTCGTGGCCGTAAACAGAAAACGTTTAGATGCAGAGCTCGTCCGGAGGAAAATCGCTCGATCGCGCGAGCATGCCGTCGACATGATTCGCGAACAGCGCGTCTTTGTGGCGGGAATACTCGCACTCAAACCGGCAACTCAGGTCGACCCCGATATCTCGATTCGAGTCGTCGGCAGTCAGTTGGATACCTGGGCTTCGCGCGGAGCCCATAAGCTGCTCGGGGCATTAGAAGCTTTCGAGCCTTTAGGCCTCGATCTTAAAGGGAAAAAGGTTCTCGACGCTGGAGCCTCCACCGGAGGGTTCACCGACGTGGTGCTGCGTCGGGGCGCCGCCGAAGTTGTGGCCTGCGACGTAGGGTACGGACAACTCGTGTGGCGCTTGCAAAATGACGCTCGCGTGCGAGTTTTAGATCGCACGAATATTCGACACCTCACACCCGAGATGTGTGGAGGTCTCTGCGAGGCAATGGTAGGAGATCTTTCTTTTATTTCCCTCACTCTCACACTACCCCCCATTATTGAGTGCTTAACTATGGGCGCAGATTTACTTCCTATGGTCAAGCCCCAATTTGAGGTCGGTAAAGAACGACTAGGGAACGGCGGCGTAGTGCGCAGTAGAGAGCTGCGAGCAGAGGTTACCCGCGATATCGCGTTATTTGCTCAAAGTGTAGGGTGCTCGGTAAACGCCGTCGTGGCATCGCCACTACCTGGACCATCAGGAAATGTAGAGTATTTCTTGTGGCTACGCAAAGATGGAGCCGCACACCTGCGATCGGAAGACGAGATAACAACGATGGTTCAGCAAGCCGTATTAGAGGGGCCACAGTGACCCACCAGCCCACTAGTGTACTCCTCGTACCCCACGCCGGCCGTGCCGCCAATATCAACTCTGCTGCTGTTGCAGCGCGTATGATGCGTGAGGCAGGAATAGCTGTCAGGATTCTCATTAACCCCGAGAATAAAACCATTGCCAGTCACCCTGTTCTCAGGAAATTTCCCAGTGTTACTCACGGTCCCGGCGCTGTGGAAGGCATTGACCTCGTCTTCGTTACGGGTGGCGATGGCACGTTCTTGCGGGCTGCTGATCTCGCTTATTTCGCTCAATTGCCAGTTCTAGGCATCAATTTAGGCCATATCGGCTTCCTCGCAGAGTGGGAAAAAGACTCGCTAGAAGAAGCAGTCCTAAGGGTCATCTCCGGAGATTACCGGATTGAAGAGCGAATGACCCTCAATATCTCGGCTCTGGGCCCGGCAGGTGAACCTCTCGGTTCCGGCTGGGCTCTTAATGAGCTCAGCGTTGAGAACCAAACTCGAACTGGGGTACTCGACGCCATCCTTGATATTGACGGGCGGCCGGTTAGTTCTTATGGCTGCGATGGAATCATCGTTTCTACCCCCACTGGTTCAACCGCCTATGCATTTTCAGCCGGTGGCCCAGTGCTTTGGCCGGAACTTGATGCCATCCTTGTTGTACCCAATAACGCCCACGCGCTATTCACAAAACCACTGGTGGTGGCCCCAGGGTCGACGGTCGCAATTGAATCGAGTGCATCAAGCCATCCCGCCTACGCCGTGATGGACGGATTCCGCACCATTGAATTACCCCCGGGATTCCGTGTTGAAATCAGACGCGGTCAACAAGGCATCCAGTGGGTACGGTTGGATGATCGTCCCTTTACCGATCGTTTAGTGAGCAAGTTGAAGCTACCCACTCAAGGGTGGCGTGGCCCCATTCAAACACGATGATCATAATCGCATATATGTGCGAATTCTCGGTAGGATAGTTATATGCTCGCGGATATCAGTATTGAAAATCTCGGTGTCATTCCCAAAGCCTCAGTGGAGCTAAGCTCAGGGCTCACCGTTCTCACCGGAGAAACAGGAGCTGGCAAGACTATGCTCGTTACCGGCCTGCGCCTGCTCACGGGTGGTCGAGCCGATGCGAGCCGAGTGCGTACCGGTTCCAAGCAGGCTGCGGTAGAAGGACATTTCAGCCTCGCTGGGATTGAAGAGTCTATCTGCGAGCAGGCTCAGCGCGTGGTTGACACAGCTGGAGGGACAAGCGATGAAAATGGCGAATTTATAGTAACCCGAACAGTGAGCGCTGCTGGTCGTTCTCGAGCATATCTAGGAGGCCGAGCAGTTCCAGCTGCCAATATTTCGGATTTTAGCGCTAATATCCTCACCATTCATGGCCAAAACGACCAATTAAGACTGCTTGCTCCCGAACGACAGCTCGAGGCGATCGACAGGTTAGATCCAGCCATCCAGAAGGCGGCCGACGAGTATGCTGAAAAGTACAAACAATGGTCCCGTCTCAAAGCGGATCTTAAAATGCGCACTGAGTCGCGGCGCGAATTAGCTCAAGAGGCTGATCGGCTCGACTTTGCTATTGAAGAGATCAGAGCCATTGATCCGAGCCCTCATGAAGATCAAGACATTCTCGAGAAAATTAGGCGTTTACAAGACGTAGACGAACTCAGAGAGCATACTGTTGGGGCACTGTCAGCGATCGACGGCTCTGGAGAATTCTCCCAGTTTGATACTGAGGAAGTCCAAGGTGCCTCGGATCTGCTCGGGCGAGCGCACACATATTTGAATTCCAGTTCTGATCCAGTTCTTAACGAATTGGGGTCGAGGTTGCGGGATATGACAGGCTCGCTGAGCGATATCTCGGCGGAGTTAGGTTCGTACCTGAGTGCTCTACCAACCGACGACCAGGAGTTGGACAATCTGCTGAAGCGTCAGCAGGATTTAAAAGCACTGACCCGAAAATATGCGCCCGACATTACCGGAGTGCTGAAATGGTTGGCTAAAGCGGAAGCGAAGCGTCAGACTATCAATATTTCCCCTGATGCCTTAGACGCGCTCAGAGAAGACACCCGTATTGCCGAGCAAAAGATGCTGGAGGCAGCGAAAAAGCTGTCCCACAAGCGCGTAAAGGCAGCTGCAACTTTAAGCAAGCAGGTAAGCAATGAGCTCCACGGTCTAGCCATGTCTAAGGCGGTTTTCAGTGTGCAGATGAGGCGTATAGAACCAGGCAAGACGGGGATCGATGAGGCGGAATTTTTACTTGCAGCTAATAGCGCGGCCGAACCCCGCCCCTTGGCGTCGTCAGCCTCGGGTGGTGAACTATCTCGCGTCATGCTGGCTCTTGAAGTCATCCTGGCAGCGAGCTCGCACGGTACCACATTAGTTTTCGACGAGGTCGATGCCGGAGTCGGAGGTCGTGCTGCAGTCGAGATTGGCCGTCGACTCGCCCGCTTGGCTACCCATCACCAAGTGATCGTCGTGACTCACCTACCCCAGGTAGCAGCCTATGCTGACACCCATATCCACGTGTCGAAAGAAGTAGGCGAGGCCTCAATTGTCTCCGGTATTTCCTCCCTCGATCATAATCAGCGTATAGAAGAACTGGCGCGAATGCTCGCGGGACTTGAAGATACCGCCACTGGGCGTGCCCATGCTCGTGAGCTACTCGAAAAGGCCCAAGATGAAGTGCGCATGATGCGCTAGAGAAGCATCAAGGGAATTTTTAGGACTTTTTGCTGCGTGGCTCACCCTATTGGGCATCGAAAAGAGCAAAGATTGAGCGCATGGGTTTATTCTCTCATTCCTCAGACCTTCCCGGACTCCAGGGAGCTACACGCGATCTATCCATCCACGGCAAGGGTTTTAAGCGCTTGCGTGAGGGTGATATCGCGGTTATCGATGTCGCTGATATCTCTCGCAGCTTGGCGCAGCGTCTCATCGATGTGAAACCAGCTGCGGTTATCAATTCCCAGCGTTTCAGTACAGGCGCGATTCCTAACTTCGGCCCGCAGTTATTGCTCGACAGCGGAATTATGCTGGTGGAAGCTACTGGAGCCGGAATCTGGGAGAATCTTAAAGATGGCAAGAAGGCACGTCTCACCGATGACGGCAAATTATATTACGGTGAGCGGCTCATCGCAGCCGGCGTTCCTATGACTATGACTGCAGCTAGTGTGCTTTTCGCCGATGCGCAGCAGAATTTGCTGGACTCTATGAATGCCTACTTTGGTAATACCATCGAATTTATCAATTCCGAATCCCCTTTGCTGATTGATGGTTTGGGAATACCCGAGGTGGGGCGCGAGATGTGGGGGCGAAAAGCTCTCGTTGTCAGCCCTGGCATAGGGGCCGCAGAGCAACTAGCTAGCCTGAAGTTCTTTATCCGAGAATATGAGCCGGTTATTATCGCTGTCGATCAAGCCGCGGATATTTTGGTCAACCATGGATATACCCCGGAATATATAGTTGGCGATCCACTGGTCGTGGGTAACGAGGCGCTGCGCTGCGGAGCGCGGGTTATTTTGCCAGCTGATCCTGACGGGCATGCAGTTGGTCTAGAGCGGATACAAGACCTCGGTATCGGTGCAATGACCTTCCCCTCCGCTGTGGATAGCTCTACTGATCTCGCTCTTCTTCTGGCCGATTATCACGGCGCAGAGCTCGTGGTGAGCGCCGGTTCCTCGTTTAGTCTTGATGGGCTTTTTGCCCAAGCTGCCAGCGCCAATCCCGCTCAGTTATTAACGCGCGCCAAATTGGGACCCAAGCTTGTCGACGCTACGGCGATATCGAGTCTGTACTCGGTCAGTGGTGGCTCGCGTTTGGGCTGGTTGTGGGCTCTGCTGGCGTTTCTCGTTTTCGCAGCTACTGTCATTGTGATCGCAGGATTCGGCGGTGATGCGTCCTTTACGGATAATCTCGTAAACACATGGAATAATATCGCCCTTTCCTTCCAAAACCTCGTGAAAGGACAGTAGAGATGAAAACTGGTCGCGGACACGCTGTTTTAACTGGTATCTGGTTGGGTCTTGCAGGCGGAGTCTGCCTGGGTACCTATATATTGGCCCCCCATCTCCCAGCAGGCAGTGCAATACGGGTAGGTTCCATTGCAGCCGAACGGGATGCTGCACGTGAGGATGTCGCTATAGCTCAGGCTCAATCGAAGAGTGCCGATGCCATTATCGACAATATCTCAGCCGCAGCGGTGCGAGAAGCACTTATTGATCGCGGAGTCCTGATACTAGCTACTGCCGAAGCCGATAAAGCCGATGTGGAAGCAATGCGCGCCCTGCTGGATCAGGCCGGAGCTGGTAATTCTGGCACAATCTATTTCACCGAGAAATTCTTTGATCAAGCTGGAGCTGACAGTTTAAAAAACACCGTAACTCTCACTCTTCCCGCTGGTGCTCAACTGAGTGTCGATAAACTTGATCCCGGCACCCATGCAGGGGAGTCCTTGGGATCGACTCTGATGTTCGAGCCCGTTAGGGAGGGAACTGAGGAGCAGAAGCCTCAAGCAAGCCCGGAGGAACGCGCGATCGTCTTGGGTGCGCTTAAGGAGGCCGGTTTTATTAATTATGAGGACGGCAGCATCTCACCAGCGCACGTCGCTGTCCTCCTAACGGGGGATAATCCTGGCTCTACCGATGATAATTTCACGGTGACTACTCAGGCGGCTTTTGCCGAAGCTATTGATGCCCGTGCGGGAGGTCTGGTTGTGGCTGGCCGGGTGCACGCTGCGAGCGACACTGGTTTAATTGGGGTTCTAAGGTCTAATCCGAGCACGCGCTCTGCAGTCTCAACGGTCGATTCCATCGACCGAACATGGGCCAAGATCGCGACTGTCCTAGCGCTGAAGGAGCAGCTGCGTGGTTCCTCTGGCGCATATGGTGCAGCCGCTAGTGCCGACGCAGCTTCACCAGCACCGCGCATAGGATAATGACTGCACATCAGTTTACAGTGGTGGGCTCCGAACTACTGGTTGAAGCCCCTATCATCGCGGTGCGCCGCGATCAAGTCATGATGCCAGGTGACACGCTCGCTTATCGTGAGGTCGTTGAGCACTTCGGCGCAGTAGCAGTGGTTGCGCTCGACAATGACCGCGTTCTCCTCATAAAGCAGTACCGCCGAGCGGTCGATCAGCGCCTATGGGAACTACCAGCTGGACTGTTAGACATCGCAGGGGAAGATCCCCTTGAGGGGGCACGTCGCGAACTAGCTGAAGAAGCGGGTCTGTCAGCAAACCGGTGGGGGCTACTCTGTGATACGGTGACCAGCCCCGGCTTTTGCGATGAGGCGGTGCGCATCTATCAAGCTGAGGAGCTCAGTCTCGTATCTCAACCTGTAGCCCACGACGAAGAGGCCGATATGAGCGTTCTGTGGGTTGATCTTAACGAGGCTATTGAGATGATTATGAAAGGCGAGATCGTCAATTCAATAGCTATAGTAGGGCTCATGACGGCGTGGCGACTGCGCAGTACTGGTCAGGCCTTAAGATCTGAGACGAGCGAATTTTCGCTACGCCCAGTGAAACTGGCGCAGCGTCGGCAAGCTATGGGCCTGACCGGTGACATGAAAAAGAAAGACGCACAAGGTGACCACTAATGCTGAGGCCGCTCAGCAGTGGTTGAGTTATCTAACAGTTGAGCGAGGTCTGAGTGCGCACACTCTCAGCAACTACCGCCGCGATGTGGATCGCTATCTAGGGTGGCTGAGCGCGGCACAGCGCCGTGATCTTAGCGAGGTTACCACCGCCGATATCGAAGCTTATATCTACGATTTGCGCAGCGGAGCGATTGCGAAGCCTCTAGCTGCTGCGTCTGTTGCGCGAGCGTTGGCGGTGGTGCGGGGTTTGCACAAGTTTTGTTTTCTCGAAGGTTTACTCGAGTCCGATGTGGCGGCGGAAGTCTCGCCGCCTGCTCAAGGACGTCACCTGCCTGATACACTCTCCATAGCCGAGGTTGAGTCTCTCATTGAAGCTATTCCACACAGCGAATACGCCTCCATATACGACCTTCGCGATCGCGCACTCGTGGAATTGCTCTACGCAACGGGTGCCCGCATTAGTGAGGTTGTTGCACTTTCGGTTGACGATATCTCCGAATCTACTGGGATGCTGAAACTAAAAGGCAAAGGCAGTAAGGAACGCATCGTCCCTATCGGAAGGATGGCACGCGAGGCGATTGAGCACTACCTCATCAGGGCGCGACCGGCTTTGGTCCGGGGCAGCGGCCCTGCTCTCTTTCTCAATAAACGCGGAGGTACCTTATCTCGGCAGTCGGCATGGGCGATCTTGAAACACGCCGCGAATCGGGCTGGAATTGACAAAGATATTTCGCCGCACACCCTACGGCATAGTTTCGCGACCCATATGTTGCAGTCAGGGGCGGATATTCGAGTGGTGCAAGAACTCTTGGGACACTCCTCGGTCACTACTACCCAGATCTATACTCATGTCACTGTGGAGGACTTACGGCGAGTGTGGAGCAGCTCTCACCCACGGTCGACTGCACAGAAGAAAAGTCTCAAGTAATACTTTATGGTGGCAAAACACCTTCTGCAATCGCTAAAATAACCACCATGTGATTTATCATATAGGAAGAAAGCGCAGTAATCGGTGGGCAGACGTAGAAGGATGTATTGATGGCTGATAATGGTCTTTTCCAGACCCCGGACCGCACGGTCGGTCTCACCGGACGCCCATTACGCCATATTCCAGAACCGGCCGCGCTCGACAAGCACGGCCCAGCTACTATTATCTCGATGTGTAACCAAAAGGGTGGCGTGGGAAAAACGACCTCCACCATCAATCTCGGCGCTTGTCTTGCTGAGGCGGGACGTCGAGTACTCTTAGTCGATCTCGACCCGCAAGGAGCGCTATCCGCGGGTCTGGGGGTCCCTCACGATGAGTTGGATCTCACCGTGTATAACCTTTTGGTAGATCACAGCGTCAGCATCCACGGCGCTATTCATTCAACTGGGGTACCCGGTCTTGATCTAGTGCCCGCAAATATTGATCTCTCTGCTGCTGAAATTCAGTTGGTCAACGAGGTTGGTCGCGAGCAAACCCTAGCTCGTGCGCTCAGGCCGGTCATGAAAGATTACGACTATATACTCCTTGATTGTCAGCCCTCCCTAGGATTACTGACTGTCAACGCCTTGGCCTGTTCCCACGGGGTCATCATTCCCATGGAGTGCGAGTATTTTTCCCTCCGCGGTCTAGCTTTATTAACTGACACTGTGGAAAAAGTTCGTGATCGTCTCAATTTCGATCTGGATATTGTTGGTATCCTGGTCACAATGTTTGATCGGCGCACCACCCATGCGAGAGAAGTGATGTCGCGAGTGGTGGAAGTATTTGACGACAAGGTATTTGACACGGTGATTACTCGCACGGTGCGCTTCCCTGAAACATCTGTTGCTGGAGAACCGATCACCACGTGGGCTCCATCGTCGGCTGGCGCTGCCCAATACCGCCAATTGGCTCGTGAGGTTATCGAGCGCACACACGGTTAAATGCCTACAATTCCGCATCGTGCGGTGCAGCCTGAGATTACTGGCTTCCGCATAGTGTTAAATAACTTCGAAGGCCCCTTTGATTTGCTTCTGCAGCTCATTAGCGCCAAGAAGATGGATATTACCGATATCGCTTTGGCCACAGTGACAGATGATTTTGTAGAGTACACCAAGCAGCTCGGTGAATTTTCTGGTCTCGATGAGGTCACCGAATTTCTAGTTGTTGCGGCGACCCTCCTGGATCTCAAGGCAGCTCGACTACTGCCGCGTGGTCAGGTGGAAGAAGATATTGAATACCTCGAGCTTAGAGATCTTTTATTTGCTCGCTTACTGCAATATCAGGCCTATCAGAAGGTAGCCGAAGAATTGCGGCAGTGGCAGCGCCAAGCCCAGTTGTCTTATCCCCATGCCCTGAGTATGGATCCTCAATTCGTCGATCTCTTAGCACCAGTCAACCTAGGTCATACGAGGGAGAGCTTCGCGGAGTTCGCGGCAAGTGTATTCCGGCCGAAACCTGCTGAGGAGGTCGCTACAGCGCATATTCACCATGTGAGCGTTTCAGTACCTGAGCAAGCAGGCACGGTTCTTCAGATCTTGCACGAGTATGGCCCACACCAGTGGGTTAACTTTTCTACTTTTGCCGATTCCCGCAGCATCATAGTGGTGGGTAGGTTTCTTGCGCTTTTGGAGTTGTACAAGGCACGTGCCATCCTCATGGAGCAGGACGAGCCGCTAGAAGATCTGCGGATTTCCTGGACTGGGCTGGATGTTGATCCCGCAGTGGTGGCGGCCAGTACGTGGGAATGAGCAGCGACATTGATTCAGGCGTGCAGACAGTTACTATAAGAGGGGTACAGGAAAGAGGGGCTACGATAATGCCAGCACTTGTGGTTTCGGGCCTAGCTTCTGGGGTAGGCAAAACAACGGCAGCAGCCGCTATCGTTAAGGTACTCAAGGACCGCGGCGAAGACGTTATACCTGCAAAGGTTGCCGCGTTGAGCGCTTGGACCCCCGATATTGGCACCATTGAGAGACTCACCGGGATTAAAGGCAAAGATTTTTCCCAAGACCCCGATCCCATCGCCTCAGTGCGCGAACTAATCGATGCTGGTAAGACTGTGGTGGTCGAGGGCTCCGGTGGCCTCGATGTTGAGCTCTTTGGGGCAAAGACCATTGCCCATATCGCTGCGGATCTTAATGCCCCGCTCATCGTAGTTTCCGGAATGGATGAGCAGGCCGTAAAGATAGCTTTGCGGGCCGTCGATTTTGCTACCGCTTGTGGCGCTACGGTGGGTGGTCTTTTGGGTGGCAAACTTCCCCTTGGGGCTGATTTGAAGACGCGCCTGATTCTGATGGATGCTGTGGCGCGTACGGGTGTGCCTTTTTTAGGGAGTCTGCAGGACGGAATCGGGTCTTTAGGGCCCGACGCTTTCGCGGAGGCTACCCGGACTATTTACTTGCCGAGTGACTTTTAGGTTGAGAACGCGTTGCGACTAATGTCAGAGCGCCGACGACCAGACCTGTGACTGCGCAGCCTAAGAAGTAGCGAATCTCTGCCTCAGCACTGCTGGGGTCGTAGAATCGCGAAATTGTCCCCGCCAAGGCGGTGCCTATAGCAAGGGTAAGGAAAAAGAGCGCTGAGAACTGAGTGCGAAAAGCATTGGGTGCGTGAGCTGCGGTCGCGGCCATCCCTATTGGTCCGCAGAAAAGTTCACCCATAGCTGCGATCCAGATAGCAAAGACCACGGCGATGAGAGGGGTGCTATTTGCGGTACCACCCGCATAAGGTATGAAAACCAAAAAACTCAGAGCTGTGATCATGACTCCGATGGATAGTTTATTGGCAGAGGAGGGACCCCGGTTACCGAGTCGGGCGAATATATAGGTCACAGGAGCGGAGAAGACGATAACAAATAGTGGGTTGAGCGATTGGGTCCACGCTGCTGGCACTATGAACCCAAGGAGGCTGCGATTGAGTCGAATATCGGAGTACACTGCGAGAACCCCATAAGTTTGGTTCATCATCGCCCAGAAGCACACCGAGGCTATAAAAATTGGAACGAACCTCCACACCTGTGTGCGCTCAGATTCGCTTACCTGAGCTGAGCGCAGGATGGTAACAAAGAGAACTACGGCCACTGAGGCAGTAGCTGCAAGTAGAAGCACAGCAAGGTGGTGTGGATTGATACTTCCTCGTGAAGCCAGTCCGACGAGGACGGCGAGAAGAGCTAGAGCTCCAGCTATAACTGGAAGCGCGGTGCGAAGAGAGTAGGGTTGAGCGGGGTACATTACCTTTGTGCGTGCAGCGTTATTGAGACGAGTGAGCATGAGGGGGCGCAGGAGAAGGTAGATCCCCATACCAATAAACATAAGAAGAGCCGCTGCCAAGAAGCCAAGGTGGAATCCCCATGTCAGCGCGAGCCATCCCGTTAGGAGAGGACCGAGAACCGCTGCGACTTGAATACCGAAATAAAAAAATTGAAAACCTACCTCGCGATCCGAGTCTGAGTCAGAACTGTATACAGCGCCCAGGATGGTGATAGCGGCGGTTTTGAGCAATCCAGAACCTAAGGCGATAAGACTTAACCCGAGGGCGAGTCCTAGTACTGGGTGGATGAGGGATAGTATGAGGTGTCCCAGGCACAATATGGTTGCTCCGCCTAGGAGAGTTTTTTCGGGACCGAGTAGATGATCGGATATCCATCCGCCCGCAAAGGTACAGAGATAGACCAAAGCCCCGTAGGCGCCGATGAGCGCAGTCGCGTGCGCCTTGTCTATGCCTAGTCCTCCCTCACCGGCCGAGTAGTACAGGTAGTAGGCGAGGATAGCTTGCATGCCGTAGAAGCTGAAACGCTCCCAGGCTTCAATGCTGACCACACTCACGGTGGCTAGGGGATGACGCGGACTCGTTCTTGAACGCTGTTTAATCGAGGTCATAGTTGAAATTATCCACAATCAGCAAGCCTTAGGTGGCATATTCGCTCTTATTCTTGAACGGTGTTTAAGATAGGTTGCAGTCAAGGAATCGAGGAAATATGAACCTACCCACTGTTGCGCACCTCATCGAGAAGGACCAACGCCATCTCTGGCACCCCTATAGTTCGAGTCCCGCACCCATAGACCCATATATCGTGAGCTCAGCCGCGGGAACGATCATTTCCCTGGCAACGGGGGAGCAGCTCATTGATGCCATGAGCTCGTGGTGGGCCGTAGCCCACGGACATAACCACCCCAGACTCGTCAGCGCAGCCACTACCCAAATCTCTCGGATGAGCCACGTCATGTTCGGAGGTCTCAGTCACGAACCAGCTATCGACTGCGCCGCCAGCTTGGTGAAACTCCTATCTCGTTCGTGCCCTTTAAAAGACCCGGGTCTCGAAAAGGTATTCTTCTGCGATTCTGGTTCGGTCGCTGTGGAAGTAGCCATGAAAATGGCATTGCAATATCAGCGCGGTAAAAACCACCCAGAGCGCCATCGTTTCCTCACATGGCGCCGCGGTTACCACGGGGACACCTTTGCGGCGATGTCAGTATGTGATCCCGATAATGGCATGCATTCCATGTGGAAGAGGATCATCGCCGAGCATATATTCGCACCGCCACCACCACCGCGCGGCTCAGACTCACAGGAGATAGCCGAGTATCTCGACAAACTAGAGTCGCTGCTCGATAATTCGGTGGCTGGAATCATCATCGAGCCCAGGGTGCAAGGCGCAGGAGGCATGCGTTTTCATGACGACGAGGTTGTCCATGGTGTCCGAAAAATTTGCGACCGCCACGAGCTCGTCATGATCGCCGATGAGATCGCTACCGGCTTCGGACGAACCGGCACGCTCTTTGCCACCCTTAGCGCCGGAATTGTGCCCGATATTATCTGTTTGGGAAAGGCTCTCACGGGAGGATTCATGAGTCTAGCAGCAACGATCACCACCTCGGCGATAGCCCAGGTCATCTCAAGTCCCCAGGGTGGAGGGGCGCTGATGCACGGCCCTACTTTTATGGCGAATCCCTTAGCCTGCGCCGTAGCGAAAGAAGCAATACATATGATTGCGGAATCGTCGTGGACAGAGGCAGTACAGCGCATTGAACACCAGCTTCAGATCCAGCTTCAGCCACTCGAGAGATACGACATCGTTGCAGATATCAGGGTTTTGGGAGCCATTGGTGTTGTCGAACTCAAGGCACCAGTTGACATGGCTGAAGCCACCGCTATCGCCGTTAGCCACGGGGTATGGCTGAGACCATTCGGCACGCTGGTCTACACAATGCCGCCCTATATCGCGACCGAAGCAGAAATAGCAAAGATCACCTCTGCCATCGACGCGTTGGTCTACAACGAAAATCAGCGCTACCGCAAGACCTACCTCACTAAGAAATGACGGGAATAACATGAATATCCTTGCCATCACAGGAACCAACACTGGGGTCGGCAAAACCATTGCCACCGCTGCACTCGCCGTCGAATATCGACATGCGGGCTATGACGTCCGAGTGGTAAAACCCGTCCAAACCGGGGAGCCCGAAGGATCGGGCGATATTTTCACCATCGCGCAGCTTAGCGGAGTGAAAGCAGTGGAGTGTATTCGCTATCCAGAGCCACTTTCTCCACATCTAGCGGCCCGGCGCGCCGGGCAACCCGCTCTAAGCGTTGCCGAAATGGCCCATCATATCTCCACTATAGAACTCGGGCATCCAGGAGTGATCCTCGTAGAAGGGGCGGGCGGTTTGCTGGTGCGCTACAACGACACTGAGTCCTTCGCTGACCTCATCGCAGCGCTCAATGCCAAAGTGGTGGTGGTCACTAGCTTAGGACTTGGTTCTCTCAACCTCGCTGAACTCACCGTTGAGGTGGCGAGGCTACGCGGCCTAGACGTGTGCGGTTTGATTGGAGGCGAACTAGCCCCTCATCCTGATCTAGCTACCCGATTGAATCTCGAGGAACTCCCCATTCAGTGCGGGATCCCACTCTTAGGAGTTCTACCATCAGGGATGGGTCAGATCGATGGGACGATCCCTCCGGGGTTGATTCGGTTGCCTGATAGTTGGGACACCGATTTGTAGAATGGCCAAAGTCTGGAAAAGTAGAGGACACTAAAAGCCTTCAAAAAAAACATTGTCGGGAAAGGATTGGTCTGTGCTCATTATGATCGCGGTCATCGCGCTAATCGGGGCCACGGTGGTGATGGTGGCCATCGGCGAACGCACAGGCCTACCATGGCCCGCCCTCTTGACCGTCGTCACAGGCGCAGCTATTCTCTTTCCCGGCATACCAACCGTAGAGATTCCACCGGATCTCATTCTGCCGATTTTCATCCCGCCGCTCCTGTGGGCCTTGGCTAGGCGCTCAAGTTGGGGGATGGTCAGACGCCAGTGGTTAGAAATCGCCCTACTGGCGGTGGTGCTCACTGTTGTCTCCTCAGTCGCAATCGGGTTAAGCGCGTATGCTCTTATCCCGAGTCTATCCTTGGCCGGCGCTATGATGATTGGTGCCGCGATCGCTCCCACGGATCCGGTAGCTGTAGATGCCGTAGCCAAACCCGCCGGCGTTCCCTACCGCATCAGTAATACCCTGCAGAATGAAGGGCTCTTTAATGACGCCGCTTCGATCATGATCTTTTCTATGGCGCTGTCGGTGATTGTGGAGAAGAAATCCCCGAGCTGGTGGGAACCAATTCTTGCATTTATATACGGAGCCGGCGTTGCCGTCATTGTTGGGTTGATGATTGGATTCTCCTCGGCAAAATTCGTAAGCTGGGTGCAATCTTCCACTGCTCGAAACGCGCTCACCTGGACCATACCGTTTGCCACCTACCTGGTCGCGGATGCGCTCGGGGCATCTGGGGTGGTAGCGATTGTGGTAGCTGCAGTGGAATACAATTCCAAAGTTGAAATCAATGCTCAAGACCGACTCTCGGGTACATCTTTTTGGCAGACGGTGGAGTTTCTTTTCACCGGTGTAGCCTTCGGTCTCATTGGCACCACCGTCCGCCGAGCTATCTCAGAAATGGGCTCGGGACTGCTCGAAGCGGTACTCGTGGGAGTGGCGCTCTCGGTTGTCGCCATTGTCGTGAGAATGAGTTTTCTCTTAGTTATTTATAGGTTCAATACCACTGGTAAACGTAAGACTGCCTCGCCCCTGCGCCTCCAGGAAGTTCTTCTTCTGACTTTTGCTGGTATGCGCGGGCTGGTAACTCTCACTCTTGTCTTGTCCATTCCATCGTCAACCTATTTTAAGCTCTATCATGAGCTCCCCGTCATCGTCCTTGTGGTTTTAATTATGACCATGGTGATCCCGGGCCTAGCGCTTCCCGCACTCATGAAAAAGCTCAACTTAGACGCAGATCCCGATGCTTTTGGCGACCGAACCCGCACCGAGCTCGCCAGTCGTGCCCGCAAAGCTGCCCGAGGGGTCATCGACGCTCACGCTAAAGATCTACCGCAAGATCGTCTTGAGCTTGTCATGCAGCGCTTTGAAGAATTTATTCATTACGAGGACGATGCAGTGGTGGACCCAAAGACTCTCAGGGATCACGCCCGCAAAGAAGCTACCCAAATGGCTCAGATCAACCTTGAGGCGCTACGAGCAGCGCAGCAGGAACTTTTGGCCGCCCGTAATGAAACCAAGGTTGATCCGGTTATCCTGGACGAGGTCCTCTACGACGTCGACCAACAGATTCTAGGAATCGTCCGGGGCATCGAACTCCGCAATTCAACGTGGGACGATTCGAGCGAGCGGTAAGGACGATAAAATGAATCCGCTATCCGCTTTGCGATCACAGATCGAATCCATCTTGCTCGTCTCTGACTCCCCGATAACTGCGGAAGCTCTCGCGGCCGCACTAGCGCAACCTGAAAGCCACGTCAGCGCCACACTCAAGGAGATTAGCGCGGAATTTCATCAACGTGGTAGTGGTTTCGACTTGAGGGAAAGCTCGGAGGGGTGGAGGCTTTATACTCGTCGTGAGAATGCCGAGTGGGTGGAAAAATTTCTGCTGTACGGTTCGCAATCGAAACTATCACGGGCGGCGATGGAGACCCTCGCGATTATCGCTTATCGCCAGCCCGTAGCTCGTGCGCAGATCGCTGCCATTCGGGGAGTCAACGTCGACGGGGTCGTACGCACACTCACCCTGCGCGGTTTAATACGCGAGGCTGAAACGAAGGCGATCACTGGCGCCCAGCAGTATGAAACCACGGCTCTTTTTCTCGAGCTGCTGGGCATTGAGTCGCTCGAAGAATTGCCAGCTCTAGCACCACTGCTCCCTGATATCGATAGTATTGACGAGTTCGATCAACCCTAAGACTCGAGCTTTACTGTGGGAGGTGGTATTACCCGTGGCAGTAGACTAGGGTGGGAATGTTATTTGACACTTGTACTGAAAGTAGGCGACATATGTCTCCAACCGCTCGCCGGGATGGCACACCGGGAAAACCACGTTCGAAACGAAGTGGTGCACAACAATTAGGCCGCGGAGGATCGGGATCGCGACGCAAGCCATCGCGATCAAGCGATGACAAGCTCTATATCTCCAATGCAAAGCCAGCGCGGCACCAGCATAAAACCGCATTCGACAGGGGGCCAGTTCACCGTAGTGAGGGGATTCGTCTCCAAAAGGTGCTTGCGCAAGCGGGCGTAGCATCCCGTCGTCACGCGGAAGTGCTCATTGATCAAGCCCGTGTAGAAGTTAACGGAAAGATCGTGCAGGAACAGGGACTGCGAGTTGATCCGCAGAACGATCTCATACGGGTGGATGGGGTGCGGGTCAA
This sequence comes from Corynebacterium sp. ES2775-CONJ, assembly GCF_024814515.1. Classification (NCBI taxonomy): domain Bacteria; kingdom Bacillati; phylum Actinomycetota; class Actinomycetes; order Mycobacteriales; family Corynebacteriaceae; genus Corynebacterium; species Corynebacterium sp. ES2775-CONJ. Next base: position 475,845 of record NZ_JANUXT010000001.1, on the reverse strand, counting down.
TGTTAACGAAAACTATCAGTACTTCGTCCTGAATAAGCCCCGAGGCGTGCACTCCACGATGAGTGATGATATGGGTCGTCCCTGTATTGGAGATCTTGTTTCTGAACGCGTCAGCGCTGGCCAACGCCTCTTTCACGTAGGTCGGCTCGATGCGGCGACGGAGGGGCTCATTCTGCTCACCAATGATGGAGAACTAGCCAACCGCCTCATGCACCCCAGCTACAAGGTCTCGAAAACTTACCTCGCCACGGTACTTGGCGAAGCCGACCGCAACTTGGTTCGTACCTTACTCAAGGGAATCGAGCTTGATGATGGGCCCGCACGCGCCGATCACGTTCAGATTGTTGACACCTACCAAGGTAAATCCCTGATACGGCTGGAGATCCACGAGGGACGTAAGCACATAGTGCGTCGCATGCTGAAGGAAGCTGGCTTCCCCGTGCAGGCTCTGGTACGCACCAAGCTGCATAATATCCAGTTGGGCGAGCAAAAGCCTGGCACGCTGAGGGCCCTCAATACCTCGGAATTAACCAGCCTGTATAAGGTGGTGGACATGTAATGGCTAATCAACTGATCATTGCCGTCGATGGACCTTCGGGGGCTGGAAAGTCTACGGTGTGCCGGCTGGTTGCCCAGCGTTATCACGCGCACTATCTCGACACAGGCGCCATGTATCGAGTAGCGACCTTGCATATACTACGCCTGGGTATCGACCCTCAGGATGCCACCGCTGTTGCCACAGCAACTACCGATCTGCCACTCGACGTTAACGAGGATCCACTAGCCACAGAGGTGATTCTTGGTGGCGAGGACGTTTCAGAGGAGATACGTGGCACTGCGGTAACCCAGGCAGTCTCGGCAGTATCATCGGTAAAAGAAGTGCGCGATAACCTTGTGGGCTTGCAGCGCGACTTGGCGCTAAAAGCCCAGCGCTGCGTAGTTGATGGGCGCGATATTGGCACGGTTGTCCTTCCTCAGGCCCAGGTAAAGATCTTTCTCACAGCTTCTGCTGAAGTGCGAGCTCAGCGCCGTCTTGACCAAGAACTTCGATCAGGCCGCGAGGCGGAGTTTGATGCAATTCTCGCTGCCGTACAGCGGCGCGATGAGCTAGATTCCACGCGGTCACTTAGTCCCCTCGTACCGGCTAAGGACGCTCACGTGGTCGATTCCTCACATCTATCACTTAACGAGGTCGTTGCCGTGGTGACCGAACTCGTTGACAATACAACTGCGGCTAAGGAGAACACCCATGACGAATAAAAATCAGCACGAGACAGAAGAAGAAACAGTATTTGTCTATCCCACACGTCACGGTGAGATTCCAGCCGATCAAGCCTACGAAGAAGAAGACATCGAGGTCGTGGGCGGTGGCTATGCCGCCCGAGATTTTGACGCTCAAGACTTCGACTATGACGACCCAAAATTTTTTGGTGAAGAGTTCGATGAAACGGAGTTCTCTGATCCCGATTTCGGCGACGATTATTCCGAGCAGGATTGGGAAGAGGTTGAGCGTGCCTTCGGCTTCGAACGCGATGATACAATCTCCGAAAAACTGTGCACCGTTGCCATTGTAGGCCGACCCAATGTGGGAAAATCTTCGCTCGTTAATCGTTTCTTAGGGCGCCGTGAAGCTGTGGTCGAGGACCATCCCGGGGTCACGCGCGATCGCATATCCTATATTGCCGATTGGGGCGGAAGTCGCTTCTGGGTCCAGGATACTGGCGGCTGGGATCCAAATACCAAGGGCATCCACAGCGCAATCGCGCGTCAAGCAGAAGTAGCCATGTCCACGGCCGATGTGATAGTTATGGTGGTGGACACGAAGGTGGGCATCACCGAGACCGATAGTGTCATGGCGCGAAAACTGCAGCGCTCCGATGTACCCGTTATCCTCGTAGCCAATAAATTTGATTCCGATAACCAATACGCCGATATGGCTGAGTTCTATGCTCTCGGTCTTGGGGATCCGTGGCCAGTTTCTGCCCTCCACGGCCGAGGTGGTGCCGACGTGCTGGAGGAAATTTTACGTTTATTCCCAGAGGAACCTCGACATTCCTCGATTACCGAAGGACCGCGGCGTGTAGCCTTGGTCGGTAAACCGAATGTCGGTAAGTCCTCGTTGTTGAATAAGATCTCTGGTGAAGAACGCTCGGTGGTAGATAATATCGCCGGCACCACCGTCGACCCAGTGGATTCCATCGTGCACCTCGACCAGCAAGCCTGGCGCTTTGTCGATACTGCTGGACTGCGTAAAAAAGTGAAAAATGCCCAGGGCCACGAGTACTATGCATCTCTACGCACCCGGGCCGCAATCGATGCAGCCGAAGTTTGCGTGATGATGATTGATTCCTCCGAGCCCGTTAGTGAGCAGGATCAGCGGGTACTCAATATGATTTTGGAATCGGGAAAGGCATTGGTGCTCGCTTTTAATAAGTGGGATCTCATGACCGATGACCGCCGGTGGGAGCTCGACCGCGAAATCGATCAGCAGCTAGCCCATATACCATGGGTGACGCGAATCAATATTTCAGCGGAAACCGGTCGCGCACTCAACCGCTTGGAGCCGTATATGATCAAGGCTCTCGAAAGCTGGGATCAGCGAGTAACGACGGGGCAGCTCAATAACTGGTTGCGGCAAGTCATTGCGCAAAATCCGCCTCCTATGAAGGGCGGACGAGTGCCCCGGGTACTTTTCGCCACCCAGGCGTCCACGAGGCCACCAGTAATTGTGCTCTTTACAACAGGCTTCCTCGATGCTGGTTACCGACGCTATTTGGAGCGAAAATTCCGAGAGTCCTTCGGTTTCGAGGGTTCGCCAGTTCGCATAGCGGTGCGAGTGAGAGAACGCCGCGGACGTAAGTCCTAAAAAATGCTGTGATCCAAGAGATTTCTGGATCACAGCATTCTTCTATCTTCTGCTCATCTCAGCGGGCTTTCTGCAAAAGGAAAGCATCAACCCTATAGGGCAGCGCGAGCGGACGGGCAGGATCTAATTCAAGTTTTTCGAAGAGATACCACGTCAAATTTTTTGTGAGGCGTTCGCGATCCTTGTCACGAGCCCGCAGCCAGTAGGAGCGGGTCTGGGCTAACTCTAGGAGTTGTGGAGGGTAGATGATCTGATCCCAAGAACCGCGGTAGTCCTCGACAATGAGCCAAGGCGGAGCGACCTGGGGGACGAAGCCGCGCTTGAGCGTATCGCCTGAGTGTATAATGCGGCTGAGCCGATGCACCCACGGGATATCGACATCGAGTGTATTCCACACCAAAAGAACTGAGGCATCAATCGTCGAGATCCGTGCGAGTTCTTTACTAGCCCGCTCATTATCCATCCAATGCCATGCTTGAGCAACAGTTATAAGGTCGAAAGAGCCCTCGGTACACGGTATCTCCTCTGCGTTCGCCCTGAGAATTGGAATCTGGGGTAGGGCGCGAGTAAAACTACGTGCCATATCGGCGCTGGGTTCGAGCGCATAAATCTGCTGGAATCTAGAGTCTTGAGCTAAAAGCTCGGTGAATTTTCCCGTTCCAGCTCCTATGTCGAGGACTTTATCTGCCTTGCCAATGAGGTCGAGAACTTCATTGGGATAGGACGGGCGGATATTGTGATAAAGGGTGGCGCCTGTAATAAACGCTTGGGACATATTCTTGCGATGAGACTGGCCGCGAAAACGGGGGAGATGTCGCTGAGAGATCGAGGGGATAGGCGTTGTTACCTGAGCATAAGGATCTTTAATCAGCGGCTGGAGTGGATCATCGGATCTAGACATGGTAGATAAAGTCTAGCGGACAACACAGGTATCGTGGCACTCTATGCAGGGCCTAATCAACAGACTGGTAGGTGGTCTCCACATGTAACGCCCGACACATAGTTTCAAGTAGTGAAACCCCACTCCAGCGGTTGCAGCCAGCCTAGGATAGAGAATGGCTCTTCGATACGAACCAGTAATGTCCTTGATGGCAGCGCGTAAATAACCGGATACGGCCGGAAGAGCAATGATGACCGTTGGCGCATCGTAGTATGCCCAAGAAGTAACGACGTTATTTTTACGCATAACATCCGGCCAATAGAATGCACATAACGTATGAATTACCTTAAGTACCAAACCAGCCACCGCTAATCACCGCAATTTTCTAGCATCTACGGCGGCTTACATAGGTTAAGGACATAAATATACACACTGCCAGGGCAATCAATATTAGTCAGCGTTTCTCCTACTGATTCTTCCAACAATGGAACGACCATCGAGCCATCGTCCAAGAAGTAATCCCATTCCGCAGTCAGGCCGTTCTCGCACGATAATTTTTTTGTAATTTCCTTAATTGCAACAAGCCTTAGCCCCAAGCCCCTCTGACCAATTACATAGTCTTTCACTCCCATGGGAAAGATTTCAGGCTTATTTGAAGAACTCGTACGTAAAGAACGTTTGAGCGAGAAATCAACTATAATAACTCTACCGCCCGGAACTAGATAGTTCGGGAAAATAGATAAAGCGTTCCGTGGATAATCAACTAGAGATAATGTTAGGCTACAAACAATACAATCAAACCATTCATGAAATTGTCGATTATATTCGGCGATATATTGTTGAAGAAACTATGGCCTGAATTCCGAAGAGAAAATTGATTTCTCGCAAAATTCAGGGCCTGGGTGTCTATGTCAATACCCGTATAGTCGGTTTCCCCCATCCCTGGTCTTCCAATGACTTCAAAACATGAGATAATTGCCCAAACTGACAGCCGGCATCCAAAAGATTTTGAGGAGGACTCCCAATTAAGGATGCGCATAATTGAGCGTAACGGGGGGAAGAAAATAGTCATGAACCCGGTTTGCGCCAAAGCTAGTTAGCGGAAATTGGAAACCACTCAAGAGAGTTTTCGCCTAACTGCTAAGGTGTTTAGCAGAGCAAAGCCTGCGGTCCACGCCCCAAACCCGATCAAGGTCGCCGAAGCTAGGTTATTTCCTAGCCCAAGATCAACAATGAGATCTCGCGCGGCCCGTGAAGGTAGCAACAAGCTTAAATCATTCAATCGCTCCGGCATGTAGGAAGGCGAAACCAAGATTCCGCCAGCAAAAGCCAATGTTAAAAAGAGTAACTGGGCAACAGTAACAACGGATTTCGTAGTCAAGATCCTCCCCATGAAGCTGCCGAGCAAACCGAACATCACTGTCGATGCCACCAGGCCGCCGGTCGCAGCCACAAAATGCCGTGTCAGTTCGAATTCGGTAGTAACCAGAGCGCAGCCCAAGAGCAGAGCTATACCCACCACCATCATGAGGCTAACTGTGACGATATGGGCGATATAGCGGGGGAAGAGGCCGTAAGGCAAAGTCCGTAGATAGTTAGCAAACCCAGTCTGCCTATCCTGGGCAATCGAAGTACTAAACCCAAACAAACAGGTTGACATTGAAATCATCACGACCAGCTGCAGCGTCGATTCAGTCGCAAGATGGGCATCCTCTACAACTTGTGAGTTCGGAAGAACAAAGAACACAAAACACAACAGCGGAATGACAATATTTCCAGTCAGAGCCATCAAATCCCGAAATGTTTCCAAAACCACAACTTTGAGATGACCAGAAAAAACTCTTAACGCATTAGTCATTATCGCAGCTCCTCAGGATTGGTGGTTACCTGTTCACGCAATCGTGTCTCCATAGCTTCTTCCAACGACATGGGGTTAGCTCGGAGTTCTGTGAAATTAACTCCGCTGGCAACTAGCTCTTTAACAAAAGCATTGATATTGCTAACGGTAAACTTCAGGCGCCTGCCGTTGCCGTCCCCTGCGCTCATGGAAGGGGAGTCCGCGCCTTGAGAAAGCTCGCAACTGCCAACGCTAGGCAGGCTTTGCACTACTTCGGGGTTATCCACTGTGCATTCAACAACGGTTGCTTGTGACACTCGCAGAAACTCAGCTTTAGTCATGTAACCTTTGCTTCGTCCCTTATCTAGGAGAAGAATATGATCAGCAAGCAAATCCACCTCATCTAAATAGTGTGAAGTTAGCAAGGTCGCGACACCACGCTGAGACTGCCGTTGAATTCTATCCCACATTAATCGGCGGGCTTCGGTGTCTAATCCAGTGGTCGGCTCATCCAGGAGAACCAATTTCGGATCTCCAAGGTAAGCCAAGGCCACACTGACGCGGTGTTTTTGGCCACCAGAGAGGCTACGCAACTGCTTTTTTGCGAATTGCCCGATGTCCCAACTTTCCAGGTGCTTCAAGCAAAAATCAGTATCTGTGGGACTGCCAGGAAACTGCGATGAGACGAACTGCGCCATTTCAAGAGCGCTCAAAGAATCCGGCAGCTTTGTTTCTTGCGGCACTAGACCCAGAGCTTGTTTACTTACGCGAGCTGTTGGCCGTTGACCTAGAACCCTAATGTCACCGCAAGTAGGCTCCTCTAAACCACTAATCAGTCTAAGAGAGTAGATTTCCCGGCACCATTCGGGCCCAGGACTCCCAAGATATCACCACTGGAGATAGTGAAGGTGATGTCATCAAGAACCGTTGTATCCCGGTATCGTTTCCCAATCATCTCCGCAGCCACTGTAAACACTTTTTCCCCTATCAAGTTATCCATAACTAGGTTAATTCATAAATTCTCGCAGATCGAAAAAATTGCACTTGAACGCTCCTGAGGTTTCCAATATATCCAGAACGTCACTATCTTCAGGCGTGGAAATGACTTGAACCTGGCGCAGATAGGAAAGCACCAATTCGTTACCCTGGCGTCTGCATGTGAAGCCAGGGTTCTACACTAACCTCGATATACCGATGTCTTTATCAGACATCCTTAGGCCCACCTCCGATAGAAAAGAGCAGCATAATTATCAGGCCGAGTGCGAAACCTATCCCAACCACAGCTATGGATTTGGCAACGTCGCCTTCCATTAGATAGTTGGCTCCGCCACCGAGCAGTCCTGCAGTGACAGATATTAATAAGCCCCGTTTAAATGATGCTTTCAAAAGCTAAACCTTTCTATATTTGCATATTTACTTCTTAAAGAAAATAGACTAGCCTGCAACTTACTTTTTTACCCTCAGGTACCTTGGGGTATAAACCCTACTTTAGGTCCATCTCCCACACTTAGGTTAGCAAAAGCAATCCTAATTTGCACTTTATGCGTTAATAAATTAAATTTCCCCGCCGCGGGCTAAGGGACAAGAAGCGTGTATAGATCGGCCCGAAAATAGCGGGTTATGCGGCGTTATGTAGGTGCCTACTCCTCCCGGGGGTCGCTCGGGCTGCTTGTGCCGAAATCCACGCTTTTTGTTCCAGATGTGATATTTGGGTGTCGTTTTCTAGCTTTAAGCTATGGCAAATCTATATACCAAATGGCCCACCACGTAGCGGACTTCAGTGCGAGAAGTAAGAACCTTCTACACGGGAGCTATCCCAGGTGCCGCACCTGTTCACTGAACGCAGGCAACCTCAAGAACCATTTTTTGTGTATTCCAAGGGTTGTAAGTGAGACACGCAACTTTTTACCGTTGCACGGTATGACGAAACAGTCGTTCCATCAGACGCTGTGTTCCGGGCACCTGATGAAGACGGACTACCGTTCGCTTTAATTTCTTCTTCCATGTTCATCACGTGGCAAAGAACCGTAGGGGGTCGGTTGGAATCGCGACTACGCTTTTCAACACGCTTACGTGGAATACCTTCCCCGTGCCTGATTTGGATGAGGCAACAAGGGAGCGGATTATCAACGCGGGCAAGAAAGTTTTAGCTGCCCGGGAACTGTACCCGGAGCGTTCCTTGGCTAATCATCACACTCCGCTAGCGATGTCGCTTGAGTTGGTGAAGGTGCATGACGCATTGACCGTGAGGTTGATAAAGCGATGGGAGCGCCTCGCAAACTCACGAGCGAGAAGCAACGCCAAGAGGTCCCATTTAGTAGCTACGCTGCGCTTTTTCATGGTTAAGCTACCGCGGGGCTTCGCCTTAACTTCCGCCAATGGAGGGCAGGCAGACCGCAGCCAAGCGCTGGCAAGACCCCAACAGTGACTACGCGAAGAAAGAACGCCAGAAACTCGCAGCAGCCAACAAGCGTTAGAAACTGGCGGGCAACGAAACCCGCGCGAGAGTCTTAGCCGTCTACGCTGCCGAGCTAGCCCAGACCGGCAAAGTGCTTTCAGGCGCGGCTATTGGCCGTGAATTAGGCATCACTTGCAAGACGGCAAGCGCTCATTTACGAGAACTTAGGGCTGCCGGATTGATTGGCTAAAAGTGCAACCCGCCGTAAGCAATATACGCTTCCCCCGGGCGGTAGCCGGTTGGTTACTATCTTCGATTAGAAAACCTTTAGTAGTAGGGGTGTGTTTTCCCTAGGGAAAGTACTTACCTAGGGGGGATTGTTTGGTGAGTGCTTGGGTGGTGGTTGGTTGTGTCGGGGCGGGTGGTTGAAGAGAGTTTCTCTCACCCCCTGGGCAGCAGGGAGACTTCTCATTAGTATGTGCTTCAAGTCATACTACAGAGAGGCTAAAATTCTGGAACCCAGGTTGCTGTTTAACAGCCCAAGCGTCGAAGGAAGAAAAAATGGAAATCCTCGTCATTGGGGCTACTCCTTTAGTTCCTGTTCTTATAATTTCGCTTGCTTTTAAAGGGGCGCAAATGCTGATTAATCTTCAAAAAGAAGTTAATCACATCTCGAAAGAACTTCGGAGCAGAGATACTTAACCAGCTTCACAAGCAACGACCCGGAACTCATTTAGCTTTGTTGGAGCGGGGGGGTTGTAGCAAGCTTTGTGGCGAGTCTGCCGGGTTCTTGGAGCACTGGTTGTAGCACCGGTTGTAGCGTTAAGTGCACGCTTTGGAGAAAGAGGGCGCGCACTTTTCGTTATGCGTGCACAGGGGCGCGTTTGAAGAAGAAAGCGGCGCGCGCTTTCGGCGGACGTAGGGAAGCTCGGGCAGAACGCGCAAAAGTGCCACGAACGCCGTAGTTGTAGCCGCGAGTTTGGGGCAGTTTAAGACGTTCTCGGGAATGGCTTAGGTATCGCGCGGGGTGAAAATGTTTCACCGGTTTTCCTCTCGCGCGGGGTCAGTTGTAGCGCTGGTTTGGGTACGGCGGTCAGTGCGCGCACCCCAAGGCTCTTGGAGTGCATATGGTGTGTGGCAGTTTCGAGGATCAGAGTCGACGCCATGCGCCGAGCAGTAGAGCTAGGGAGAGCGGGGGCAGGGAATCCGAGAGGGTCGGAGAGCGTGCGAAGCCTAGCCAAACAATGCAGAAATAAACGGTGATAAAACGTTATGCCAGGTTGGCGTCCGGCAGACGACTTTACTCGCCGGTTATTCCTGATGACTGTTTTTGACGTGATTGACCAGTACTGCCGCAACTATGGCGAGCAGTATGAGGATGGCAAATCCGAGGATCGACCTGTTTGAAATGGCGACATAACCTGAGATTGCCAGCCCAAATAGTGCAACGACAATCGCATTGGGCGATATTTTATGCCTGTTCATGAGTCATCTTTCGCACTTGATCGTTAAGTACACTCGCTGTTACGAACCGCTCCGGCCCTTGTGTAATTGATCTTTATGCGATTATTGCACATATTGTGGTGGCTGAGAACCACTGTTGCCCCGGTGATGATAGCTCTAACGACGGTGCAGGTAGCTCACCCGACACCGGGAATGGCGCAGATGGCGGCCCCTAGGGCAAACCCCGATCCTCTAATGATCAGGTCCTTCTCAAGAGGGGTGAACTCTACCCAAAAGCCCCCTTCTTCATTCCCTCCACTTGCGTAGGGGGTGATGGCATGTGAATCCTTCAACGTTAGATCCATGTGCTCGAGGTCGAAGGTTACGGGGGAGTCGTCATTTACAGTTCGGGGAACAGCCGAGTTGATCAGCTCCTCAAAAGCTTGATCCAGAACCTCCGGAGTGACTGATGTCTCTGCATCGGTCTGTTATTGGAACTCCTGAAGGGTTAAAGGATCGTCTTTTTCGGCAGCGACGGCTTGACCCTGACCAGAGAAAAGGATAGCGACGGAAGCTAGTTAAGCCAGGGATTTTGATCGAGGTCTCATAGTGTTTCCAATCCTTAGAGAGGGGAGATTCGTGATCTAGGTTACATACGATCCAAATTGTCTTCAACATTTTTAGGAAATGTCAGATCATGGGTCGTTAGGTCGACCAATAATCATCATCAGGCGGTGATAGAGGGGAGCGAAGAAGCACGCTAGAGAGTCACCTGAGGATAGCCTGAACTCTTACCTTGGTTTGGCCGCGCGCGAGCTTCACCTCGATCACTCGCGCGTTGACCACTACGACCCGTTAGCAATGGACCATGCCCTTGTTAGAGCTCACGATGATCTAGATCGGGAACTCGATAAAGCGATGGGAGTTCCGCGCAAGCTCACCAACGAGCGGCAGCGCCAAGAGATTCTGTTTGCAAACTATGCTGATATGTCTCGCGAGAACTAGCGCAGGTCCAGGAAATCTCTTTCGGGCAGAGTGCGCACACCGGTGTGAGAGCATCCGAGCACGCCTACAAGATGGCACAATCCCACGGCGGAGCCGGGCGGCCCGGGGACAAGCCACCAGTGTCAGATCGTCTAACCATTGCCAGGCGTGTGCGTGGATACGTCACCACGTCCTCAAGCCCGGATTATCAAGGCCACAGCGCTAGCGAGAAAGCCACCAGCAGCGAACGCAAAGCACTCGCCACCATGAGACACAAAGGCTGTAAGAAAGCCGCAGAGTGCTGGGAAAACGATCCTAATGGAGAAGATACGAAAGCAGCGCGTAAGAAGCTCCAAGCTGCCAATGCACCTCGCCAGAGCCAGGGAAAAGGAACCCGAGGGCGGGTGCTAGCAACAGCGATGGATGTCTGAACCCAGACAGGAAGCTTCCGTCAGGACGAACCGTAGGCCAGGAACTAGGCATTACTCGGCAGCAAGCTAATCGTCATTTGAACGCTCTAAGGGAGGCTGGTCTTATTTAGCCAAGGGGTGGAACATGCCGTAAGCAATAGACGGTTCCCCTGGCGCTAGGCAGTGAGAGTAAGAAGATTACGTGCTTGATAGTTTAAAAGAGCTAGATGGGGGTGTACTTGATAATCCACCTTCGTGTGGAACTTGGGGCTTGCTTGCATCTGGGCAAACGGTGGCTGCATGCTTTAGGCCGATGTTCGCCTTGGATTTTTCCTGGTCCGTGAAACTTGAATTGTTGTGGACTGTTTCTTTAATCCAGGAAACTCGTGGCACAACGTGGGTATGCCACATGGGGCGGTCTTTTCCATCGTTGCATTCGGGGTTGAATCCGCCGGCAATATGCACTGCGTAGAGGGTATAGTCCTTGTAAATGGGGGCTCCTGAGTCTCCGCCACAGGAACGTGAAGCAGTTGCGGATGTCCCTTCGAAAACAGCTGTGTATGTAGCGTTCCCGAAATCCAGGGAGTCAACTTTTTTAGAAATGACTGTCTTAGCTGAGGAGGCATAGTCTTGGCGCTGCGCGTACCCGGTAAGTACGGCTTGATCCCCAATGGTTAACGGCTCATTAGCAAGGATAAAGGTATCTGCGTGGATTCCTGTGCCTACTTTAATGAAAGCAACATCATCGTTTGGAGAGTTGGTATGGATAGCAGCGATACCTGCTACTTCGCCGATGAACTCATCACTCCAGATGGAATAGGACGCTTCAATGTCTTCGAACATGGGATGATCTACTGGACACCGAAGACAGGAGCGCAGGCTGTTTATGAACCGATCTTGTCTAAGTGGGCTAAAGTTGAATACGAAAGAAGCCGCTATGGATATTATCCTGTAGCACCGCAGGAAAACATTGGAGAGTGGCATGTGCGTCAACGCTTTGAGCGAGGCGAAATAGCATCCTTTAATGAAACTATCTCTAGTTTGGCCAAGTCTTTTGGCTTAGATGGTCAAGGGGCGCAAGAGATATTTGATGTGCTAATGAAAGACTTTGCAGATCACGGTATTGATAGCAAAATAGGATTTGAAAATCCTTTAGCGAATTCTCTTAAGTCGCTTGAATTTAATCAATCCAATCTGCTCGCAGCGCTAGTTGAAGCTCCTGTTTTGCAATCGAACAGCGATAATGAAGCTGCGGGTTGCAGTTATATTCCACCTGGAAACTCGAATACTCTTGCCGGAGACGTATTTTATTCTGTGGCTACTACTTATACTTAAAATCATGGCCACAGTGGCATCTTCGTTAAAGAGGGGGCCACAATGGAAGAAATTGAGACGGTGGAAGCCGTTAATCCTGAGCGAGGCGTCCAGAGGCTTTTAGGGAGCATTCAAGAAGGTGTATGCGCTCCGAGACTCTTGCACGTTAAAACCGATGACGCCACTCGAGCAGGTGCCGTAGCCTTTGCTAAGAAGCAGGCCCAGGAAGGAAAAGGCTATAACAAGAAGTCTCTCGCAACTCGTATTGGGGCGTTAGAGCAAGATACATACAATTGCGCACAACTGGTATGGGCTGCATATAAGAAAGCTTCTGGTGGTGGTCTTGATATCGGCGAAGAGCATCCCTATGAACCTTATAGCCAGCTGTTATGCCTTCTGACATTTTGAAGTCGCATAATACCTACGAATACTGATCGGAAGTCAACATTGCCCAGAATGCTATTTCGAAAGCTTCTAACGGTTTGGGCTTTGGGAGCGAGCGCATTTGTTGTTTCTTCATGTGCGCAGGGGACCCCACAGCAATCAAAAGCTCTTGTTTCTTGGGAATGGGGTGGTATCGCTAGAGCTGTTTCTGTGGCTCCTTCCGCAAACAACCATAACTACGTTTTTGGATCAAACGCTGACGAAGTGGATTCTCTTTCTGAACTTGCTTCGGTGTATAACCCTTCGATAGAGAGGCTTGGTGAAGGGTATATGGCACCAGATATGGATCAAATGGTTGTCTTTGATTCGCATTTTCACAAGCAATCTGAGAGACCAATTGAAGGTTTAGGATTACCGACCCAAACGACTTCTGCTGGTTCAGCAGACAACGAAACAGCAGTGTTTGTTTTTAATGTAAGTAAGAGTGGTAGTCCGTACGCTAGCCGCATCGTGCTTGCTACTGAGGACACTACAAATGTGGTAACTCGTGATATGAGGCCGATCGCATTGAGGGCTTGTACTGATAAAACAGCTGTCTGGATAGAACGCGATGAAGATGATGGCAGCGGATTAACGCTTGTGCGTATGGGAGTTGATGGATTACTGTCTGAGTCTCGTTTCGACGGGCCTACTGGAATAGTTGCCTCAGGATTTTTTCCGTTCTTGGGTGCGGGGAAGAAAACTCCTATATTTCATTTCCTGACGAATTTAGTAGTGCGGATGTTTTTTCAGTCGATGGTCTAAGCAAGAAACAAACCTTGAAACATGAAGGAAAACTCAAGGAGCTACCAGGACCAGGTGTACATAGGTCTTCTCGCTACGAAGAAGGAAGTGTGTCATACTTTTCGCATCGAAGAACGCTCCTGGAAGTCGATCTTGTGCATCAGGAAATTAGAGAAACTGAACCTCTTATTGGTGCAGATCGTCGCCCTGTATCTGCAACGAGCGACGGAGAGAATCTGCGTATTGTGACTCAGCCGCTCGACGGTGCCGAAGAGCTTCTCGTGCATTCATTTTCGTTTGAAAGTCCCGCTCCGGATGAGGTCGGCACCCATATCGCAAAGCTTAGCCAGCTTATGCGCGGCGGTACTGCAAAAGATGCATATACGATTCCGATGTCTATTTACCCTTATTAGTCGCTGTGCGTGGTGCTAGTCCACGGGTTTAGTTCGGGCAAGGAAGTCGCACAAGCGACTTCCTTGCTCTGTGTCACTATCCCGCCTTAAAAGGGTGTTCGGATAAAATAGTGGGCAGCTCCACCGTCAAGGTGAGCTACCCACCACAATTGGGCTGAGATTTATAGTCGATCGTTTTTTTCAGCCATTTTTTCTTTGGTTGTCGTGATCCGCGTCGTGTGGTGGCGTCTAGTCTTGATCAGTTGGTCGCTGCTCGTGCGAGTGACTCACACCAGTAGCACTCAACCCCAGTGTGTTCAAGATAGATGTACTTCAGCCATTATAGGTAGGCATGAGATGGACCGTGGTGATAAGTGACCCCCGAACCCCGAGGTGAGGTGCTCACGAGTACTGAGCGCCGTGGGCGACGGGAGGGTTATAGTGATCTTCGATTTAAATGGTTAGCCTCTGACGAGGTGCGGCTAAGAGCGAAGTCTGAGAGTCCTTGGTGAGTACAGGGCCGAATCAAAGCTAATGCCGAGTAAAAGCCCATGCCGCACGGGGCAGAGTACCCATATAAATCCACATAAATAGAGGTCAATCGTAGTGGTTAATTTTCCTAAGTATTCACTTAACCCACTGCAGGGCTCGGCTACAGCCTGGGCCGCTGCAACGGCGGGGTAATTTGGGCGATCTCATTGTTTTCTTATGAGAGGAGGACAAGGTTTTTTTAAACAACAAGATCACCGGCTTGCCTTCTTTTCGCCAGCCCTGTCGGCACTGGCACAGATAATCCTCTACATTGGTGGAAGACACTGTAGGCAAACCAGAAAGGATTCAATATGTCCTTAGCAGACAAAGCTAAGCAACTTCTCAACAGCGATCAAGGTGAAAAGTTCAGTGATGCGGCTCTCGATAAAGCAGCCGATTTAGCCAAGGAGAAGCTTGGTGAGGATAAGGCTGCCAAAATTGACTCCCTACGCGAGAAGGCTGATAGAAAATTGGGCAACCAATAGCTAGAAAAAGAAAGATGCTTTCCGTGTAGACAACCGCACGGGAGGCATCTTTTTGTTTTTGGGTCACCCGAGAGCTTTTAACTACTAGACTGAAATAATGAGTTCAGATAATTCTCCTACACTAGATATGAAGGCTTCTAACCCCGATCGACTGGTGCTCGTTACGGGTGCTACTGGATATGTTGGCGGTCGCTTGATCACGGAACTTCTGGCGGCCGGTTTCAGGGTTCGAGCATCCTCACGACGCATTTCAAGCATGCAACGCTTCGATTGGAGCGATGATGTCGAGCTTGTCGAAGCTGATCTCGCTCACGAGGGTGATGCCGAACGCATACTGGAGGGCGTTGATGTAGCGATGTACCTCGTGCATTCGATGGGCGGTAGGGACGAGGATTTCGAAGTAGTTGAACAACGGACCGCTACCTCGTTCGCCCGAGCGGCTGAGGCAGCCGATGTCAAGCAGATTGTCTATCTCTCGGGCCTGCACCCATCGCACAAGAAACTGGATGAACTGTCAAAGCATATGCGTTCGCGCGAACGTGTGGCACAAATTTTCCTTGAGAGCGACATCCCCACACTGGTTTATCGTGCCGCTACCTTGATCGGATCTGGGTCGGCTTCCTTTGAGATGATCCGCCATCTCACCGAACGCCTCCCGATTATGGTAGCGCCAAGTTGGATCGTCAACCGTATTGAGCCCCTCTCGATCCGGGATACCCTCTACTACCTAGTGCAGGCGGCAGACCTAGACGAGCCCGTTAACCGCGGATATGATATCGGCTGCGGCAAGGTCTACAAATTCATGGATTTGCTTAAACTCTACGGTAAACAACGCGGACTCAAACGTTATATTTTCCCAGTTCCGTTGCAGCTCCCCATGGATCTGCTCTCAGGTGGCTGGATCGGGTTGGTAACCCCTGTACCAGCAAGTCTTGCAATCCCACTGGCGCAATCAATGGCTGAAGATGCGATCACTGAAGAGCATGATATCGAGCAGATTATTCCCGATCCACCCGAGGGGCTCATTGATTATTCCCACGCGGTTCAGTTGGCGCTCAAAGCAGAGGAGGAGCGCGGTGTGCCAACATCCTGGGATAATAGTTGGAGCTCTGCAGGAGACGCCGCTGACAGCCTACCTACTGATCCACAGTGGTCTGGCTCCACAGTCTATGAGGATACCCGCCATGGACACTCCGATTTGCCCCCCGAGAAGATTTGGGAGGTCGTCGAGGGGATTGGTGGTTCGCACGGGTGGTATTCCACTCCGGTGCTGTGGCGAATTCGCGGTCTCGTCGACCGGTTGATCGGTGGCCCTGGTCTGCGGAGTCGTCGTGATCCCTGGCATCTGAAGCCTGGCGATCGTGTCGATTGGTGGCGCGTGGCAGAAATCGATGCCCCGCATCGATTAGTGCTGGCCGCTGAAATGAAATTGGATGGTCGGGGGTGGCTAATTCTCGAAGTAGAAGAAACCGATACAGGCTCTCGCTATACGCAACGGGCCATATTCCAACCAACAGGACTCCCGGGTCGGCTGTACTGGTGGTCGCTCATTCCTTTCCACTCACTCATATTCCCGCTGATGCTCCGCAATATTCTTAAGAAAGCAGAGGAATTGAACGCTTAGTGATGGTCCTCGTGGGAGTGAGGTCGATCTAACCACGTGTGGGTATGGCTTATGGTGTGAGATTCCATGGCTATATCAGCCTCCTCCCGGGGATGAATATGGCGGTGATCGTGATGGTGCACATGGGCGTGAGAGTGCAGTAATCCGTTAGCGTGACGGTGACTATGAGTGTGCTCGTGACCGTGCTGGTGCGAGTGTTGCAAACCGATGGAATCGCGAATGAGCAACCATGTGGCTATGACCATGATGCCCAGCGCCGCATAGAAGTTCCAGGCCGGTTTCTCACCGAAAATGACGAAAGAAAAAGCTACTCCGAGAAAAGGGGCAATTGCATAATAGGCGCTGGTTTTAGCCGCGCCTAAATGCTTTTGGGCCAAGATATACGTCGTGATACTGAGCCCATAGGAAATGAAACCGAGCAGCATAGCTAATATCACCCACAACCAAGGGGGTGCCCCTTCGCCGATTGCGAGGGCGATGATGAGACTACCCAGGCCTGAGAAAATCCCCTTGATGGTCACGATATGAGCTGGATTCTTTGAGGACAGCCGTGCGGTGCAGTTATTCTCCAGGCCCCAACAAGTACAAGCACCGAGTACGAGTACTGCGCCCCAGTTGAGGCGGAAATCAGTGGCTTCAACGGTGAGCAATATGCTCGCCAAAGTGAGAAGAACGATGGCGATAGTGAGTTTGCGACTCAGCACCTCCTTGAAGATAACCCAAGCGATGAGAGAAGTGGCCACAATCTCAAAATTGTTCAATAAAGAAGTGGTCGCCGGGGTGGTGAGAGATAATCCCCAAACCAATAAAATGGGTGCGGCGATATCCAGGACCACCATTGCCACAACGAAGGGCACATCTGTCCTGTCGAATGGTTCAGCCTGAGCCAATTTTCGGCTCAAACCAACAGTTGTGATCACGCCCATGCCCACGCCAGCACCCAAATACAGAAGTCCCGCCAGCATAGTGGGATCGACCTGTAGGAGAAGGACCTTTGCCGCTGGAGCCGATAAAGCATAAAGTGCTGCTGCGAGAATGGCCAGGCCGATGGCACGATTCTTTGAAGAGTTAATCATGGAACGATCCTTTGGTGGGAAACTGAGGCTTCTCTATCTTAAAGTGCCCAAGGCGCGCAGAAGTTAAGTCTGCTGAATATTATGGGAGGCGTCACTGCAACTTTTAATTTAGACTTATATCACGAGCTAAATCTGATGGTTTCTACACCACAACCGCATAGATCGGAGAGGAATTCGATGGCAGATCGAAATAAGCATTATATTGCTGCAATTGACCAGGGAACGACGTCGACGCGATGCCTCATCTTTGACGAGCGCGCGGAGCTGGTGGGCAGCGGTCAGTTCGAACATGAGCAGATCTTCCCGCAACCGGGTTGGGTGGAACACAATGCACTAGAGATTTGGGATAATACCCGGCGGTGTGTAGCACAGGCGCTAGCAGAGGCAAATATCGCCCGCGAATCAATAGCAGCGGTGGGGATAACTAACCAGCGTGAAACCACAGTGGTGTGGAATAAGGTGACCGGCCAGCCCATTAGCAATGCGATTGTCTGGCAGGATACCCGCACCAGGTCACTGTGCCAGACACTCCTTCAAACCCACGATGAATCGTGGATTCATGAAAGAACCGGACTGTTTGTCAACTCCTATTCATCGGGACCCAAGCTCAAATGGCTACTAGATAATATTGAAGGTGCCAGAGATCTCGCCGAGCGCGGAGAGCTACTTTTTGGGACAATCGATTCGTGGTTGCTATGGAACCTCAGTGGCGGTGCACAAGGCGACAACGGCCAGCCCGCGCGCCATGCCACAGATGTCACCAATGCTTCGCGCACCCTGCTTATGAATATTCAAACCCTCGAATGGGATGAAGAACTGTGCCAGGCTTTGAATATACCGATGCAGATGCTGCCTGAGATTCGTCCCAGCGTGTCTACATTCGGACACGTGAGACAACGCGGGACACTCGGTGGAACCCCTATCACTGGAATTCTAGGCGACCAGCAAGCTGCTCTATTCGGTCAGGCTGGTTTTCATAAAGGCGATATCAAGAGCACTTACGGTACAGGTCTATTTTTACTGATGAATACTGGCAAAAAACCTCTTTTAAGTTCGCACGGACTCATCACCACGGTGAGTTACCAGATCGAGCGCCAGAAACCTCACTACGCACTTGAAGGATCGGTGGCTATGGGCGGCGCCCTCGTACAGTGGTTACGAGACAATCTCGGCACAATCAACTCAGCGGGGGAACTGGAAGATAGTGCTCTGAAAGTGTCTGACAACGGCGGAGTTTATATAGTCCCGGCATTCTCTGGCCTGTTTGCACCTCGGTGGGAGAGTGAGGCCCGCGGCATCATTGTTGGTTTGACGCGATTTGCCAATAAACACCACCTCTCTCGCGCAGTGATCGAAGCGACAGCTTATCAAACGCGAGATCTCATTGAGGCGATGCGAGCAGATAGCAACCAGGCTCTCGATACGCTCAAAGTGGACGGGGGAATGGTTCACAATGATCTGCTGATGCAATTCCAGGCAGATATTTCGGGCATGGAGGTGCACCGTCCTCAATTCGTCGAGACAACCGCTCTCGGAGCGGCTTTTGCAGCTGGATTGGGCGTTGGCATTTTTGATGACCTCAAGGATTTGCATAGACACAGCTCCGTGGAGAGGACCTTCAAACCCAAGATGACCGAAGAGACAGCGAAAAAACTCTATCGACAGTGGAACAGGGCTGTGGAGCGATCACTTGACTGGGAAGAGTAGTGCTTCGCAGCAGTCGCCCGGGAACTAGACCCGTTAAAATAGTCGACCGCGGGCTAAGTCCAAGCACACTCTGGGGATATGTCAATTGTAGTGCCAGTTGACTGCGACCCAGGACTGATGAATCACCGAGGAGCGCTAAGCGGAGTAGCTGCTCTACACAAGTTCTCATTGACTTCTCCGGACTTTCCTATAGGCAAGGGTGGGTGGTACGGGTATGAGAATAGAACGGTTGGGCCTTAGTTGTTGGCCCCCGACAGCCGCTCTGAACTTCGAAAAACGCTCTTCGCAGGCACTCATGCCGTGCAGGCTGGGACCACCATGGTCGAGGTCGCTTCTTAGCAAACTAGAACCTAACCAAGTTCAGTAAGAAAAAAGGCTCTCCATAAGGAGAGCCTTTATCAATTGTCGGACTGACAGGATTTGAACCTGCGACCCCTTAACCCCCAGTCAAGTGCGCTACCAAACTGCGCCACAGTCCGCCGTTGCTCACGTTGAAGCAACGATTTCATCATACAGGACGAGGGGAATAAGTTAAAATATCGCGATGATCTGCAAGTTTGACTGTGCTTACTAAATTATTTCAGGGCGCTGCTATAAACCCACCGTCCCTGGAACCGCCTAAATACCGAAAGCTCTTCGAGAGTCTCGTGGCGCGGGGCATGACCTGCCGCTGCGATCGTATAGTGAGCCTTAAAGTGAACTAATCCGTTTGAGTCCATAAGCCCACCGTGCGTAGTGAATAGAACCTCAAGACCCGTCCACGAGATAGAGGGATCGATATCAACGAGGGGTGGGGCAGTTAACGGATCCCACGAATAGATAAGGTAGTCGGCATCGCCAACGCAGAATGCGGTATACCTTGATCGCATCAACGCAACCGCGGTCGGGGCCTTGCGATGTCGGGCAATGAGTGGCCCACAACAGATGTCGAAACCTAACCCGGATTGGCAAGGGCAGTATTGTAGCGGCAGCAGCGTCGACAACTGTGTGAGCCTTTCGGTGAGTCTGATCGTGAGTCTTATCGCGGTGTATCGGCGATAGGTGGGTAGCCAGCGTACTATGGAATCAATAATAACGGTCGGATGATACAGGAGGGTACCTCAGGTGGCGGGCTTTGATTGGTTTTGGAATGCTCTCGGGGGAACGAAAGGGCGTAACCAAAAGCGTAGTAAGTCTATAGTCAAACAAGCCTCCGCCCAGATGGACAGCTTGACCGCCTTGAGTGACGCCGAATTAGCGGCGCGCGCGAGGTCGCTTTGTGCGAACGGCACCATCAGTCAGCCCGCAGAACTTCTCGCGATTTTAGCAATTGCGAGCGAGCGCACCTTAGACCTGACTCCTTTTGCGGTGCAGTCTCAGGCAGTCCTGAGGCTCCTCGAAGGCGACGTTATCCAGATGGCAACGGGTGAGGGGAAGACACTGGTGGGGGCGATGGCAAGCACTGGCTTTGCTTTGATGTCTAAGACAGTCCATTGCATTACCGTTAACGATTATCTAGCGAGTCGAGACGCTGCGTGGATGGGGCCTCTCGTCGAGTTCTTTGGCCTAACAGTAAGCGCCATTACCGAGGATATGGACGCCCGTGAGCGTAGACAGGCGTATCAAGCGGATATTGTTTACGGGCCTGTGAATGAAATTGGCTTCGATGTTTTACGCGATCAGTTGATTACCTCGCGTGCAGATGCAATTTACCGCCAGGCAGACGTCGCCCTCGTTGACGAAGCCGATTCTGTGCTTGTTGATGAAGCTCTTGTTCCTCTCGTTCTCGCTGGGAATGAACCTGGGCAGGCGCCGGGAGGTGGCATTACTGATCTCGTAAAGCGGCTCGAGGAAGATAAGCACTACAGCGTCGATGATGAGCGCCGTAACGTTTTTCTCAACGATAAGGGCGCTGAAGTTATCGAGCACGCCTTAGGGATCGACTCTCTCTACGATGACGAGTACGTTGGCAGTACCCTCGTTCAAGTTAATCTTGCGCTACACGCTCAGGCCTTATTGATCCGTGACGTGCACTATATAGTCAAAGATGGCAAAGTCGCTTTGATCGATGCCTCTAAGGGGCGCATCGCTGATCTCCAACGCTGGCCAGATGGGGTACAAGCTGCTGTTGAAGCTAAAGAAGGGCTTGCCGTAACCGAAGGGGGTCGGATACTCGATACCATCACGCTGCAAGCTCTCATGGGCAGATATCCGCTGGTGTGTGGAATGACCGGTACAGCTGTGGAGGCCACCGATCAGCTACGTAGTTTTTATGGGTTGAAAGTATCTATCATCGAGCGCAATAAGCCAGTACAGAGGTTCGATTCGGCGGACCGCATTTTCGCCACGATGGGGGAAAAAAATCGGGCGATCATCAGAGAAATTATAGATATACACCGTACTGGACAACCCGTTCTAGTAGGCACCCAAGACGTAGCCGAGTCCGAGAGTCTGGCGGCAGAGCTGCGAAGCTACGATATAGACGTTAATGTCCTTAACGCGAAAAATGATGCAGAAGAAGCTCGTATTATCGCTGAGGCTGGAGATCTGGGGCGAGTAACGGTATCGACGCAGATGGCTGGACGCGGCACCGATATTAAGCTAGGGGGTGCCCATGAAACTGATCGCGACCAGGTGGTGGCAGTAGGGGGTCTAGCAGTATTGGGAACCTCACGGCACCGCAGCTCCCGCCTCGACAACCAGCTCAGGGGAAGAGCTGGCCGTCAAGGGGACCCTGGGTTGAGTCAATTTTTTGTTTCCTTCGAAGACGATATGGTGGCTGTCGGGGGAGCTGGAGAAGAAGTCACAGCTCAACCCGATTCCAGTGGGGAAATAGGAGCCCAACGCATTCATGATTGGATCAATCACTGCCAAAGGGTGACCGAGGGGCAACTGCTGGAGATTCACTCGCAAACATGGAAGTACAATAAGCTCCTTGCCGATCAGCGCGTTATTATCGACGAGCGACGCGCGACAATCTTAGATACCCCACTAGCCTGGCAAGAACTTTCTCAGCGCGAGCCGCAGCGGGCAGCTGAAATTTTGTCAGCGGTCTCTGCTGACATCGCGGAGCAAGGTGCTCGAGAGATCATGCTCTACCACCTTGATGCTGGATGGAGTGACCACCTTGCTCTTATGAATGATGTGCGCGAGTCGATTCATCTGCGAGCTATAGCCAGGGAAACTCCGATTGATGAGTTTCACCGGATCGCTGTCCGAGAATTTAAGCAGCTTGCACAACGAGCGGTCGACCGCGCGGTAGAGACATTCACCGAGGTGGTCTTTGATAGTGAGGGGGTACATCTCGAGGACATGGGATTGGCACGACCATCAGCAACCTGGACGTATATGGTCAGCGATAATCCGCTAGCTGGCTCAGGAAATTCGGTTCTTAAGGGAATCGGAAGTATTTTCAAATAGCTGGAGAAGATACGAAAATACGATAAAATCAAGCTTGCTAGCTAGACTTTCCCATCAAGGGCTGCTCTCTATTAAAAAGCCGCTATCATATGAAGTATTACTTGAAACTTTGGCCCCGCGCATCGTATCGACGAGGCTGGGGTCCGATTTATCCTAGAGATACCACGGAGGATCAACGATGAGTGAGCGCCAGATTTCGCCCGATGCCCAGGCTGAGACGACCTCGGTTTTTCGCGCCGATTTACTAAAAGAAGCGGAGAACGGGGCAGCTGTGCATTCCGGCGCCACCAATATTGTCCCGCCTCAGGGATCCGGGATGCTGATAGTAAAGAGAGGGCCTAATGCTGGTGCTCGCTTTTTGCTCGATCAGGAAACAACCACCGCCGGACGACACCCGGAATCTGATATTTTTCTTGATGATGTCACCGTGTCGAGGCGACACGCGGAATTTCGCACCCACGATGGGGTATTTGAGGTGGTCGATTTAGGCTCTCTCAACGGCACTTACCTCAACAGGGAGCCTCGTAACTCCGCTGTTCTAAGCAGCGGTGACGAAATTCAGATTGGTAAATTCCGCCTCGTTTTCATTGCTGGCTAGAACCAACTCTTTCGATGAGAGTTCACGAAAGTCCAGCTAATCCTTGCTAAAAAACTACTGAGAGAAATATGAGCGCCCTTCCGCAACCGCATGCAGAATCTGCACCTGTCAAGAGGCAAAAAACGATGTCCATTGGGGTCGTGCTGAGGCAACTGACTACCGACTTTCCCGATGTGACCGTATCGAAGATTCGATTCTTAGAGTCCGAGGGGCTCATTTCGCCCCAACGGACAGCCTCCGGATACCGCCGGTTTGTACAAGCGGACCTAGATCGTCTGCGGCTGATTTTAACTTTGCAAAGAGATCGTTATATGCCGCTTCGGGTTATCCGCGAGGAATTGGACAACGGCAATGCCCATAACTTAGCGGTCATCTCCTCGGTTCGACAGGCGCAGCCTATGATTGGGCCAGATGAGTTCCGTGCGCCTATTATAACTCGTCTGAGCGCTGAAGATGTCGCTGAGCAGGCAGGGGTTAAGCCTGATTTTGTTCTCGAGCTCGACAGGGCTCACGTTATCAAGGCTGATACTTCGGGATTTTTCACAGCCGATGACGTTAGGCTTGTATCTACCGCTGCGGGTCTAGCTGAATTTGGTTTTGAGGTGCGACACCTGAAAGCCCTGACTAATGGTGCAGCCCGCCAGGCGGCCCTACTTGCACAAGTCATTGAGCCTGTGGCGAAATCGAAATCGGATTCTGCTAAGGAGCGTGCTGAAGAAATGAGTTCGCAGTTGACGGCGCTAATGGCGTCGCTGCATGCCGGTTTATTGAAGAACGCGGTTCGTGAGCAGAGCGCGCTATGACCCAGTATCATTCCCTCGAGTACGTCCAAACTTCCTTTTTCAACGAGGACCACTGTTGCGCTTTGCTGCACTGGCCCGAAAAGAATCGCTATGTACCCATATGGATCGGCACAGCTGATGCAGTCAACCTTTTGATTCGAGAAGCCGGGGAGGTACCTCGCCGGCCCCGGGCTCTAGACTTACTCCTGGATGTTCTTAGTCAGCTGGACACGAGGTTGACTGAGCTTCGAATCTCTTATTACTTTGATGGCATCTTTGTGGCCCAGTTGGTGACCGAAAATGGAGAGGAATTCGACTGTCGCCCCTCTGACGGGTTAATGCTGGCAGGCCTGACGTCGCTTCCTATCTCAGTCAGCCAAAATGTTCTCGCGCAAACCGCTATCTTTATTTCTCCTTGCGATCTCGATGAGTGGCTAGGTATCGAAATTGATGATGCCTCTATGAGCGAGGCTCCTGCGGTGGAGAATACCCAAGCGGATCTAGATTTTAGTGAACTGATGCGCAGTATGGGAGTTAAAGAAGAGGATTTGAGCGTGGGTTTGCCGGATTCAGAATTTAATATCTCTGATGCTGGTGGTACTGATGTTACTGAAGATGACAACGATGAGATTTAAGTCTAAACTTCAAGTTGAGGTTTAAGTTTACGGTGTGTCGCAAGTTATCTTGTGCGTCGCTTCGCTAATCTAACCTGAGTAATACATACCGCAGGTATCACGTGCTCGATCATGTCCGTCTACCCCAGTGTGTAGACTGAGACACCAGAGCACCGCTAAAGGAGTACGAACGATGACTAAGCGCCCAGTACAAGAAGCCCTCTTCGATATGGGGCCCGATGAAGAAGTGGGTTACCGCGTTCCCACAGCTTGTCAGGTCGCCGGAATCACCTATCGGCAGCTTGATTACTGGGCACGCACAAAGCTGGTGGAGCCATCCATCCGTACCGCCCGCGGTTCCGGCTCCCAGCGTCTTTATTCCTTCCGCGATATATTGGTGCTCAAGATTGTCAAAGGGCTGTTGGACACAGGAATTTCACTTCAGAATATTCGTTTAGCAGTCGATCGTCTCCGCGACCTAGGTGTCGATGACATCGCCGAGATAAACCTTTTCTCCGATGGCACAACAGTCTATGAGTGTCGCAGCAACGAGGAAGTGATTGATCTTCTCGAAGGAGGACAGGGTGTCTTTGGAATAAGCGTTCCGGGTCTTATGAAGGAACTAACCGGCTCAATAGCAGCCTTCCCCTCCGAGCGTATACAGCAGCCGTATGATGACTCCGTTATTGCAATCGATGAGCTTGCTGCTCGACGAAACCGGAAGAGCTCTTAGAAGCTTTAATCAGAGACCTACTGCTGCGCGCAGTTCTTCTTCGGCTTGGGCTGAATCAGGTAGAACAGCATGGTATTCACTCAGTCCAATTAACTCCTGATCAATCGCGGAATTACCTATGTGGAGAACGCTGAGAGTTACGCTCGATCCAAAAATCCCTTGGAGATTTTCAAGTGGTTTCATATCGGCTGAACCGGTGGTTATAAGCACTAGGCGTACTTTCCTTCCCATACGAGCGCTGTAGTCGTTCGCGTATTGGCCGGCTGCCTCGAGTGCCTCCCTTGTTAAAGGAAAGCCTCCAGTACCAAAGCCAATTGCGCGTTGAGCCACCACTTGCCCAGAGTCTCCAGTGCCAAAATCAACATTTCGCCGCCACCCTTTAGTGACACCTGGGTTGAGTGGGGAGGAGTAGTTCCACAAACTCACAGCATGATCGCGCTCGGTGATGCGGGGTGCAACCGAAGCGATAGCTCTGCTGATGAAAGAAAAATCCTGAGGTTGCAGAGCAGCCGAGGTATCGAATAGGAAGAGAGTGTCCTCAACCTCCCTTGGTTCTTCAGAAGTGTCTACCTCATCTACCGGTGTGAGGATATTGCTGGTATCAAAGGCATGCAAAGCCTCTTGAGCAGTAATTGCAGTAACCCCAGGTGAGTATCGAGCAGCAATACGGGAACTGGCACCGAAATCAGCCCCAGCACGAACGACCTCTTCAGAAACCATTTCGGTGGTATTCAGTGCGATTATTCGTAGATCCTGTCGCAATCCTTCGATGGGGGTAAATGCCCAGCCTTGGGGTGTATCATCTTCCGATATTGCGATAGCTCGATCAGAGTCTGCAGATGTCTCAGCAATGGATCTTTGGGCATTCGCATCAAGAAGTTCCGTTATCTTGTTAACGTCGGTACCTAGGTAATGACTGGCAACGAGCGCAGCGGCAACAGAATTATCAGCTACCGGGAAATCTACATCCTGGATACTACCTGGTTGAATTGCTTTTTTCGCCGCAACTCCCACCTTGTATGCTGCAGCCGAAGGCCATTCCAGCGTAGCCGCACTTCGCCCAGCTTGCTTGAGGGTCGCGGTTACTTTGCCATCGGAGTTTTTGGAAACAAAAGCTCCTGCCTGGGAAAGATCAGGAGTATAAGTTGCGGTAACACAGTGATCGCGCACAACCGGGGAAGAATCGTTATAGGAGGCTATAAGGTTGGCAACTTCAGCTTCGTTATCGGCAGCCACTGGGAGAATGAGTTCACCTTGGATGCAGGCACGTCGAGCGCTCGGTTCAGGCTCGGGATCATCGCTCAGACACATCCATCCGCCTAGAAGTGCACCTACCACTCCCAAAGCCAAGGCTGAGGTGACAAGCGATGAGGAGACCCGCATATTATTTTTACCGTTGGAATGGCGACCCATATGCTCTTTTGGACACTCCCTTCAAAACTGCTACCTATTTGACTTCTACTATAGAACTATAGAACACAGGCAATAAGATTAATGAGCTGCTCGCGTAAAACTTTTCCCCGTTCAGCAAGTTCGCGCTGACGACCCACGTACTCCTGCTTACCGGCGGTCTCCTCGATGGGAACTACACCCAGCCCATATGCGCGACAATCGTAGGGCGAAGCCTCCATATCGAGAATACGCGCGTCCCACGCAAGCTCGAAAGTGTCAAGGAATAACTCACCGGGCACCAGGGGCCCTAGTTTCATTGCCCATTTATACAAGTCCATGGTCGCATGTAAACATCCCACCTGCTCCCATTCGACTTGACTGTGACGATCTAAAACCGTGAGGTTGAGGGGTCGAGCTGGGGGAGTGAAGAAACGATATGCATCGAAGTGGGTGCATCTGATTGAGTGATTCTCAACCACTTTGTTGGTTTCGCTCGAACCGAGCCGAAGTGGTAGATCGTGGCGCGGTTGATCGGTACGGTAAACCATCGCCCATTCATGCAGACCAAAGCAATCAAAGTGAGCCGGATTGGATATCGTGGTGCTGAGTAACCGGTGAATGAACTGAAGCGTTTGTTTGCGTTTCGACAGGTAAGAATCGATGTCTACACTCGAGATCCCATTGACAGTGGAATAGTACCTCCATTGAGCCTGTGGTGAGGTGCCTGCATCATCAAGTCCGCGACCCCAGCCAGGGTGCCACCGCTCCAGGTGCGCTGCTCGGGTGGGATAGTATTCAAAAAGAAAATCGAAGACGGGGTGTTTGATACCCTGACTCCGCCTGTGGAGGTATGGCGTCGTATACCGACGCGCACGGCGCACATGCGCCGCCTCGAGATCGTTCCACGAGGTTAGGATGTCCATTTACTGCCCGTGCGTCCAATCAGCAAAGGTGCCTACGTACTCCTCGATAATATCTTCTAAGGTAACAATTCCGATGAGTACTCCTCGGTCACGAACCTGAGCCATATGTGCTGATTTAAGGTGCATGGCAGTCAGAGCCTCATCCATGGCACCGGAGGCATCAACTATGGTGAGAGGTCGGATTTCGGCGGAGTGGATGATGGAATCGGCACCGTAATCATTCCCGTCCAAGAACCGATCCAAAATATCCTTAACGTGGACGTAGCCCTTAAAGGCCCCCCGGTCATCGACGACGGGGAAGCGCGAAAACCCTGTTTCCACGACCGCTTGCTCCAAGTCACTTAGTTGTGGCCCGCGTACTCCGTAGTTGAGGGTGCGAACCTTTTCGAGAGGAATGAGAACATCAGCAAGTGGACGGGCTTCCACGTTCAAGGCCTTGCTCAGACGTTCGTGCGCGCGTTCATTCAGAAGACCCTCCGAGCGTGACTCTAAAATCATAGATGCCAGCTGATTGTTATCTACTGTGGCGGCGAGCTCGTCTTTTTGCTCGATGCCAAATAGGAAAAGCGTGCGGCGAGCAGCTGAGTTCATCAGTGCGATGAATGGCCGGGCGAGCTTAGCAAATGCCAAAAGTAGGGGAGTCAACCATATAGCCAGGGTCTCAGGCCCTGCTAGTGCGATATTCTTCGGTACCATTTCGCCGAAGAGAATGTGCAGGAAAGTAATCAATCCCAGTGCAATCGCGAAGGAAATGGGGTGGAGTAATTGATCGGGTATATGAACCTCATGAAAGACTTCTTCAAGAAAATGCGCGACTGCAGGCTCAGCGACCTTACCTAAAATTAGAGAGGCTATGGTAATACCAAATTGGCAGGCGGCGAGCTGTATCGATAACGTCTCAATTGCGTGCAGGACTCGTTGTGCTCCAGGGCGTCCCTGAATAATCAGCGACTCGATGCGATCGCGGCGAGAAGAGATAAGAGCGAACTCGGCGGCCACGAAGAAGGCATTAGCCAAAAGCAGTACGCTGATCATGGCGATGGTACTAATGAGTCCCACTATGAGACCTCTTCCTGGTTATCAGTGGATTTAAGGCGTGCATCCTCAGGGCTGATCGGCATTAAGATGACTTTGTCGATGCGGCGATCCTCCATGACAATAACTTGGGCCTGCCAGCGGTCGGTGAAACCAGAGGTAAATTCGGCTAGTCCTGGACTATCAGATTCTGGAAGCACGAGTGTGTCGTTGACATCGGGGATTCGCCCCATCTCAGCCATGATGAGCCCGCCGAGGGTTTCGTACGGCCCTTCGGGGGCGATATATCCAGCATTTTCGGCCAGTTCATCGAGACGTACTAGACCGGAGACTTGCCAGTAGGTTCCAAATTTTTGGAAATCCTTTTCTGCTTCCAGATCATCGTGTTCGTCATAGAAGTCGCCGAGGATTTCTTCCACGACGTCTTCGACGGTGATAATACCGGCGGTGCCACCATATTCATCGGCGACCAGGATCATTTGCGATCCGGCAGCCCTAATCTCGGCCAGCACCGCATCACCATCAAGGCTCTCCGGAATCGCTTTCACCGGGCGAGCGATTTCCTTCAAGGTTGTGGTGCCTCGTTCGGCGGAGGGAATAGCGAAAGCATCGCGAAAATGCAC
Source organism: Corynebacterium sp. ES2775-CONJ (assembly GCF_024814515.1). Taxonomy (NCBI): domain Bacteria; kingdom Bacillati; phylum Actinomycetota; class Actinomycetes; order Mycobacteriales; family Corynebacteriaceae; genus Corynebacterium; species Corynebacterium sp. ES2775-CONJ. The sequence goes on along the minus strand of NZ_JANUXT010000001.1, from coordinate 446,632 downwards.
CACTCCGAGGGTTTCGTCGAGGTCGCCTCGAATGACTGGGAACCTGGAATGACCTGTGGAATGAGCAAGGGCGATGAGATCGAGAACCGTCTCGTCATGGGACAGAGTCTCAATGGTTGAGCGTGGAGTCATAAGTTCCTCCGCGGTGGTTTCACCGAAGCGAAGTGAGCGATCGAGAACCAAGGCGGTATTTTCATCCAATTCACCTTGCTTCGCTGAGTTGCGGACCAAAGCCGTGAGCTCCTGTGTGGAGCGCGCGGTAGCTAATTCGTCTGCAGGCTCAATACCAATCTTGCGCACAAGGAAATTCGCTGAGGTATTGAGGAATCGAATAAAGCCCTTAAAGATCACGTTGAAAATGTGAACCGGGGTGACCACTAGTCTTGCTGTTCCTAGGGGATCAGTAATCGCGAGGTTTTTAGGTACTAGTTCGCCAAAGACCATTGATAAGAATGTAGCGATGATAAGAGCCAAGACGAGCGCAATCATAGGGGAGATATCCATCGGAACCCCAAGAAATCCCAGGAGAGGATTGAGGAACTTAGCCAAAATGGGTTCTGCGAGGTATCCCGTCGCCAGCGTCGTAATTGTGATGCCGAGCTGTGCTCCAGACAAGACGAAAGAGAGATTACTGTAATCTCGTTTAACCGCATGGGATAATTTATCTCCTCGAACTGCGAGGTCATGATCGATGGTGGAGCGCTCAAGGCCGGTGAGAGCGAATTCCACGGCAACGAATAAACCAGTACTGGCGGTTAAAAGTACAAATCCGACCAGTCCGAGGATGCTACTGAGTATTTCCATTGTAGGAGTTTTTTCGAATGCATTAATGCATCCGAGAAGAAAGCTACCTTTCTCATAAATAGGAGTACCGCGTTACGGGAATATCATAGCCTAGCGGGTGCCACGATTTCTTGATTGACTGTGCCTCGAACCCCGAGCGCGCCTGGTATTCCCTCCACCGCTAGCTGAAGAACGCTTAGTTCTGCTACCACGGCCGCGACCGTCGCTAGCCTGAGCCTGTTGTCCGAAAGGTGCCAGCGGTTTATACGTCGGGCTTTGTGCGCCTGTAATGGTTGCGAGCTCAACAGAGTGAGCATTGACGCGGTGTGTTTTAGCGCTCACCCCCGCTTTACTCAGAAGTTTTTTAACCTCGTCTATTTGCTCCTCGGTCACCAAAGTTACAACGGCACCGCTAGCTCCAGCGCGGGCGGTGCGCCCAGCACGATGCAGATAGGCTTTATGCTCCGCTGGAGGATCGATATGTACTACCAAATCCACATCGGAAATATCTATACCGCGGGCGGCGATATCGGTAGCAACGAGAACAGGTATCTCACCTTCACTAAAGCCCCCAAGGGCACTCTGACGGGTATTTTGACCCTTGTCGCCATGAAGGCCCACTGCGTTGATGCCAGCACGGCGCAGCTTCTTTACCTGGCGGTCAACGCCGTGTTTTGTTCGCATAAACATGATGGTTTTACCATCACGAGCAGCAATTTTTTCCACAACATCGGCACGGGACTGGCGATCCTTCACTATAAATTGATAGTGCCTCATCGTATCCACACTGGCAGCCACGGCGGCTGTTGAATGAGTAACTGGATTCCGGAGAAAGGCCCGTACCAATTTATCAACGTCGCCGTCGAGGGTGGCGGAAAAGAGGAGACGCTGTCCCTTCTGGGGGGTAGCCCGCATGAGTTTCGTAACTTGAGGCAAAAATCCCATATCTGCCATTTGGTCCGCTTCATCGAGAATAGTTGTCTCGATCCGGTCTAAGTGAAGATAGCCCTGGTCGATGAGGTCTTGGGCCCGCCCAGGGGTGGCCACCAGAAGATCAACGGGAGCCGCTAATGCTCGGATATGTCGATTGATATTCACTCCGCCGACAACGTCTAAGAGGCGAAGACCGAGGGCAGCTGCCGGATCGTCGAGGCGGGTACGAACTTGCGCTGCGAGCTCACGCGTAGGGACTAAGACGAGCGCACGGGGATGCCCAGGTGTAGAGGCCCCCGACTGAGCTAGGCGGCTTAGAGTGGGTAAACCGAAAGTGAAAGTCTTTCCAGATCCGGTGGGGCCTCGACCGAGGATATCCTTGCCTGCTAGAGCGTCGGGAATGGCCGCCTCTTGGATAGGAAAGGGAGTCTCGATACCTTCTTTACGCATCGCCTGAACAATGGCGGGGGGTAAACCGAGATCAGCAAAAGTAGTCATTAGGAAGAGCCTACACCTTATCTACAGCAAAACCAGCTTGTAGCCCGCGCCCCCCACACGTAGCGGGCGCGGGCTGGGCGGTAAACCTAGGAGGTTTCGATTTCAGTACGGTCACCAGACCATAAGGTATGGAAGGTGCCCTCCTTATCGACGCGACGGTAGGTGTGCGCACCAAAGTAATCTCGCTGCGCCTGAATTAATGCAGCTGGCAGCCGCTCGGCTCGAAGTGAATCGTAGTAGGAAAGCGATGATGCAAAAACCGGTATGGGCTGACCAATATGAGTTGCCACGATTACGATACGACGCCACGAATCAATGAGGCCACTCAACTCCTCCTTGAAATACGGGTCGAGCAATAAGGTCGTGAGCTCGGGGTTGGCATCGTATGCTTCCCGAATTCTGTTGAGGAATTTCGCCCGGATGATGCAGCCGCCCCGCCAGATCGTTGCCAGGTCGCGGGGGTCCACATTCCAGTTATTCTCTGTCGAGCCAGCTTTAATTTCGTCAAATCCTTGTGCATAGGCGACGAGTTTGGAGGCGTAGAGAGCGCGGCGTACATCCTCGATGAAAGTATCGCGATCGATACCGAGAGTCTCTAACGAGCTTAATTCGCCAGAGGGGAGCGTCCCTACGGTGGCCTCGCGTTGTGCTGCGGCACCTGAAAGAGCTCGAGCGAATACCGCTTCGCCGATACCCGTAACAGGAATGCCTAGGTCGAGCGCTGCCTTGACCGTCCAGCGGCCGGTACCTTTTTGACCTGCTTGGTCAACAATTAAGTCCACGAGGGGAGTGCCGGTTTCGGCATCAACCTGAGAGAGTACTTCAGCCGTAATTTCAATAAGATAAGAATCGAGATCGCCCTTATTCCAGGTGCGGAAAACTTCGGCTATCTCTTCAGGTGACATCTGTGCGCCGTATCGCAACAACTGATAGGCCTCACCGATTACTTGCATATCGGCATATTCAATGCCGTTGTGTACCATCTTGACAAAGTGGCCGGCGCCATCAGGGCCGATATGCGTGACACAGGGTGTTCCGTCAACAACAGCTGCGACAGACTCCAGTAGGGGTCCTAAGGCGTCCCAGGTGCGGGCGGGTCCACCCGGCATAATCGACGGGCCGTTGAGGGCACCTTCTTCACCGCCAGAAATTCCTGCACCCACGAAGTTGAGCCCGCGAGCAGCTATTTCTTTCTCTCGGCGGATCGTGTCCGTGTAGAGCGAATTGCCGCCATCTATGATGATATCGCCTTCATCCATAGCATCTGCCAGCTGGTTGATAACGGCGTCAGTAGCGGCGCCTGCCTGCACCATAATGATTGCACGGCGAGGCTTTTCCAGAGAGGCCACAAAGTCCTCGATGGTTTCGGAGGGAAGGAAATGTCCCTCATCACCGTAATGCTCCATGAGGTCTTCGGTTTTGGAGTAGCTGCGGTTATAGACCGCTACGGTATGTCCTCTACGGGCAAAATTTCGAGCGAGGTTGGAGCCCATGACGGCCAGGCCAACGACCCCGATATGGGCCAAATTGCTGTGGTTACTCATAGTGTCCTAGCATACCTCGTTCGGTGAATGATCCCATATCTCGACTCATGAGAGTGCACGGTTGATGGCTCTGGTTGATAGTTGCGGTTATTTTTTTCCTCAGTAGGGTTGGATCTATGTCTTTAGTTACTGAAAATCCAGATACCGTCACTGAACTTACTCACCTCTTGTCCGAGGTTCCCGAGGTGGGCTTGCATATGCGCGAACTAGCTCAACTTAACGAGCTGCTCGGGGGCTATTCAACCAGTTTAGGTTTACGCTTTACAACGGTAGAACGCGATAAAGTATGTGCCGAGATGCCCATCAGCCACGACCATTTGCAGGCCATGGGGCTGGTAAACGGAGGAGTATACTGCGCCATCGCCGAGACCGTAGGATCGGTTATGGGGCTCATCAAGGCGCCGGGAAAGCTGGTCGCCGGGGTAAACAACAATACTGACTTCCTCGCTCCGGTTCGCGCCGGTGTTCTCAGCGCGGAAGCCAGCATCATCCACGCTGGTGTATCAACTCAACTTATACACGTTGATATCTTCCACCGCTCTACTCTGGTAGCGCGATCGACGCTGCGCACCATGGTTCTCAAGCCCCACGATTAGTTGAAGCTCATCCCACCCCTGCGTAGCCTATCGAGGTAGATATCTCCTAAAGCCGTCGCTGGGGTGAAAAAGCCTCCGCGGATAGGTGCTTCATCTCGGTACTGGCAAGCAAGGGTTTTCGCAGCCTCACTAAGCATCATGGCGGTGACATAGTAACCAGGGTCTCCGAGTGCGCTAGTGGTGACACTGATCTGCCGGTCGGATTCGGTAGTGCCAATGAACTCAATGATAAATCCGCCTTTACGAAGATTCTTTTCCCTAGCACCCTGCCCAGGTTGCGGGATGACGAAAGAGAGAGCCTTACGCAGGCGTGGGCGGCTTAGGAGCGCGAAACCGGCGCCAAGAAGACCGGTAATAAGGTCACGAACAATCAGCCCTTTCAATCCATGCCCGCAATCGAGCGCTTCGGTATAACGCATATCACGTCCGTACCGATGGCCCAGTAATGCTTGAGAGCGTCGAACGACACGAGTATTAAAGGGCGCCATAAAGAACGGAGCTAAGTACCGATTCTGGTATTGTTCGCGAACTAGGTCTGGTTGTCGGAGACCTATGCTGCGGGCACGGTCGCGCTCGGCCGTCGGATCGGGATTGAGCGCGAAAGGATTGTGGATCAATGAAGCAATCCGGCGATCTGCGTGAGCGGCAGCACTCACTGCTTGCATCGACGCTATCGTTCCGCCGGATAGAGATCCCGACAGCTTCCGCACTATCATACGCACTTCTCGAAGCGGTTCCTCTGCTTTTTGAGCTAGCCTGTAAACTCCCATATCACTGGGAACTGAATCGAAACCACAGGCAGAAACGAGGACCGCTCCGGATTTTACTGCATCTTTTTGGTAGCGATCGATCATGCTTCGAATAAAAGGAACTTCTCCGGCTAGATCCACATACCCCGTACCTCTGTGCGCGCAGGCCTTGATGATCTCTTCGCCGTAGTGGCTATAAGGCCCCACCGTGGAGATGATGACCCGTGCGCGCTGTGCGAGCAGATCCATATCTGCGCTATCAAGGGCATCTGCAATGATGATTGGAGGAGTCGGTTCCTCGAGACGATTAACGAGGCCTGCAAGCTTATGGTGATTGCGACCAGCTATCGCGATGCTGAGCTGCTCCGAGTGTGCATGAAGGTACTGGGTTACTAGTTGTCCGACGTAGCTACTGGCACCGAAAATAATGATATCGAATTCACGTGAGGCATCCATGACTCTATCCTAGCGATGACGGCCCAGCTTGATGATGGAAGTGGGCTAAAGCCAATTCCATTTTTTGAATGCGAGCCACATCGCTATCACGAGCGAGACCATGATCGCAAGGACGATGAAATATCCGTATTGAGTCTCCAGCTCAGGCATATTGGCGAAGTTCATACCATAAATACCGGCCACAAGGGTGGGTACCGCCGCCATCCCAACAAATGCAGAAATGGAACGCATATCCGTATTTTGCTGCAACGTGACTTTTGCGACAGCGGCGGTAATCAAGTTCGTGAGGCGTTCATCGCAGCTCGCAATCTCGTCTTTGGCTACAATCTCGTGATCCAGAACATCGCGAAAATAAGAGTGAATTTGGTCATCAATGAGATCTGCATTATTGCCAAGTAAGCTGCGCAATGCAGGGGCTAGGGGATCGATGGCATGACGCATTTCTAAGATCTCGCGCTTAAGCAAATAAATTTGATCAATACTGAAATCAGACTGCGGAGTGAAAACTTCTTCCTCGAGCTCGTCGACGTCTTTGGTCAGTTCACGCGAAATCATCATATAATCGTCGACCAAACAGTCAGACATGGCCCACGCGATAGCCATGGGCCCGTAGCTCGTGGTGTCCTGGTGAACTAAGCGCTTGGCCACATCAGGGAGCGGGGTATTATGCCGAATGGTGATTATGGATCGCGGCCCCACTACCATTTGAACTTCGCCCGTTGAGATAACTTGGCGGGTGCGCACCACGGATTCTTCGTTGATATCGAAATCTGTGTACTTAACGCTGCGCACGACTACAAAAAGCTGATCGTCGTAACGCTCTACCTTGGGGCGCTGATGCGCAGTCACGGCGTCTTCGGTAATGAGTTCGTGGAGGGCTATATGCTCAGCGATATCCTGCATTTGAGCATTGGAGGGCTCGACCAAACTCAACCAGAGGAAGCGATTATCTCCCGTTTCACAGGTCGAAATGACCTCGGCCAATTCTTTTGGCGATCTGACGGTGAGTTCCTCGTTTAGGATTCCATCTTCGTATATATAGAGATGATCGATGATCGCAGCAAAATCGGGGTGGGCATGAGCAAGGGAGGGCACTAAATTTAACTTTCTACCTAGAAAAGAGGAGCGCTTGTCACAGGATAGACTACCGCTAGCGGCATGCACGAAAAAACGCTGGGAGAGTGGTGTGTCCCAGCGTTTTTTGGTTTAACTCGTATTAGGAACGACCAAAGCGGGAGGTATCTCGAACCTCAATGGGGGCATCTGTATAGTCGTCGACGTTGGACATGAGTTTCTGCAATGCAGTGCGCGAGTGCATTTGCTGTCTTGTGGTAGCCAAGTGCCAGCGCTTGCGCGACATGGCATTAAGGCCCCACGAGATCATTGAAATGAACCGGTTACGGAAGCCCACGATGAACATGAGGTGGACCACAAGCCAAAGTATCCATCCGATAAATCCGGTGATTTCAACCTTGCCGAGCTTAACAACCGCATTAAAGCGCGAGACTGTAGCCATGGAGCCCTTGTCGAAGTATTCGAATTCAGGGCGTTCCTCAGCGGAGCGACCTTCTACTTCAGCAGCAATTTGATCTGCTACGTACTCTGCACCTTGGATAGCAACCTGGGCAACTCCTGGCAATCCGTTGTAGTTCATCATATCGCCAATGACGAAGACATTTTTCTCATCGGCCACGGTGAGATCGGAATTGACCGGGACGCGGCCTGCGCGATCTACCTCAACCCCAGCCTGATCGGCAATGAGCTTGCCCAGTGGGGAAGCCGCGACACCGGCAGACCAGATCTTGCAATAGGAGTCAATGGTGAAGCTTTCACCGCTCACGGTATCTTTATAGGTCACTGCACTGCTGGTGACATCGGTGACGATTGCATTGAGTTTGACTGTTACGCCAATTTTTTCCAAGGAACGCTGGGCGTTGCGGCCGAGACGTTTGCCAAACGGGGGAAGAACCTGCGGTGCCCCATCGAGCAGGATGATGCGGGCGTTGGCGGGATTGCAGCGACTATACGCCCCCGATAGAGTACGATGTGCGAGTTCTGCGATCTGGCCAGCCAATTCCACACCGGTAGGTCCGGCACCCACAACGACGAAAGTTAGGAGACGATCGCGCTCTTCGAGATCTTCTGATAGTTCCGCGCGCTCGAAGGCGCCCATGATTCGGGCCCGGAGCTCGAGAGCATCGTCGAGAGTCTTCATACCTGGGGCGAATTCTGCAAAGTGATCATTGCCGAAATAAGACTGTCCTGCACCTGCGGCCACGATCAAAGAATCATAGGAGACCAATTTATGGAAACCGCCAAGTTCGGTGCGAACCGTCTTGGTTTGCAGGTCGATATCGGTCACCTCGCCCTTGAGAATATTAACGTTCTCCTGTTCGTTGAGAATCTGGCGCGTCGCTGGTGCAATCTCACCTGACGAGAGAATGCCCGTAGCCACTTGGTAGAGCAATGGCTGGAAAAGATGGTGATTCGTGCGGTCGATCAAGGTGATATCCACATCCGCATTCTTCAGGTTGTTCACTGCGAATAGTCCACCGAATCCGGAGCCGATGACGACGACGTGGTGGCGTCCACCCTCGGGGCGGAATGGAGTTTCAGGCATGAAAATTTTCTCCTCATACATCGGTTTTCATCAAGATGAAAATAAAGGATGTATTCTTAGTTGTTTGACACTAGTGTTTTCGCACCACACTGACAGCGTGGTGTGATTTTTAACATGTTAGTCGCTGCCACACTCAATTTCCTATTTGAAAACTAATTCGATTTTCGTCTTCGTGAATTTTCCGCGAATTCCAAATCCAGGAATTTTACCCGGTGACTGTTCCGTGTGCCGCGCCTGGGTACACCCGTATTGCCCTATAAAATAGAAAAAAACTGTGCACTCGAGAAGCGGAGGGATGCGTCATCGCGATATTTAGCTCTGTGCACCGCGATTTTGCGGCGCACCTCGAATATATTGACGCCGAGGCGTGGCCTGGTATTGCCCACATTCCATCAGGGCGATTTATGGCCGCTCGAGCTAGGCGCAGCGAAGCCGAATTTGCCGCAGCCTGTCAGAAGGCGGAAATCGCTCTGACGGGGGATCGGCCGGATATCGTTGTTGCGCGTGAAGAGCTCTTTTATCGGATTGCTCATGCTGGTTGGTTGGGTTTTGCCGAGGGGTTTATGGCGGGCGAGTGGAGTGCGCCAGACCTCCCAGCAGTGCTGCAAAAACTTATTGAGATTGAGTATCGCCCGCGCCATTTTCGGCAGATTGTGGGTGGCATATACGACGGATCGGAGATCCCAGCAGCTCTCTACAAGCATTTTTCCGGGGATGGGATGAGCCCTCACGGCACACTATTTTCCTCGGGAGTGCCAACGACACAGCGTATCAATGTGAAAAGCTACGCGCCTGGCGCTCGACGCGGCCGAGAGTCAGCAGCACATTTCGTTGACCTTACCGAGGTGTCGCCGCCTGCACATGTAGAGCGTGCTGATTTAGCGGATGCTCAGTGGCGAGCTCTCCATGAACTTCTTCGGTCTGCCCACGTGGGCACTGGTACACATATTTTAGATTTTCCGGCCTCGGGGCCAGCGATGGCACTCGCTGCGGCACATGTAAAGGCCACGGTGGACATTGTCAGCAGCGACATGGAATACGTGCGCTATATCCGCCGGATACTCAATTGTGAAGATTTAGCGGAACTGAGTCAAGCGGTGAGAGTGGAGCATATCGACGGTTTATTTCCTTCACCCAAGACGTGGTCTCGCAATTATGATGCGATTGTTTCAGTGGAGAAGTTGGAGCATATGGGAGGGGGTGCGAAAAAAGCATATATGAAGTTCATAGACGATGTTATTGCCCCTGGTGGTTATATAGCGATGCAGACTGTGGTCGCCACTGAAAGGCGATCCAAGGCTAGTGAGGAGAGCCTCGCAGTTTTGAGGGCTTATGTGTCACCAGCCTTGGATTATTTAAGGACCGAGGACATTCACCGTCTGGTGGACACTCACACTCACTGCAGAATCATATCGCAAACACATAGTGGTAGTCATTATGTCGAAGGCTTGAAAATGCAACGCGAGATCTTTGAAGGCAAGTTACGAGAAGCGGCCGCGGATGGTTTTGATATTACGTATCGGCGCTTGTGGATTTTCCAGCTTGCCTTGCGGGAAGCCTTGATGCGCTATGGTGCCTTAGATGCCGCCCAGCTGGTGTTGACGACACGGCGCGGTTCGAGGCGTCGGTGATCCTTGGGGAAGTCGGCTAAATGACATAATGTACATTATCGGACAATTTTATGGTTTAGGCCAAGATGAAGTAATGCCCGCTATTATGTCACAGTGACACAATAGCGGGCATTATTTGTGTGCTCGCATCTCTACTTGCTAAGACTGTCTCTCATGGTTTTTCGGATTCTGTATAGTTGGATACTAATCATCACCACCAGGACTAAGCCAATGCCACCGGCGATATAGCTTCCCTGGATGAGTACATATGCGGTAAAGGCCACAACCACGACTAGACGCAGCCATAGCATCGGTTGCATCCGTGGATCATTCACGATGCAGAGTCTTCCGGTTCAGGTTTTATCTTCTCGAAGGTCAGTAGAATATTTAATTCGCCTTCCTCGTCAATCTTTGCCGCCACAAAGTCAGGAGTTTTCACACCATAGTCGATGCGGTTGATATCAATTGTACTACTCATAGAAATTCGATCACCATCGCGCACGGCCAAAAACTCACTGGTGATCTCCTGTGTAGTGTCCTTGATAGTAAGTTCACCGGTGATGTTTACTACCCCCGCGGCACCGTTGCTGGGAAGAGAGCTGATATCTACCGGCTGAGTAAGCCTAAAATTAGCTGTGGGATAGATATCGGTATCGAAGATTTTTCGACGTACATTAATATCTCGGCGTTCCCTATCAGATGAAATAGATGTCATATCAACTTCAATGCGACCTGACTGAATGGTTCCACCGGCGATCTTGATATCCCCTCGTACGCCTCGGGTCGATCCAGACGTAGTCCGTCGGTCCGACGGCAGCAACTCTCCAAATGTAAATCCCACTGAGGATATATGAGGAGAACGTCCGTATACTACAGTCCAATAGCCGTCTAAATCGGTGGTGGCCGGTTTGGTAGCGGCCGTGTCTATGCTGCCCGTCTTAATACCGGGGCCCAATAGCACAGGAATGACCGCCGATGCTAGGGCGAAGAGACCTAAGAGTACAACCGCAGTCACCGTCACAAAAATTGCTATCCGCGCTTTTAGATTCATTACCCTACCTTAATCTCAACTGCTCAATACTTTTGGAGATCCCAACTAATTCTGCGCACAATGCAGCCACTTCATCGGGATGCGCTCCCTCGGCAACAGCAGTTTGAATATCCTCAGCAGCGCACCTCAGCTCGAAGAGCGAATCCTGAAGCTGATGAGCCCTGTCAGGAGTTATGATAACAGCCTCGGAGGAAATGACCGTTCCTACAACCGCGTTCCGCTGCTCATAAGCGCGCTGGCGGCATGATTGACTGCAGTATTTGCGTGGCCTTCCGCGTAGCGGCTTTTCTATTTCGGTTCCACACCACTGACACGCCAGCGCTCGTTTACCTGCCATTCTTCCCAGTCTAGCAACCAGGTCACTAGACCCCCAGCACAACCGTCACAGACCTCAACTCGGAACTTTTCACCGTGGTGTAACGTTATATCCAATGATCCGTGAGTAAAAGGTACTCGCGTCAATCCCCCTACCGCTGTTGAGCGGGGGAAGAACTTTTAAGGAAAGGACTGATTCGCACTATGGCAGACCGCGTTCTCCGTGGTTCCCGAATGGGTGCCGTCAGCTACGAAACCGACCGCGACCACGATCTAGCACCTCGCCAGATGGTCCGTTATAAGACCGAAACAGGCGACATCTATGACGTCCCCTTCGCTCACGACGCCGAAATCCCCGAGACCTGGCAGTGCAAGAACGGCCAGACCGGTCATCTCATGGAGGGTGAAGGAGTCTCCGCTAAGCCAACGAAACCACCGAGAACTCACTGGGATATGCTGCGGGAACGGCGCTCAATCGAAGAGCTTGACCAGCTCTTAGAAGAGCGTATTGATCAGCTACGCCGACGGCGTCGAAACGCAGCTCGGCTTCTCAAGCAGCAGGAGGAAGAGGCAGCCGCCGCTCGCGCAGAAGAGGAAAACGTTCACTAATGCATAGCGAAAACCGCAGTGGGATATGTCCACTGCGGTTTTTCGATTAAATATAGTGTTCTTTACGCCACTTCTTAACTTCGTGAGCAATAAGATGATAACTCTCTCTGGCGATCGCCTTAACCTGTTCGCTGCGATAAGTCAAGCCCCACTTGCTCACCTCAAGCAGCGAATCCTTCACAAAGGATCCATCCAACTTCGATTCCCCGATTTCGCGTTCAGTGAAGGTTATAGGAACCTCGCGGATATCAAAACCCAAATTATTCACTCGCCACGCCATATCCACCTGGAAGATATAGCCCGCACGGGACAACTCATCAAAATTCACCTGTTCTAAGACCTCGCGTCTAAAGGCCCGATAGCCAGCTGTCATGTCCTTGATGCCCGCCCCTAAAGCGACAGAGATATAGACATTGCCTCCCTTTGATAGGAGGTAGCGATGGCGAGGCCAGTTCACTACTTCCCCACCAGAAACGTATCGTGAACCAATCACCATGTCAGCGCCTTGGTCGATCTCGTCAAGAAGTCGGTGCAATTGCTCTGGAGCATGGGAACCATCGGCGTCCATCTCCACCAGAATGTCGTAGTGGCGCTCAAGGCCCCAGTGGAACCCTGCGATATAGGCGCCGAGTAGGCCGCCTTTGCCCTCGCGGTGCAGTACGAAGATATGGTCATCGCCGCTGGCTAGTTCATCGGCCAAATCACCGGTACCGTCGGGAGAATTATCGTCGATAATCAAAATATCAACATCCGGGTTACTTGCACGCACCCTTGAGGTGATGAGCGGAAGATTACCCACTTCGTTGTAGGTTGGGATCAAGACGAGAGTCTGAGAGCTCAAGATATTCTCCTTTAACAGGTCAGATACCCACGGTCGCTCTATGGAAGTGGGTGCGAAAAAGACTCTAGAGTTTCCGACGTACTAATGCAATCGATAGCGCCACAGCGACAAGCCCCATCATGACTAAGGCCCACTCGATGTCTGAGCCAAAACGAGCCGCAGGGCTGAGACTGTCTTTCAGCGGCACGGAAGCTGTCAGATTCTTGGCCTCGAAAATTCCTGTTCGAGACTGGATACTTCCATCGGGTGTCACAATCGCTGATACCCCAGAAGTAGCCGCGACAATAACAGCTCGATCCAATTCGATCGCGCGCATCCGGCTCATTGCTAACTGCTGATAGGTCATATCGCTGAATCCGAATGTGGCATTATTTGTCGGAGTGGACAGAATTTCTGCTCCAGCTCTGACGGCATCCCGCCCCGCTTGGTCAAAGGCAACTTCATAGCAGGTGCTGATACCAACGCGTACGTTGCGTCCCAGTTGCATTGCACGTATCGCTACCGTGCCATCTCCGTGTCCAGGTTGGAAATTGCCGGCTAGATCCACCATAGAGGAGAAAGTACGGAAAAAATCACGCATGGGCATATATTCCCCAAACGGCTGGAGAAATTTCTTGTGGTGGTACTCCCCTGGTCCTGAAATTGGATCGAAAACCTGCATTGTATTGTGTGCCCCCGCCTCATCTCGAGTAATTGTGCCCACTAGGATTGGCGCATTGAGCTGCGATACCGCTTGATCGATCAAACGCCGAGCATCCCCATCCTCGAAGGGGTTGACATCGGAAGAATTTTCTGGCCACACTGCGAAGTCAACAGGTTCAGAGATCCGTGCAGTCTCTGCCACGTGATTGCCTAATACTGCACGCCGCTGGGCATTGAAATCGAGGCCCAGCCGTGGCACATTGCCTTGCACTGCTGCGACTGTGACCGTCTCAGTGCTTTCACCTCGGGGCATCATGATGGCGGTGGCGCTTAAAATCACGACAAGGCTGAGCACCAGCCCGTGGCCTAGATCCATTCTCCAGCGGGCCAGCGTTGTGGCGAGCAGACAAATCATGGCACTCACCAGCGCAGGCCCCCCGAGAAATGCCAGGGATGCCAACGGACCATCAATCTGCGTCCATGCTAGGCGGACCCACGCGAAGCCACCATAGGGCCATGAGGAACGCAGGAACTCGATGGTGACATAGTAAAAAGCGAAACCGATATAACCGTATCGATGGGCGAGTATAACTGCTCCACCTGCTCCTAAGAGAAGAGAATACAGTGCCAAAAAGATTGCTAGCGCTATATATGGGAAGGCTCCGACAAACTCACCAATCCACGGCAGCATCAGGAGGTAGACCACGAGACTGTGGGCGAAAGCGATCACAGAGCCACTGCGCATACTCACAGCACGACCGTTATAGGGGCTCAGCGATAGCACGAGCACAATCACCCCGACGATTGCCGCCTTCCACCACCCCAGGGGTTGATAACCGCTATAAACTAGCAGGCCCCCAAAAGCGCTCAGCGCTATCCGGCCGAGAAAAATTACCAAAGGTTTATGCCTCATGAGGACTTTTTGGGGTCGTCAAAATCTTCAGGATTAAGATTTTTCGACCACGTGCTGAGCTCTTCCTCGTCGATTGTTTCGGCCGTTGGGGTCACTGAGCTCCCTGAGGCACGGGATTGTGCCCCCGGCCCAAAGTGGCCGTAGCTGTGCGGAGAGCGGTAGCCCTGGGTCATTTCGAAACTGCGTACCCCTAGATCCGCGATCTTGGCTCGTAGTTTTTTAGCCAAAAGACGGCGCACGACGGCCCGGGTAGGGGCGATGATGAGAATAAGTCCTATCAGTGTGGTGACAAAACCGGGCAGAGCAACACCCACTGCGCCCGCAGCAAGCAGACCTAGATCTCCAACCGCCTGTCCAGCACTGCTTCCTAGGGAGGCACTACGAGCAACTCGGCGCATCTCAATTGCGGCTAATAATAGCCCTGCAAAGAAGAATGCAAATAGCAGTAAAAGGGCTACGCCCACTCCCAGCCATTTGGATACCAGCCAAAAGGCCAGCGCCTCGCACACGAAATAGGGCACAACGAGAAAATATGGCATAGCAAAATACTAGCGCAATAACGCGCGCGCCGCCGAAGGGCTTTCAGGCGGCGCGCTCATGACGCGATATTAGCGATCTTCGAGTTCTCCCTCCATCTCTAGGAAGGTAGTACGCAGAGTATCGAGTGCTTCGGGGCTAGGTTCCTCCCACAGCTTCCGTTCGGCTGCCTCGAGAAGCCGTTCGGCAATATCACGCAGCGCCCACGGATTCGATTCCTGGAAAAATTCCCGATTCTTTGGGTCCTTTACATATGTGTCCGTGAGAGTTTCATACATCCAATCCTCCATAAGACCTGTGGTGGCATCATAGCCGAAGAGGTAGTCCACGGTCGCTGACATCTCAAAAGCACCTTTATAGCCGTGGTTACGCATTGCTTCGAGCCAGCGGGGATTGACTACGCGAGCACGGAAAACGCGCCGCGACTCCTCGTGCAGGGTTCTGGTTTTTACTGTTTCTTGGCGGGTGGAATCACCAATATAAGCTTCAGGATCAGCACCTGTCAGAGCTCTGACCGTCGCGATCATACCGCCATGGAACTGGAAGTAATCGTCAGAATCGGCTATGTCATGCTCCCGGGAATCAACATTTTTTGCCGCTACTTGAATGCGGCGGTACGCCCGGCGCATATCATCGCTAGCCTCGACGCCATTGACGCCGCGGCCATATGCATAGCCACCCCATGCGGTGTAGACCTCCGCGAGGTCTTGATCGTCGCGCCAATTCCCAGATTCAATAAGCTCCAACAGTCCGGCCCCATAGGTGCCAGGCTTGGAACCAAATATTCGGCGTATAGGACGATCTGTGCCTTCCGCATCCTCGCTGATATGAGCGCGCACATAATTCTCCTCGGGGCTCTCATCCAACTGTGCCACCATGTTTACAGCATCGTCGATGAGCGCTAATACATGGGGGAAGGCATCTCTGAAAAAGCCCGAGATGCGCACCGTAGTGTCAATGCGGGGTCGCCCCAATTCCTCGAGAGGGATGACTTCGAGATCCACGACGCGTCGCGAGGCGTCGTCCCATACGGGTCGCACGCCAAGTAGTGCGAATACCTCCGCAATATCGTCTCCAGAGGTGCGCATAGCGGAGGTACCCCAAACCGACAGGCCGACAGACTTCGGGTAGGTTCCGTGTTCCTTTAAATACCGCTCAACCAGGGAATCAGCGAGCAGCTGCCCTGTTTCCCAAGCCAATCGTGAGGGCAGGGATTTGGGATCTACAGAATAGAAGTTGCGGCCCGTGGGAAGCACATTAACAAGTCCGCGGAGCGGAGAACCAGAGGGGCCGGCTTCAATAAATTTGCCATCCAGAGCGCGTAGGATTTGTTCCACCTCGCGAGAGGTTGCAGCAAGCCGAGGAATGAGTTCTTCGCATGCGAATACAAGAAGGTCACGCAGGCCACGGCGGTCAAGATCGTCCGGGAGGTAATCAGCCGAAGCAAGAAGATGATCTACTTCCCCACTGCGCCAATGCTGTGCTTCAAGGCTGGAGAGTAACCGGTGCGCAATTGCCTCCACCTCGTCAACTCGAGTGCGGCTTTCTTCTCCAGTCTCTGCGAGTCCTAAGGCTTCTCGTAGACCAGGAACCGCGGATTCCCCGCCCCACAGCTGGCGGGCACGAAGCATGGCTAAAACCAGCTCAACGCGCACGTCACCAGTAACTTCTTCGCTAAGGATATGGAGCCCTCCGCGGATGGACACATCTTTGATCTCGCATAGCCAACCATCGATTTCCATGATTTTATCGTCGAAGGCGTCTTCGTCGGGGCGTTCATCCCAACCTAGATCACGGTCCATTTTGGCAGCCTGCAGTAGAGTCCAAATTTCCTGGCGAATCGCTGGTAACTTTGCGGGATCCATCGCTGCAATATTGGCGTGTTCGTCAAGCAGCTGCTCCAAACGAGTGATATCGCCATAGGATTCCGCGCGGGCCATCGGAGGAATCATATGGTCAACCAAAGTGGCGTGAGCACGCCGTTTGGCCTGTGTGCCCTCCCCTGGATCGTTAACGAGGAATGGATAGATTAGCGGTAGCTCCCCGATGGCCTGATCGGTATAGCATTGTGCCGATAGTCCAGCATTTTTTCCTGGCAGCCATTCCATATTTCCGTGTTTACCCATATGCACGATGGCGTCGGCACCAAAAACCTCACGCAGCCAGTAGTAAACGCCTAGATAATGGTGGTTCGCTGGAAGGTCAGGGTCGTGATAGATTCCCACAGGATTCTCTCCGAAGCCGCGCGGAGGCTGGACCATGATAACAACATTGCCGAAGATTAAACCTGCTATATAAATCTCGTCTGTTTCTGGATTGACATAATGGGTTCCAGGGGCTGGTCCCCAGTGCTCGATCATTTCCTCTTGCATCTCTTTAGGAAGCGTCGAGAAAAATTCCCGGTAGGTATCTCCCGATAATTTCAACGGGTTATTGGCCATGACCTCGGGTGTGAGCCATTCTGGATCATGTCCACCAGCATCGATCACAGCGTGCATGAGTGCGTCGCCGTCTAGGTTGCCATCTTCGCTATAGCCTGGAATCAGGGCTGGATCTCCGAGGTCATAGCCTGCTTTTACTAGGGCCCTGATGACACGCAAGACTGACTGCGGAGTATCAAGACCCACGGCATTACCAATGCGTGCGTGCTTGGTGGGGTAGGCCGAAAACATGAGAACGAGTTTCTTTTCGGCGGGCGGAATTGTCGATAGCACGGCGTGCCGGTAGGCAATGCCTGCGAGTCGTTCGCAACGCTCGGGATCCGGGATATAGGTGATCAGTCCCGCCTGATCATATTCTTTAAAGGAAAAAGGCACGGTAATAAGGCGTCCGTCAAACTCAGGAACTGCGATCTGGGTCGCCACATCCAGTGGGGACAGACCTTCATCAGATTCTTCCCACTCTCGGCGAGGGCTCGTCAAGGCGAGACCTTGGATGATGGGGATATCGAGGGCAGCCAGTTGGGCGACATCCCACGCCTCATCGTCACCTCCGGCCTGAGCCGTTGCAGGTTTCGTACCACCAGCGGCAAGAACAGTAGTGATGAGTACGTCGAAGGTGGCGAGTTCAGCTAAGAGATCTTCTGGTGCCTGGCGTAATGAGGCCGCATAAATAGGAATAGCGGTGGCACCACGGGCGGCTATAGCGTCCGCGAGGGCATGGATATAGTGGGTATTCCCTGCCAGGTGCTGAGCGCGGTAATACACAATGCCGATACGAGGGCTAGGTGCACCCTGGTTCCATGGCGTATCCAAGGAGTCTGTTTGTTCGAGGTAACCCCACAGTGGCATTCGTCGTGGAGGCTGGAAACCTAAACCGGTGAGAAGGAGCGTGTCGGAGAGGAAGTTATGGAGATTATGAAGGTTATCGAATCCACCTTCCGCTAGATAGGTATGGGCCGTAGTGACCACACCAGCCGGAGGGGTGGAAAGATCGGTGAGCTCGGCATCGACCGCCAGCTCCCCCGAGACTATGACCACGGGTTTTGGTGAAGCAAGCAGTGCATCGATCCCCCATTCCCACGCTCTCTTGCCACCAAGAAGCCGAACCACAAAGATATCGGTTGTTCCGATGAGTTCACTGAGGCTGTCAGAGTTGAGATAATTGGGGTTCGCGTAGTGGTAATGAACATCAGGGTGTTCGCTGGCTGCTCGTGCGGAGAGCAGGTCGGTATCGGAGGTCGAGAGCAGTGTGATCATCGAGAAAAAATGATCCTTCCGGGTTCATATGGATAAATTGCTGAGGCGATGAGAGACCTTCTTGGTAATCATTGCCGTAATAGAGTAAGTGTATACTGAGATTCCTCGTAGATTGGTGTCTTGGGCCTAAACGCTTGTTCGCGCGGCCCGGATATATCCACCGCAGCGAGGATATTGGTGCACCTTAGCACGCTATTAAGGGATTCCTAAGTTATTAAAAGGTTGAGAATATTAGTAGAATCGCCGCTATGACCAGATCTCACCTTCGCTCCATTGATGCAGTCCCGTCAGATACCCCATTCAGCAGGTCTGTCGGAGATAAATGTCCTGGTGCTCTCAAACTATTCCCAGCTTCTGATGGCTATATAGGTCGGTTGCGATTTCCCGGAGGACGGATCACAGCGAAGACATGGTCCGTTATCGCCAAATTGGCACTTGAGCTCGGCGACGGTGAAGCGCACATCACAACCCGCTCCAATCTGCAAATTCGTGGTGTGAACGACCACACGGCTTTTAGTTCGCGAGCCATCGAGTGTGGTCTCGTGCCCTCGATAGCTCACGACCGCATGCGCAATATCCTAGCCTCCCCCCTTTCAGCTAAAGCTCAAGCTGATAGCCGAACCTTGGATGCTGCCATACTGGCCGATAGTGACGTAGCCGCCTTACCCGGACGGATTCTATTCGGAATCGACTCTGGGCGCGGCGATATTCTCGGTCAACGTGTAGATTTCGGAGCGCAGCATCGATCCGATGGCAGCTATAGGCTCATTCTCGCGGGTGAACCCACGCCCTATTGCGCTCCCGATCAGCGCACTATGATTGACTCTCTGCTCGATGCCGCTCGATACTGGCAATCGCATCGGGGCAAGCTGTGGCGAGTAGCCGAATCGGCGAGCCTAACTCGTGAGATCATGGAGTTATGGTCCCAGAACACTGCATTAAGCTATGAAGATCTCAGAGATATCATAAGACCAGAGCCCGAACACCATATGCGACCAGTCGGATGGCTCGACAATGAAGACGGCACCGTTAGCCTAGGAGTTGGACTGCCATTCGGGGTGATCCCACAGCAGGCTCTTCAGGTTCTCGGAGTCATCGAAGTTGATACTTCCATTACGCCGTGGGCTTCGCTGGTTGTCCATGATCTCACCGAAGGTGACGCCGAAGCAATTGTTAAGGTACTCGCGCCCCTAGGCCTCATCCTTGATGCGAACTCTCCCTGGCTGAAGGTTAGTGCCTGTACAGGTTTACCGGGGTGTCAAAAATCCCACTCTGTCACGCGCAGCGATGCTAGTGAGTTTATAGAAAGAGGCTACGATTTAGACACACCTGTCCATTTTTCCGGCTGCGAACGTCGCTGTGGGCACCCACTGACCACATACACCGACTATGTGGCAGTAGGTGACGGCGAATACGAGGTATATAATCGATGAGTTTTAGCTATATCACTGATGGCGATGAGATTTACAGGCAATCATTCGCCATGATTCGAGAGGAATCAGATCTCTCGACCTTCACCACCGAGCAATCACAAATAGCAGTGCGCATGATTCATGCTGCTGGCGAGACTGACCTCGCTCGAGATATCGAATTCTCCCCCGATGCAGTTACCTCCGCCCGAGAAGCATTCTTCCAGGGGCGCCCAATTATCACCGACGTCACCATGGTGCACGCTGGCATCACACGGGCCAGGTTGCCTAGAGATAATAAAGCTTTGTGCTTTCTCCACGACGAACGCACTAGGGATCTTGCACGTCGACTAAATACCACCCGTACCGCCGCTGCCGTGGAACTGTGGGAGCCCGAACTTGCCGGCTCAATTGTAGCTATCGGAAATGCACCCACCGCTCTCTTTCACCTGCTTAATTGGCTCGAGGCCGACCCACACCGTCCTCGACCAGCGGTTATTTTAGGTATCCCCGTGGGATTTATCGGTGCTGCTGAATCAAAACTGGCACTCAGTGAAAAGGCTCGTGAACTAGGCACTGATTTTATTACCGTGCACGGGCGTCGCGGCGGATCCGCCATCACTTGCGCAGCTATCAACGCTCTAGCCACCTATAAGGAGATTCTTTAAATTATGAATCACGGCACGCTCATCGGCGTCGGTGTAGGTCCAGGCGACCCTGAATTGCTCACTATCAAAGCGGTATCCGCGATTAAGAATGCTGATACTGTTGCGTTTCATGCTCGTCCGGGCGGCAGCTCTGCGGCGCGGGCCATCGCTGAGCCCTATCTAAATCAGGGCCAAGAGTTGCTCCTGTTGGAATACCCTGTCACCACTGGCGCCACCGACCATCCTGGAGGTTATGCCGGGGCCATGGCTGAATTCTATAGTGAGGCTATTGCACAATTGCGCACCCGCCTGAGTGACGGTAAGACTGTTGCGGTGCTTGCCCTTGGTGATCCCATGCTTTACTCCTCCTACCAGCATCTGCACGGAGTTTTAGCTGAGGAATTTCATTCCGTTGTCATTCCCGGCATCCCCTCTCTGACAGCGGCAGCCGATGTCCTCGCCAAACCTTTATGTCAAGATGACGAGGTGCTGAGTATCCTTTCCGGCACCCTTGATGAGTCGGTTTTAGTCGAGAAACTGCGTAATACCGACTGTGCAGTGATTATGAAACTGGGTCGTACTTTCGACAAAGTGCAGCGCGCGCTACACGAAGCTGGTATGGCAGATAGAGCTTATATCGTCGAGCGCGTGGGGATGGAGGGCCAACGCTCCTACCCACTTAATGCTGTGGGAGAGGAACCTGTCCCCTATTTCGCTGTCGTGGTTGTTCCTTCAAAGAAAGCTGAGCTCCCGCACGATGAACCACATATCCAGACTGGTGAAGTAGTTGTTGTAGGCCTAGGGCCCGCTGGTGCGCAATGGCTTAGCCCTGAGGCCAGTGCCGAGCTCAAGGCAGCAACCGATATTGTGGGATATTCTACCTATGTCAATAGGGTTCCCGATCGGGCTGGACAGCGCAAGCACCACAGCGATAACAAGGTTGAAGCGGAGCGCGCTGCTATGGCGCTCGACTTAGCCCTCCGCGGACGCCGCGTTGCCGTGGTATCTTCTGGCGATCCGGGGGTTTTCGCCATGGCTGCAGCTGTTCTGGAGGTGGCAAGCGATCCCCAATGGGTAGGGGTTCCAGTACGCATAATTCCAGGGATGACCGCAGCCCAAGCAGTAGCTTCTCGGGTAGGGGCACCGTTGGGCCACGATTTTGGCATGATCTCCCTGTCTGATCGTCTCAAGCCTTTTGCAATTGTGGAAAAGCGGGTGCGAGCCTTGCTGCAGGCAGATATGGCCTTCGCAGTTTACAATCCGGCTTCTAAGCAGCGGCGTGAGCAGGTCCACACGTTAAAGAGGATCGTTGCAGAGTATCGATCACCCGACATACCTATTATCGTGGCCCGCGCGGTGGGCAGCGAGAGTGAGAAAATCACAGTCACTACCGTTGCCGATTTCGATCCCGACATAGTGGATATGCGAACCATGCTCATTATTGGGGCATCGACGACCACCACCTACAAGGCGGCAGGATGTGTAACACGCGTGTATACTTCGCGATATTATACTTAGTTTCGTAGCGCGACTCAATGATCGAGCTGCGCAATAATATTGCGATGCAGTCCACGATGAAGAAGGGCCCAATGAATTTATATTCCTTCAAACGCTCCATGATTGCGCTGGTCACCGCCAGCACTGTTATATGTGCTGGCATGAGCGCGGTTGAGGCGGCGCCTAGTACCAGCTCTATCACCGCTGAAGATTTTAATAAGGATGTCGGTAGCATCGACTCCAACAGCTCGAACCCAGAAACTAACACGGGCTCATCCGCCACCTACTGGTTTGATCGCCAACAGGGCTGGGTGCAAACCCTCATCATAGTGATAAGCAGCTTGCAGATTGCTGCCCTATTAATAGGCCCGGCGCGCGCCTTATTCTACAATCTTTTTAAGGTCTAAACTAGGCAAACCGAGCATCCTCTAATAGGGCGATCACCTCTTCTGTCGATGAGCACTGATGTGCAATGGCCGGCAGAGCTGGTCGCTCGATCATCAACACCTTGATGCCAAGTTCTCTAGCGGCCTGCAATTTAGCGGTAGTCATGGAGCCACCAGAATTCTTGGTGATCAAGCAGTCAATCTGATTATCACGCATAATCTTCTTTTCGTCGGCTACCTTAAAAGGCCCACGTGAGTGGATGAGGCGATATCTGTGTGGAAGTGGCGGCCTCGGCGGCTCAACCGTCCGAATCACATATATATTGTGCACATCGTGGGCGAAATAATGAAGATTCTGGCGGCCAATCGTGAGGAAAATGTGGTGAAAATTCTGGGCGGCTTGCGCAGCAGCGCTGGCAAAATCTGGCACACGTATCCATTGATCACGGTCTCCTGGAGTCCACAATGGTCGATGCAAGGCAACCAGTGGAATGCCCGTAGCCCGGGCAGCCTCGGCCGCCGAAAGCGAGATTCGCTCCGCAAACGGGTGGGTAGCATCGATCATCACCTCTATGCCATGGCTGAGGATCCATTGAGTTAAACCGGCTGGGCCCCCAAAACCTCCAATTCGTACCTCCCCGACGGGTAAGGCTGGATTAGAGACCCTACCGGCTAGCGATGTTGTGGTGTACCAGCCCATATCATTGAGGCGTTGCGCTACATCGCGTGATTCTTTGGTTCCCCCGAGGATTAGAGCACGCATGGAAGTGTCCGCCCTTCCTCGTCACGGGGCCGATCATCTGAATAGAGGAAAGAATCAGGAAAACCACTGGCGCCTAGAACTTTTCCGACAACAATAATGGCCGTACGGGTAATTCCAGCCTCTAAAATCTGCGCAGCGATATCTCCTAAGGTACCCCGCAGAATTTTTTCATTCTCCCTAGACGCGAATGCTACCACTGCTACGGGACACTGGGCCCCATAAAACGGCAGGAGCTCAGTAACCACACGGTTAATATCGTGGGCAGCTAGGTGTATACATAAAGTGGTCCGGGCTTGAGATAAGGTTGCGAGATCTTCCCCCTCCGGCATCGCTGAGGCGCGCCCCGATACCCGAGTGAGAATAACCGATTGTCCGACGGTGGGAACTGTCAGTTCATGCCCTAAAGATGCCGCTGCTGCCGCGAAAGCTGGAACACCAGGCACGATCTCATAGTCGATACCTCGTGCTGTTAAACGTCGTACTTGTTCAGCGAGAGCAGAGTATATGCTGGGATCCCCGGATTGCAGGCGCACAATCTTTTTGTGTTGCGCATGCGCCTGAGCGATGATTTCCACGATTGTGTCTAGGGGCATACGGGCGGTATTGATGAGTTCGGCGTGTTCAGGAGCTGAATCCAACACCTCCTGCGGAATTATTGATCCTGCATATAGACAGAGATCCGCCTGCCTAATGAGACGATCGGCACGCACAGTGAGAAGATCTGACGCCCCTGGACCTGCGCCGATGAAATAAACAGTCATGGAAATTAATCGCTTTCTAATTTATCTGTGGAGCTAAAGCTTCTATGGGCTTTGTCGATAACCCACTGTACAATGGGATAGCTCGGTTTGAACGCGGTGAATTCACCGATGTGCTGCTCGGTGGAAATATTGACCCGAGTAAGAGAGCCACCATACTGGCGGCGTAGGTTGACAACGAGAGCTTCGCTTTCAATTGTCACAGCATTGGCTACGAGACGTCCTCCAGGTAGTAACTTCTCCCACGCACTATCAAAAACTCCGGGGTGGGTCAGCCCACCTCCTATAAATACACGATGAGGGCGCGTTTTTTCACTGATGACACTCTCAGGAGCGGTACCCGCGATTGTCAAACGGTGCGAAACGCCGAGTTTGCGGGCGTTGAAGTCGATGCGCTCACGACGATCCGAGCGATCCTCGAAGCACACACCACGCGCGGTTGAAGTTGATCGCAAGCATTCAATGACAACACTGCCTGATCCCCCACCAATATCCCATATGATATCGCCGGCCCGTGGGGCTAGAGCCGCCACACTGAGCGCTCTGATATGGGCCTTACTGAGTTGCCCATCACTAATATACGTGTCATCCGGCAGTCCTGGAGTAAGCGGAAGACCGCACCGAGAGGGAGTGACGGCAATAATATTTAGTGCACTAACGACCGCCGGAGGATTGCTGGCAGTCCCCACAGCATGTGATTCATCGGCTCCCCCGAGGTCGTTAAGAATCTCCACCTGCGCATCCGGCTGATCGAGGTCTCTTAATAAGGCGCACAGTAGCCTAGGGGTCGTTTCGTCCCGACCCAGCACGAGGAATGGGCGCCCTTCTTCAATGGGAATAGTGAGTGATTCAATGGGCTGTGAAACCACCGAATGGACCGGCGTCGTGTCGAGTGCCCATCCCAACCGCGCACACGCTAATGATGCTGAAGACATATAGGGGTAGATAGTCAACGGCATATCTGGAAAAATCCTCTTGAGGGTTGTTCCAATCCCGTGAAACATAGGGTCACCACTGGCTAAAACCGCGACTTTTCGCTCACCGATGGTGTCAAATATGTCCTTGAGCGCAGGCACGAGAGGAGATGGCCACGGACGGCGCTCGGCGGAGATCTCCTCTCCTAGCAGGTTTAGCTGGCGCCACGATCCCAGCACCAGGTCGCTTGAAGCCAGCGCAGCCAATGCCTCTTCGTTGAGGTCAACGATGCCGCGGGCACTCATTCCCACCACGCTTATATGCGCTCCGCCGCGGGCTGAGCTGTCAAGCTTTTGGTACAAGCCACTTTGAGATTGGGTCATATAAGCAATTCTAACTGTCTCAGGCAGAGAAATTCGCTAGCGCAGCGTGCGCGGCTGATTATTAAGTCTTTCACATCCTTTGTCTGTCACTAGCACAATATCTTCGATGCGCGCTCCGAAGCGTCCTGGAATATAGATGCCTGGCTCCACGGAAAATGTCATACCCGGCTCCAAAATGAGATCGTTACCTGCCATGATATACGGCTCCTCGTGGGTCGATAGACCAATTCCGTGACCAGTACGGTGAATGAAATACTCCCCGAAACCCCGTGAGCTAATAGCAGTTCGTGCAACTGCATCAATCTCTTGTGCTTTAGCTCCGGGTTTTACTGCCGCAACCGCAGCATCTTGAGCGAGGTAGAGGACCTCGTAAAGTTCGTGCATGAGTGGGTCGAGATGATCGAGGTTTCCCCCGACAATATATGTTCGGGTGCAATCAGAGTGGTACCCCACCCCAAAGGTGCCTCCGATATCAACAACCACAACGTCACCCGCACATAACTTCCGGTCTGAGTAGTTATGGTGAGGGTTAGCACCATTGGCCATGGAGCCAACGATGATGAAATCTACAGCGCTGTGTTCTTCGAGGATCAGAGCATTGATATCAGTTGCTACCTCTCGTTCGGTGCGCCCTGGTCTGAGCAATTCCGGGATTTTGGCATGAACTCGATCGATCGCTTGACCTGCACTGCGCACCTGCGCAATCTCGGCTTCATCTTTAGCAATGAAGAGTTCTTTGAGGATCACAGTGGCCGATACCCATTCGGATTGAGGCGCACTCAACTGTTGCAGACGCAGGAGATGGCTGGCTTTAAGGTCATCACTTATTCCCAACCGGATGGGTTGACGGCCAAAGTAGTCCACCACCATCTGATGGGGATTATGCCCGTCTTCCCACGGCACTAGACGCACCGGGAGATCTTGGATCACCGATGTCTCAATCTCTGCTCGGTCAACCGCGGGATAGTAGAATTGGGGCTCGCCGTGCGCTGGGATAACGAGAGCACAGAATCTTTCATGGGTGCTCATCCATGACGAACACAGATACGCTAGCTGCGCTCCAGGAGCAACGATGACTGCATCCAAACTATTGGCACGCATCAGCCTTTGAGCTCTAGTAATCCGAGAGGCATATAGGTGGGCGGGAAAATGCGGATTCATATCCTTATTGTAAATCACGACATCAAAAGCGGAGACCCTAAGCTCCCAGGGCGACGACACCTCGGCGGATTGCTGCAACAGCCTGCTTAGCCGTATGAATAGTATCTTCGTTATACGAGGTTTTATTCATTTGTTCTAGCAGATCCACCACTTGGCGTGCCTGCCGTACAAAATCTCCCGGTGTCAATTCCGCACCCGACTCATGGGCGGCAGCTAGGCAGTAGCCCAATGGAGCTCCAGCCGTCCACTGGTGGAGTGCAAGAGCGAAACCAGGTTCGGGCATCTTGGTCTGTGTCAAACGGTGTCGGCGTTCATCAAAAGATAGTTGCTCCCATATCCGCATTGTATTATTCATGGCCACGACCATGGCATCGGTAGCCCCTTGGGCCTCCCCTCGCGCTTCACGACGATTTTCAAAGGAACACATGCTCACAACGCCGGCTAATTCGGCTGGATCAAGTCCATCCCAGATACCACGACGCAGACACTGGGCAATGAGAAGGTCGGACTCGCTGTGAATGAGCGCCAAACGCTCACCTTCCTCGGTGATTGCGGGCGTGCCTGACTCGTCAAACTCCACGTAGTCCATTTCAGCCAGCAAACCAAGGATGCGATCAAACTGCTTGCCCAAGGTTTCGGTGGCTTGGTCGACCTGATTTCGCCTCTTTTTAAGCTCGAGACGGGCGCGAGTCAGCTGCTGTCCGAGTGGATTGAGATCATCAATATGGGGCCAGTAGTGGGCTGGGTGACTGCGCAACTCCGCACGTAGTTTTAATATCTCTGTGCTAGGGCGATGGCGCATATCCGGGCGCATCCTTTTTGGTCTCGGATAGGAATTCTTGGCAAAGAGCTCCTTGGCAAGCCGTGAATTTTTTTCCGGACGCGCAATAACGGGGCGCGGTAAACGCATATGACCGATGCGTTGGGGGGCGATCGGAAAGGCCGCACTATCGACGCGACCTGCCCACCCCGATTCCATAATGATCTTCGGTCGCGGATCGTGGCGGTTATGGGCTGGCTGTACAACTACAGCAAGAATAGGTTTTTTTCTTCCGGGCAGTGCAATAACATCCCCTAGTTGTAGTCGGGAAAGCACTGCGGTGACCTCGATGGCACGCTCTTCGAGAGACCGTTTCTTCTGGGCTTTCTCGGCTCGAGATAATGTACTGCGAAGATCAAAGTACTCGAGTATCTCAGCTAAGGGATCTTCGCTGGCGATATCGGCGGTAGCAATGGCCCTTTGTAGTTTTCTTTCAAGATCCTCTACCCGATTCTCCGCTCGCTCAATATCACGGATCTCTTCGACAACACTGCCATCAGCTTGAAACTGTGCAAAGGATTTTTCCAGAAGGCGGTGAGCGGGCGAAAAACCGATAGTTTTCAGCAGATTGACGCTCATATTATAGCCAGGAGCGAAAGTTGAGATAAGTGGATAGGTACGCGTAGATGCTAGGGTAGAAACGTGCTGCGGATCCATCGCGGGCGCCCACATCACAACTGCATTACCTAGGGTGTCAATCCCCCGCCGGCCCGCACGCCCAGTCAGTTGGGTGAATTGGCCAGGGCTGAGATCAACGTGGCCTTCACCATCGTATTTAACTAATTTCTCCAAAACAACCGAGCGTGCTGGCATATTAATACCCAACGCTAGAGTTTCGGTGGCGAATACAGCTTTAACTAGTCCACGAGTAAAAAGTTTCTCCACGATATGGCGAAAAGCCGGAAGCATGCCCGCATGGTGAGCAGCAAACCCTCGCGTGAGTGCAGCCTTCCACTTTCGGAATTCGAGAATCTTTAGATCCTCTTCTGGAATATCCTTGACGCCGTGAGCAACAATTTCAGCAATCTTCTCAGATTCTTCCTGGGACGTAAGCACCATCTTCGAGCCTAAGCACTGTGCTAAAGCGCCATCACAACCGGCTCGTGAGAAGATGAAGACGATCGCGGGTAGCATCTCGTGGTTGCTGAGAATTTGAATAACCTCAGGTCGCCCTAGGGGACGATGGCGATCGGTGCGTTTTGCCTGAGGTCTGTCAATCGATGTGCGACCTGATCCTCCACCTGATCGGGCTCGGAAAGACTTCTGAGCGAAAAAGTCAGAATGCCCGTGAGGCCGATCGTCACCGCTGATGCGTTCGATATAGGATTCGAGTCGCCGGTTGACAGTGCCTACCTCGTTGGGTTCGAACAGCGGGAAAATTTTGCGGCCAACGAGCATCCACTGATCCAGCGGTACAGGGCGATCCTCGCTGATGATAACTTCGGTATCTCCGCGGACAGTTTGTAGCCATTCTCCAAATTCTTCGTAGTTACTCACGGTCGCTGAGAGCCCAATGATCTTGACTGTGTCCGCCAGACCGAGAATGACCTCCTCCCATACGGCACCGCGTGATCTATCCGCAAGGAAATGGATTTCGTCCATGACAACATGACTGAGTCGATCGAGGGTATCCGACTGCGCGTAAATCATATTGCGAAGTACCTCGGTGGTCATCACGAGGATATCTGCATCTCGATTGATTGAGGTATCACCAGTGAGAAGTCCGACGTTATCGGATCCGTGAGCGCCTACGAGGTCGTGATATTTTTGGTTACTCAAGGCCTTGATTGGTGTGGTATAGAAGCACTTTGTACCCTGCGATAAGGCCAGTGATACGGCGAATTCACCCACGATAGTTTTGCCCGCTCCAGTTGGGGCGCAAACGAGAACTCCGTGTCCGTTCTCGATAGCCTGACAACCAGCGATCTGGAAGTCATCAAGTGGATGGGATAGTGATTGACGAAAAACGTCGAGATGGGAACCAAAGCTCATGGCTCAAGGCTACCTAAGCTAAAAGGATGCACCAAGAATATAGGTGCATCCGCTTATTTAGATAATGTCGTCGAAATAGTTTTTGTCTTCAGCTAAAGGCGCTGGCTTAGATATGGGAGCCGAAGCTAAGGTCGACGATTCGTCGGGATTTCGCGAGGTTTGAACCGGGGGCGAGGCTTCTTCATCGCCTAGGTCCAGCCACTCGGGGCGGTCAATCCTTCGGCGTCGGTCGTTGAAGCGACAGAATTGGATCGCTAATTCCATGAGTAAGCTTAGCGAGAAAGCCAGTGCAACCATGGAAAATGGATCTTGACCGGGGGTCATAAAAGCCGCAAAAATAAAAATACCCAAGACAATAAAGCGCCGCTTCTCTTTAATGGCTTGATAGCTGATTAATTCCACCACGTTAAGCATGGCGATGATGAGCGGTAGTTCGAAACTGACGCCAAAAATAACTAGTAGTGCCAGAATAAAATTAAAGTATTGTCCACCCGAAAGCGCCGCGATCTGGGTATTATCGCCGATAGTCAGAAGCAGATCCAAGCCATAGGCGACCACAAAATAGGCGAGGAGTGCGCCCACGACGAAGAGGAAAACAGCACTAGCGACAAAGGTGAAAGTCCACTTACGTTCCTGGCGCTTCAACCCTGGGGTTATAAAAGCCCACATCTGGTATAGCCACACTGGGGAGGCGAATACGGCACCAGCAAGGGCACCAACTTTCAGTCTCAGGAGAAACATCTCGAAGGGGCTGGTCGCGAGCAAGCGGCATTCGCCGTCGAGCGTAAACGATGCGCGCTTCGAAGGATCGAGGGAGCAGTAAGGACCGCGCAGAATCTCTCCGAGACTAGGGATAGATAGTACCGCGTGCTGGTACCACAGAAAACCGGCGATGGATCCGAGAATCAACCAAATGACCGATATGATTACTCGGCGGCGTAGTTCTTGGAGGTGCCCCACCAGAGACATTTGAGCTTCCGGATTGCTGCTGCGCCTAAATCGCTTTTTCTTCGCCTGTTTTTCTGTAGATGCGGCTGGTGTAAGAGAACTCATCATTGCTTAAGAGGAACTGTACCTAAGCCTGAGGATTTTGGTTGCCTACGGAGCCCTGCCCTGGATTTGTTACGTGCCCTTGATGGGGAAAAGGAGCCTGCAAGGGATTCGGGTTATCGCCCTGCTGAGGGTACTGCGTAGGGTTGGGATGAGTAGCTGGCCCCTGGTTGGCATAGGGAGCCTGGTTGGGGTTGAGCGCTGGCCCTTGATTAATAGGTGACGCGCTGATGGGAGAAGGCGTTACTGGCTGCTGGGCGATCACTTGCTGGTCACTAACTGCCTTATCATCGTTACTCATTTCTTTGACCTCCGACTTGAAGATACGCATGGAGCGTCCCAGTGAACGGGCAGCATCGGGTAGTCTACGAGCACCGAAAAGGAGAATGAAAACGAGGAGAATCAGGATGATCTCGAGGGGGCCTAAATTTGGCATAGGGGTCCTTTCTGAAGGTCCAACAGATCAGGAAAATCTGCTCAACGTTATGGTAGAGCGCTGGCTAAGAGAAATCTCTCAATCGTCAGATGTCTCATTACGTCCTAATCATACGCACCTTTGAGCTCTCTGGCTCGTTTTCTCACAGTGTCGGCGATTTCTGCAGGTTCGACGACTCTCATACGGTCAGTATTGCCGAGGGCGAAATTAACCAGCCATGTTCTGGATACAAGTGGCAGGGTAATCCACAGGTGGTGATCTTCATCTAATAGAGCCTGGCTGTGGGGTATGGTATCGGCTAACCAACTGGCATGGGGATATATGACGATGGTGGCATGTTCGGTGACCGCATGGAAGTCAAAGGGGTCGTTGCTGTCGAATTCGAGCTCTTCAAGATGGCTCTCCGCGGACTCGTTCTCCAGCGTCAAGTCAGTTATGCAATCGATACGAAAAGTGCGATGGTCTACGGCATCATGATCGTAGGCGTGAAGATAGACTACACCGTCTTTGCTAAATAAGCGTACCGGCGAGGCGTACCGTTTACTGAGTGCATCCTTGGCGCGTGAGTAATAAGAGAATGCTATCCTTTGGGATTTTTGTAACGAGGTAGCTATCAATGCCAATTTCTCACCGTGTTCGTCACGGGTTTGTTCTCGACCGAGATGATCGGAACTATTAACCTGTAAACCAGTGGCTAGGAGCAGTGACCTGATCTTCTCGATCGCTGACTCCACGGCTTCTTTTTCCACCAAGCCAGGAGCCGATAGCAGTGACTCCAAACCGAGAATGAGGGCATTGGCCTCCGTTCGATTGAGCCGTAGCGGGAAATCCATGCCCTGGCTATCAAGGATTTTCACCGAGTGAAACTCGGATCTCAAATCGACCAATTGATCAGGAGTAATGCCAGGACCACAACAATACAAGCGGTTTAAATCCTTCTTCAACGTCCCGGGGTCGGTTCCTAGGTCAGCGGCAGCTTCCATAATTGAACGCCCCGGATGCTTTTGAAAATAGGGCAAAAGATTCAGCATCCGCACCAGATCGAGATAATGGGTGTTCATTTACCTCTCCCCTAGAGCCATATCAACGAGCTCGCGGATCTCCGCGATCAGGGAGTCGGGTGATTCCACTCGCACAGATGGGCCGTGGATCATGGCTTGACGCTTCAACCAATCGGCGTCAACGTCGCGAAAGACATACCGATTATCGCCGAGCGGCTGGGCCAGTGATCGAAGATCGTTCGCTACACCAGGGGTGATGAAGAGCTCAGCCGTGATAAATGTGGTGCCGCTTCCGAGTTGTCCGATGAGAAGATCAAGAAAATTGGTCCCTGCTGCAGGCGCATTAAAGTCCCCGTATGCGCTTGATTCTTGGGGGTCTACGATTGAGATATCTGATAGCCGCCTCAGCCGGAAACAGCGCGGTGCCGCGCGATCGATATCATAACCAATGAGATACAGCCTGTCTTTATAAGTGAGAAGCGCCCATGGGTCTATCCACCGTTCATAAAAGTCACTGGCCTGATCACGCTGATAATAGAATCGCAGGCGCTTTCGCTGCGCGATAGCTTCGTCGATAAGATCGAGGTTTTGAGAACTGAGTAGTGAAAGATCGTTGATGGGGGTGAATAACGGTTTCTCGTTGAGCGAACTTGGCACCCCGCTAGCCGCCAGCTTGGTCCACCCGGACCGGGAAAATGTAGCAAGTTCTCCGCAACTGTCCATCTTGCCTACGAGACTTAAAACCCGAGCCTCTTCTTCGGTGAATTCGATCGGTGGAAGCTGATAGTCATCGGAGTTAAGGCACCACACACTAATACCCTCGATATTGACGTTCTCGAGAGGGACCCCCAACGAAATGAGGGTGTCGATATCACGGGTAAAAAGGCGTCGTGCTGCGGATACCGTCCGGATGGGCGTCTTAGCGTCTTTTGCGTAGCCATAGACGTCACGGTAAATGTCTTCGAATGTGAGATAACGGCGCCCTGAATGTGCTGCTTCGAGCAAAGCAAAAGTAAGATTCGTGATTCGGGCTAATTTCACTTCGGTGGGAGTTGCCACAACGAATCATTCCCTGCCTTCTCGTCTCATGATCTCAATAAGTTCATCAACGCGTGTGTCGTGGGGGCTAAACGGGCACCCGAGTTCTACGCTGTGCGGTTCCGACCCATTGACCTTCAGACGCATCCAGTCCGCGGAGAATTCTACCCCATGATCCCGGGCAGCTTGGATAAATCGGCCCCGTAAGTGGGCTCGGGTGGTGTGCGGTGGATGTACTTGGGCGATATCTACCAGTCTGGGATCAATCCACCGATGAATGAGTCCTTTTGATTCCATGATTCGATGCAGACCGCGCTCATTCCTTATGTCGTGGTAGGTCAGTTCCACCTGCTTGAGCTTAGGGTGGGAGAAATCCGTACTAGATAGTCCGAGGCGGCGTTGGTAGCGCCTCAGCAGTTGAAGTTTGATGATCCAATCAATATCGTGCTCAACGAGGGAATAATCTGTAGATTCGATGGCCTCTAATACGAGGCGCCACAAGTGACACACCTTAACTAGCTCGGAGTTGGGAGTTGAATTATTGTCGTCGCGGTGTTCCAGCCATTTCTGTGCGGCTTCAAGGTACCGCCACTGAATATCTAATGCACTCATTGATGGGCCCTTTTCGCACGGGACCACCGCTCGGCCGGTGCAATCACGCGATATCTCTCGAATGACGGAGATATCCTTTTCGCTGGCCAGCCGCGGAAACTCGATTCCCGCTTCCAGCATCTCCAATACTAGAGTTGTGGAACCTACTTTGAGGGCGAGAGAGGGTTCGGCCATATTTGAATCCCCCACGATCACATGTAGCCGACGATAGTGATGGGAATCGGCATGGGGCTCATCGCGGGTATTGATGATCGGGCGCGAGCGTGTTGTGGCACTAGAGACTCCCTCCCATACATGATCGGCGCGCTGAGAGAGCTGGAATGAACCTTCTTGGATACTCCCGGCGCCGCATATAAGTTGCCTGGTAATTAAGAAAGGCAAGAAGGATCGACCAAGGTGGCGTAACACCGTCTCTCTGGCAACCAGGTAATTCTCATGGCAGCCATAAGAATTTCCAAAGGAGTCTAGATTATTTTTGAAAAGATAGATCCGGTGAGGTCGCCCTTCTTCAGCAAGCGCTCGCTCTGCTTGGCTGGCAAGGGAGTCTACAATCTTATCCCCCGCGCGTTCGTAGCTGATGAGTTGGGAGAGACTATCGCACTCGGCGGTGGCCACCTCTGGGTGAGAGCCGACATCTAGATAGAGCCGAGAACCGTTGGGAATAAAGACATTGGAACTTTTCCATTGATCCATGACAGGGCGAAAGAGTAGCCGTGCGATCTCGTCGACGTCCAGTCGCGGTTGGCGGACATCTGCAGATACCGAATTTATTCCGTACTCAGTCTCGATGCCGACGATGCGCCTCGAGAACACTTACTCGCCGCCCTTTTGGATATAGGAGCGAACAAACTCTTCGGCATTTGTTTCCAACAAGCCGTCAATTTCATCGAGGAGATCATCCACCCCCTGATGATCTACCTGGATCTGGCTTGCTAAGATATCGCCCAACTCCCCCTCGTTTTCACCCTCGGGAGATCCTGATTGCATACGATGCTTATGAGCCATTTACACGTGTCCTTTCTTTAGAAACGGAAACCGATTAAATAAGTCTGAATCTCCGGCTAGATTGCTGATTTCATCGCGGGTATATCCCTGTGGATCCAGCATTGCGAATTTACTGCCAGCGCTCGTCACGGAATCCCAATTAGCAGCATCTACGCATGTGTGGGATATGAGGTTGCCACGGAGGTAAGCGCGGGTATCGGCAGGCGGGATATCTGCGCAGGTGGCAATATCTTCCGCGGAGACGAGGGTGAGCATTCGATGCGATCTCACTAAGGCATGATAAAGGCTGCGCTCGGGGGAAATATCGCAATACTGTAAGTCCAATAATTTGATTTTAGGATCATCAATGTCTAAACCTCGGCTGAGATAGGCAGAGATCAGTGACCATTTAGCGCACCAGTCGAGTCGGTCTGCGCAGCCTTTATACCCCTCGTCCTCGAGGATATCCATGGTTTCCATCCACAAAGGGTAAACATACTCATCCGGTTGAATTCTTGAGGCATAGATC
This sequence comes from Corynebacterium sp. ES2775-CONJ, assembly GCF_024814515.1. Classification (NCBI taxonomy): domain Bacteria; kingdom Bacillati; phylum Actinomycetota; class Actinomycetes; order Mycobacteriales; family Corynebacteriaceae; genus Corynebacterium; species Corynebacterium sp. ES2775-CONJ. Next base: position 411,856 of record NZ_JANUXT010000001.1, on the reverse strand, counting down.
CGCAATATGTCGAGAGCAGTCCGTGAAGAACCATCTGCCATCTGCAATGTCTGAGATAGAGATAGATCTCGTGAAACAAGGCGAATCTGTTGTACTGGATCGGCGAGGCGTAGATCGGAAAAATCTACTCCGTTCTCAATCGCATCGAGGATGAGACTGGTCATCCCTAATTTCAGAACAGTTGCGGTTTGTGACATATTTGCGTCGCCAACAATGATATGAAGCCTGCCAAAACGATTGGAATCAGCATGAGGTTCATCGCGTGTATTGATAATTCCGCGGTTGAGAGTGGTTTCTAGCGAAATTTCCTGTTCGATATAGTCAGCGCGTTGGCTTATTTGAAAGCCCGGTTGTTCGCCTAGGGAACCGATACCGACGCGGCCGGCGCCTGTTAAAACTTGGCGACAAACGAAATAGGGAATGAGAGATGACGCTATATCGTCGAAGTCTGTATCGCGTCGGTAGAGATAGTTTTCGTGACTGCCATAGCTCGCACCCTTTCCGTCGACATTATTTTTGTAGATTCTTAAGGGAGGGCAGGGGTCATGGTGCTCGAGAATCGAGTGACCCGCCTGGGTTAAATGGGCAATATGGTCGACAGCACGCTGGAGGATGATATCGCCCGCCTGGTCGTAGATCATTGCATCGCGGGCATTGGTCGTTTCGGGGCTGGAATATTCCGGGTGGGCGTGGTCGACATAGAATCGACCTCCATTCGGGAGCATGACATTCGCTACACCGAGCGCCCGAGGATCCACGACGGGAATATGATGAAAGCGTTTTAGGTCAAAACCGCGACGATCTCTAAGTGGATGCTCAGATATATAGTCCCATCGAGTGCTTAAGGCCTGGTGTTCTAATTGCCCGAAGGCAACGACAGCGTGTGTTGAGGTAATGATGGGGCTTAGCTGCGGCTGATCAGGGCTGGAGATGCCATACTCGGTTTCGGTACCTAGGATGCGTGACATCAAAGTGATCCCCCGATCACACGAGCTTCTTGCACCTCAAGACCGTGGCGCCCTAGGATTCGTGACCACTCGTGGGGATGCGACGTATTGGGCATATCCTCACTTTCCATATTTTCGGCATCGATTGCGCGCCTGAGATGCTCGCTGGTAATTCCGGAGGCGCTGTCAGTTTGAAGTTGATCTTTTATGGCGTATTTTTTTGCCCGATCCACGATATTTGCAATCATCGCACCGGAGGCGAAATCGCGGTAGTGGAGGACCTCAACTGTGCCACTTCGAAGGACTAACTCCACAAAGGGGTGGTCGGCAAACATATATTCCACAGCATTATCGATCAATACAGAAATGTCCTCAGCGTGAGGAATATCTTCACCAAGATGTTTGGCAAAGATATCGCGAGATTTAGCAGCATCGGGACGACCCACGCGAATTTTAATATCTAAGCGTCCTGGCCTCAGAATAGCTGGGTCGATCAGCTCTTCCCTATTCGTGGCTCCGATGACAATAACGTTCTTCAATTTTTCCACGCCGTCGAGCTCTGTGAGCAACTGTGGAACTACCGTCGTTTCCATATCCGAGGATACTCCAGACCCTCGGGTGCGGAAGATGGACTCCATTTCGTCAAAAAAGACTATAACGGGGCGTCCTTCGCTGGCTAGGTCTCGGGCCCGCTCGAAGATCAGTCGGATGCGGCGTTCCGTTTCACCAACGTACTTATTTAGTAATTCAGGTCCCTTAACGTTGATGAAATAGCTTGATGGTCGAGATCCATCTGGATCGGATCTTCGCTGAGTGCGCTCGGCTAGAGAATGCGCCACCGCCTTAGCGATGAGGGTTTTCCCACAGCCAGGCGGGCCATAGAGCAAAACACCTTTGGGTGGAGTGAGATTATAGCGCCGGTAAAGCTCGGGCTCAAGGAAAGGCAGCTCTACAGCATCGTGAATTTGCTCAATTTGCTCAGCCAAGCCCCCCACATCCTCATAGGTGATATGAGGGACTTCCTCCAGAGCTAGCCGCGATACTTCAGTTTTAGGAATAACTTCAAAGGCGTAGCCGGATCTTTCATCGACAAGCAACGTATCGCCCGGACGAGCTTCGCGCTTTAACTGCTCCTTAATATTTTGAGCGATCCTTAGAATCTTCTCTTCACCAGTCTGGGTGGCCACGAGGACGCGTGCGGAATCCACAACCTCTAACAGAGTCCCCAGCGCGCCTGTGTGCTGAAAATGACAAACCTCGACAACTTGGTTGCCTTCCCCCAGTCGCACTAGTTTACCCGGAAGGAGGTCTCGCGGATCTACCAAAGGCGATATCGCGACACGCATCCGTCGATTGCTAGTAAATACCTCTGCGTAACCTTCTCGTGGAGATTGTTCGAGGTAAACGCCGTAAGTGGACGGTGGTGCCGCCATTTCTTCCAGCTGTCCGTGAAGTTCCTCAAGCTTATGCCGGGAAGCTTTAAGAAGATCCGCCATCTTCGCTGCACGCGCCTGGAGTTCGCGGTTTTCTCGCTGCAGTTTAAGCATTGTGGTGGAGGATTGCATGCCGCTCAGCTTACTCGGTAGTGCACCCTAAGTCAGATTTAGCGCGCACGGTGAGATGACAGTATCGACGATCACGGAGGAAGCCGACTGCCCGCGCGAGCTACTTCCGAGCTTTACGTTGTGGACGTGGCGGGGTCACCCCATCAGCGAGGCGTCGTGCGAAGACGAGGAATGCGGTGTGAGCATTCATCCGGTGCTCTGGTCTCGTAGCCAAACCTTCTACACGCCAATCTCGAACAAGCGATTCCCATGCTCTCGGTTCGGTAAAGCACTGCTGTTCGCGGACACCTTCCATCACTTTCATGAGCTGGGGGACCGTTGCTACATAGGCCATTATTACGCCGCCCGGAAGGAGTAATTCCTGAGCCTTTTCCAAGCACTCCCACGGAGCAAGCATGTCCAAGATGATTCGATCCACTGGACCGTTGAGCTCTTCGAGCGAGATTTCTTTAAAGTCACCGAGTCGTGGATGCCACGTGGCGGGTCGTGTACCGAAATACTGGTCGACATTCGATTCCGCGAACTCGAGGTGGTCCTCCCTAATTTCATAGGAGAAGACTTCGCCCTTCTCTCCGACGGCGCGCAGTAGAGCCATGGACAAGGCACCAGAGCCGGCACCTGCTTCGAGCACGCGCGCGCCGGGAAAGATATCCCCTTCGACTAAAATCTGCGCGGAGTCCTTAGGGTAGATGACTGCCGCACCACGGGGCATAGACAAAACATGATCAACGAGCAGGTGCCGGAAACAAAGGTATTCATAGCCTTGCTCTGATTTGACCACGGTGCCCTCGTGAGAGCCGATGATATCGTCGTGGGCGATTGCGCCTTTATGGGTGAATAGTTTCCCACCAGTTTCAAGGACGACTGTCAGATGCCGTCGTTTTGGGTCAGTGAGCTGGACGCGATCGCCTACTTGAAAAGGACCTGAATATTCCATGAGGATTTAGGCTACCAGATAGCTGTGCAGGGCTCGCTGGAGCCCCGCGAGATCTTCGCGATGGCACAGCTCGCGGGCCGAATGCATACTCAGCAGCGGAATGCCTACGTCGACCGTCGGGATTCCCAGTCGGGTTGCAGAAACTGGGCCAATGGTTGAACCGCACGGTACCGCGTTATGGCCCACGAATACTTGAGAGTTGACCCCTGCACGCTCACAGGCTGTAATCCACATAGCGGACGTCTCAGTAGTGGACGCATATCGTTGATTGGCGTTGACTTTGAGAACGGGGCCACTGCCCAGTATCGGGAAGTTGGTTGTATCGTGCTTATCCGCGTAGTTGGGGTGCAGAGAGTGAGCCGCGTCTGCGGAAACGCAATGCGAACGGGCATATATTCTCTTGATGGCATCGTAGTTTGCCCCGAGGGATACCGCGGTACGTTCGAGGACATCTCCAAGAAGCGGCCCAGCAGCACCTGTGATGGATTGGGATCCCACCTCTTCATGGTCGAAACAAGCGAGCACTAATACATCGCTCTTATTCGATGCTCCACCCGCTGATACCGCCTCGATGAGAGCTTTGATTCCGGGGAATACTGAGGAGAGATTGTCAAGACGCCCTGCTGCTAGAAATTCCTCATTCAAACCAAAATACTCACCCCGCTGGGCATCGCAGGTTATCAGATCATGGGAGATGATATCGTCGGCGGCTACACCTGCTGATTGGGCGAGAATATCTGTGATGCTCGTGTCTTCATACCCCACTGCGTAGATGGGCTGGGTGTGCTGTTGCCTGTCGATTTTCAATGCCTCATTGCTCGTGCGATCTAAGTGGATGGCGAGCAGCGGGATACGAAAGAGTGCTGGGGTATCCACGAGCACTGTGGATCCGTTCTTCAACCCTAGACTTCCAGCTAGTCTCAACTCACGGTCGAACCATGACGGAATGATGGGTCCACCGTAGACTTCCACCGCTGCTTGATTAAAGCCGTGGCGATGGAGGTCACCGTGGAATTTCAGTTTGAAACCAGGCGAATCGGTATGGGCGCCGATAATTCTGAAGCCGCTGTGATCTGAGGCCCCCTCTGGTATGAACCAGGCAACAAGTGCTCCCCCGCGGATGAGATAGTGTCCACCTGGAGTGCTGTTCCACTGTTCTGTTTCCTCTTGACGGACAAAACCTGCGGCAGCTAACAACTGGGCACCGAGATGTGCTGCGTGAAAGGAACTAGGTGCTGCGTGGATAAAATCTTTGATATCGTCCATAGCCTCTAGTCTAGAACAGCGAATGAGCGTGGTTTAAGATGGGAGGTCATGAAGCTAGCTCTCTCCCCCTCGCGACTGTCGGATTTTAAACAGTGCCCTTTGCTCTACCGGTACCGGGCCATAGATAAGATCCCAGAGAAGAAGACTAGGGCTCAAATTAAGGGCACTGTGGTGCATCAATGTTTAGAAGATCTTTTTAGCCTCGACCACTCGGCTCGCACCCTCGATTCTTTAACGCGACGCATTCCCGAAGTGTTCGAGCACATGGCAGCTAAAGATCCCGAGATTCGCAATCTCGTTTCCACTCCAGAGGAGAAACGAGAATTTTTCAATGAGGCGTGGGTCTTGCTGCGCCGCTATTTTGTGGTAGAAAATCCTCGGGGTTTTGATCCTCTGTCGTGTGAGAAATATATTAACGGCACCTTACCCAATGGGGTGCCTATACGAGGTTTTATTGATCGCGTGGATCGAGCTCCAACGGGGGAATTACGCATTGTGGATTACAAGACGGGCAAAAAACCTCCTGAGCGCTTTAGCCAGCAAGCTATGGATCAGATGCGGTTTTATGCTCTTGCCTGGTGGCGTTTGAATAACCGCGTTCCCACCATGCTCCGACTGATTTATTTAAGCACCGATGATCCATTTCTCGACCTCATACCCGACCGTGAGGATCTCGAGAGGTTCGAGCACTCTCTCGATATCGTGTGGGAAAAAATTCAGATGAGAATTGCGGCTCAAGATTTTGAGGCCACCCCATCTCAGTTATGCCCATGGTGCAGTTATCATGCGTTGTGCCCGCAACAGCAAGGACATAAGCTACCCTTTCCCACCATGAAATAGGTCCCAATCAACTAAAAAATTGGAACTTATTTCGACTGACTTAGAATAGTCCGTTAATCAAGTCTCCTTCCACGGTGATCTGTTCTGCTGCGGGTTTTTTCGGCAGGCCTGGCATTGTCATCACATCTCCTGTGAGTGCAACGATGAAACCGGCGCCTATGCGTGGCAATAGTTGTCTAATGTGGATAACGTGGCCTTGGGCTGCTCCAAGAGCATTGGGATCCTCGCTGAATGAGTATTGAGTTTTGGAGATACAGACGGGCAGGGTGTCCCATCCGTGAGCCTGTAAATATTTCAGGTCCTTGAGTGCGCGAGCAGACCACTGCACCTCCTTGGCTCGATAGATCTCTGTGGCGATGCGATTGATTGATTCCTCCAAGCCCTGTGCGGGATCGTAGAGCGGATGCGAGGAGGTGTCGTGGAGATTGTCCAATACATATTGAGCGAGTTCAGCGGCACCTTGACCACCCTGTGCCCACACATCCACAGCGTGCAAGGCCACGTTATAATTCGTAGCCCAAGCCTTCATCCACGCAATTTCGGAATCAGTATCTGTACTAAAGAGATTCAAGGCCACCACGGGCTCAACCCCGAACTTCCTCAGGTTTTCAATATGCTGCTCGAGGTTGACGATCCCGCTCTCGAGGGCCGAAAGGTCTTCGTGAGTCAGGTTCTGGCGTGTCATGCCTCCATTGAATTTCAACGAACGGATAGTGGCCACTATTACGCAGCCAGCAATATCAAGATGCCCGATTCGAGCCTTGATATCGAAGAATTTCTCGGCGCCCAGATCTGCGCCGAAGCCAGCTTCAGTGAGCACATAATCAGCATGCTCGAGTGCAGTTTGTGTGGCGATGAGTGAATTGCACCCATGTGCGATATTGGCGAAAGGCCCGCCATGGACAAATGCAGGTGTCCCACCGAGGGTTTGAACCAAGTTGGGATGCAAGGCATCTTTTAGTAGGGCCATCATAGCACCAGTGGCTGATAGGTCAGCAGCGGTAACTGGGCGTCCGTCGAAAGTCTGGGCCACGACGATATTGGCCAACCGTTCCCCAAGATCGTTGATCCCGGTAGCTAAGCACAAGATGGCCATAATCTCGCTCGCTGCGGTAATAGTGAATCCCGTTTCAGTGGGGACACCGTGAGCTGGTCCCCCAAGACCTGTGACGACATGGCGAAGGCTCCGGTCGTTGACATCGAGGCAACGTTGCCATGAGATTTTTCTCGGGTCAATTCCCAAGGCATTCCCTTGGTGGATATGGTTGTCGATGATTGCGGCGAGGGTATTGTTGGCGGCTGTAATCGCGTGGAAATCCCCTGTGAGGTGCAAATTAATATCTTCCATGGGAACAATCTGGCTGTGTCCGCCGCCTGCGGCTCCGCCTTTAATCCCGAAAACAGGCCCGAGGGAGGGTTCGCGTATAGCCACAAGTGTGGAGTGACCCTGAGCCGCAATAGCATCGGCTAGCCCAATAAGGACGGTGGATTTACCCTCGCCTGCTGGTGTGGGTGACATCCCAGTCACCAAAATGAGTGCGCCTTTTTGTGAGCGGTTCGGTGCGATCGTCGTATCGATCTTGGCTTTATTGCGCCCATAAGGGAGCACCGCTGCGGGAGGTATACCAGCCCGCTCGGCAATAGTGTCAATATTGACAAGCGGGTGGGATTGAGCGATTTCTACATCGGACAGCATGGGGCTAAGGCTCCTCGGTATATGTGGGTAGATGCTAAACAGTTCAGGTTTAAATCTATCCGATGAAGTTCAAGAATATGCGCCCATATCCATACTTTTCCAGTCCCGCAGGCTAGGGAGACTTAGACCTCATTTAGTTATCAAGGTAGAGGCGTCCCCTAAATACTGGATGCATGAGGTTTTCTTTAGAGAGCACCTGATTGAGGGTCTCCTCGTCCATCAGACCTTTTTCTAAGACGAGTTCACGAACCGATTTCCCCGTCGCAGCCGCTTCCTTACCGATGAGGTCGCCATTGTGGTGGCCAATAAAAGGATTGAGGTAGGTGATAATGCCTATGGACTGCTCTACGTAGCGTTGGCATACCTCTTTATTAGCGGTGATTCCGCTCACGCACTTTTCACGCAGGGTTCGAGATGCATTTCTCAAAATGTCCATAGACTCGAATAGTGCTTGGCCAATGGCGGGCTCCATCACATTGAGTTGCAATTGCCCCGCCTCCGCCGCCATGAGGACGGTGATGTCGTTGCCGAATACTTTGAAGCACACTTGGTTAACAACCTCGGGGATAACGGGGTTGACCTTCGCCGGCATAATCGATGATCCTGCTTGACGTTCGGGCAGGTTGATCTCGTTGAGGCCAGCTCTGGGTCCTGAGGAGAGAAGTCTGAGGTCGTTGCAAATTTTCGATAGTTTCATAGCACCGCGCTTGAGAGCCGAATGGACGAGCACATACGCGCCGGTATCACTAGTAGCCTCAATGAGATCGGCAGCTGATTTCACCGGTAGTCCTGTGACTTCAGCAAGGGCTGCGGTCACTTGGTTGCGATACCCGGACGGGGTGTTGAGACCTGTTCCGATAGCTGTGGCCCCTAAATTAACCTCTAGGAGGCGATCGGCAGCGAGCTGCATAATGGCGCGTTCTTCACTCAGGTTCTGGGAGAAGGCTTTAAATTCATCGCCGAGGGTCATCGGTACCGCGTCTTGCAGCTGGGTGCGCCCCATTTTTAAGATATCGACAAATTCGTGCGATTTGACGTCAAATGCTGCCTGTAGGTGGTCAAATTCCTTGATCAAACGCATCATGGAGGCATAAAGGCCCAAACGGAAACCTGTGGGGTACGCATCGTTTGTTGATTGCGACATATTTACATCATCGTTGGGATTGATGACATCATAGGCTCCCTTGGGCTCACCTAAGTGCTCGAGGGCTAGATTGGCGACAACCTCGTTGGTATTCATATTCAGCGACGTTCCCGCTCCACCTTGGAATACGTCGATGGGGAATTGGTCCATGCAGCGGCCATGCTCCAAAATCTGATCACATGCCCACACGATTGCCTCTGCTTTGTTGGCGGGTAGTGTGTGTAGGCGTCGATTGGCTAGTGCTGTCGCTTTCTTTACCTGCACCATGCCCCGAATAAAGTCTGGGATCTGGTTGATAGTTGTTCCCGAAATCTGGAAATTTTCGATGGCTCGCTGTGTATGGATTCCGTAGTATTTGGAATTATCAATGTGCATTTCACCGAGGAGGTCTACCTCAGTGCGCATATCGGAGTTATGGGGCTGAGTTGGGTTGTGGCGAGCCATAGTCGGTGGAAGTCTCCTTAAAATTGTATTATTACACAGTAAGAAGGTGCTGAGACGGTGGAGCGCGAAATCCTAGGATTTCGCTGGGCGCGCCACTTTTAACCTAGGCGAAACCTAGCTCTGAAAGGTTTCGCACCAAGGCTACGTTACCTCGACGGCACCACCACTCACCATACACCGATACAGGGGGTTTGTGAGCCTAAAAGTACAGATCGGCTCTGTGTAGTGACCGCTCAATGGGGGTAGGTGAGCGCTCTGTACCCAGGTACGCTACTGACTTATGGAATTAAACCATTCTTCGAGCCGATTAAAGGTGATATCAGCATAGGAATTAATGCCGATCTCATGAACCTCAGGTGGGCGCTGAGCTTGTGAGCCAGGAGCGGCGACGACCACGCACCCGGCACGAGTTGCAGCGGTCATGCCAGTGTAGGAATCTTCAAAGACGAGACATTCTCGAGTGGATACCCGGAGTCTTTCCGACGATAAACGGTAGATAAGGGGATGTGGTTTTCCTGTGTGAACCTCGTCTCCGCACAAGGAGCCTGCAAAATAGTGAGCTCCGAGAGTGTCGATGACGGGCTCAGCTAATTCTCTGGAGGTATTAGTGACTATAAAATTAGGGATTCCTCGCTGCTGAATATCGCCCAAAAGCTCGATAACACCAGCAAAGATTTCAGTCTGCGGTAGCAATTCTTGCATCCGCTTCACCATAAAACGTTCAAAATGCTCGTAAGCAGGCTTATCTAAGGAAATACCGGCGTGTTCCGCGGCAATTTGAAGGGTATTAGCAAATGATCCCCCCACCGTCTGAGCCCGTAATTCAGGGGTGAGTCGTCGCCCCATCTCTTCACTGAGTTCGTAGGTAGCAATCTCCCACAGAGGTTCTGAGTTCACTAAAGTTCCGTCCATATCCCACAGGACGGCACGAAGTTTTGCAGCCATCTATTTGAGTGTCCTTCCTAACGGAAAAATTGCGCAATATTCTCGAATAACCCTACTTGATGACCTCCGCCGAAGAATACCAGCGCAAAGATGATAGAGAAGAACCTCCGGATAAGGCTTCGTACAATACTAATTATTGCAACTAGCACCACTACTCCAATAATGAGTGGAAAGGCCACTTCTGGGCTGAGGAGATAATCGAGGGACATATCTATCACTTCTTTCTCATGGGTGCTTATATAGCTTCCGGCACTCCTAGGATTCTAAGACAGAAAAGCCCTCGGTCATAAGCGGGTGTTCGTGGCTGATATTTACTCTTGATGGTCCTCCCCTATGCTCGTGCGCGAGCCAGTCAGGGCGGATAGGAGTTAAAAAGCGTGTGCACGATGCTGAAACGATCGTGCAAGTCCAGTAGCCACGATGCCTATAAACTCACCGCGAGCTGTGTGGTCACCGACTATTATTCCGTCCATCTTCTACACTCGAGCCCCTCGGTCAGCGAATAATCCTCGGATCGCCGGAAAATCGCGATCATGGTCTAGCCAAGCAGTGAGGCGTCGCGGTAGGAAATGGTATCAGTGTGGGAACAGTACTCCGCTTCCGTTAATCTCGGCAGCTCCGTTACCCGTGCTTCAGCTACTCCTTTGAGAGCCCACAACTCGGCGATAAGGTCCTCGAGTTCCGCTGCTTCTTCGGGCTCGATAATGGCATCAGCGTTACGGTAGTTGAACTCTAAAATTCGCCGATGCCAGTTGGAAGTCGTATCTACAATAAACTCGTCCGATTCCACCAAGGAGGGATCGTCAATCCGGGCGCACTCTCGGACCAGGGCGTACAGGAGGTTTTCCAGCTCAGCTAACTGTTCGCTATCATATGGTGGATCCCAGAATTCTTTTTCCGATGCTCGAAGATAAGAGCCAGTCGAAAATGTGCGCAGATCAGCGATAAAATTCTCCACCTTTTTATCAAAATATTCGATAAACGTACCCGTCATAGCTTTATTCCCAATAGTGCATCAACCCCCACCTGAACGAGCTGGCCCGCCTCGCTCAGCGTTTGACGGCTGGGGGGTTGCCCCACTACCGAATGAGCCCAACGATCGATCGCTGACAAAGCACCAGGGGTATCGAGATCATCTGCCAGTCTCGTACGCACAAACTGGATAAGATCTTCGGCGTGAGCACGGTTGCTCTCGCGGCTAATAGCGCTGCGCCATAGCGCGAGTCGATCTTCGGCTGCAGCGAGTAAATCTTGAGAGAAATCCCGCGACGCGCGATACGACGCCGAAAAGACACTGAGACGGATGGCGGCTGGATCGTGTCCCGCTCGAGTGAGATGGGATACGAATACTAGATTGCCAAGTGATTTGGACATCTTGACTCCATCGAGGGAGATCATGCCGGTGTGGACATAGTGTCCGGCCATACGCGGGCTATCGCAGGCCGCTTCCACGTGAGCCGCTGAGAACTCATGGTGGGGGAAGATGAGGTCTGATCCACCTCCTTGGATAGCGAAATGGTTACCCAAACGATGAGCAGCAATAGCCGCGCACTCGATATGCCACCCCGGGCGACCCGGCCCAAACGGAGAATCCCATGAGGGTTCCCCCTCGCGGTGAGCTCGCCAAATTAGGGCATCGAGAGGATCTTTCTTAAATTCCCGCTGTGGGTCTCCCCCGCGCTCAGCGAAGAGTTCTTCCATAAGTGCCCGAGAATAATTTGACTCGTAGCCAAAGTTCTTTGTTGCCGTAACAGAGGCATATATATCGGGATAGTCGGGATCGTCGACAATATAGGCAGCACCAGTCTCGAGCAGTCGCGATACGAGCGTGATAACCTCATCGACCGATTCCATAGCCCCGATATAATCCTGTGGCGGTATAACCCTCAGGTTAGTCATATCAGAACGGAAGAGATCAATCTGGCTGGTACCCAACGCCTGCCAGTCGAGGCCGTCTCGTTGGGCGCGTTCAAAGAGGGGATCGTCGACGTCGGTGATATTTTGCACGTAATGGACCTGCGCACCTTGATCGATGAGAACTCTGTTGATGAGGTCAAAAGTCAGATATGTCGCGGCGTGACCCAAGTGCGTGGAATCGTACGGAGTAATTCCACACACATAAATCCCAGCCTTGCCTTGATGAACTTCAACTGGTTTGACTACCCTATCGGCGGTGTCGTACAAGCTTAACGCGATGGGTTCGCCAGGGAGGTGGGGAATGTCGGGCCGTGACCAAGAAAACATAGGCGCTAGTTTACCGAAAAATCACCGTTGCGCCGATTCGCTAACACCGGCCCCTACCGAGCCGCTGCTACGGGATTAGGAGTCCGGCTGCGAGCAGCGCTATCGTGGCCAGCCCCACCGGGATGCGGTAAGCCGCGAACCAACTAAAGGAGTGCTGGGAAACAAAGCGTAAAAGCCACGCGATAGTAGCGTAACCGACTCCAAAGGCGATAAGGGAGCCGACAATGAGCTGAACGCCAGAGGCAGCCTGGCCCGTCTGTGGGGCGAAAGCATCGGGTAGCGAGAATAAGCCCGAAGCTAAGACCGCAGGTATAGCGAGCAGAAAGCTAAACCGGGCTGCGACTTCGCGCTCCAGTCCAAGAAAAAGACCAGCAGAGATCGTCCCTCCTGATCGAGAGACCCCAGGGATAAGCGCAAGACATTGAGCGAGACCCATAACAATAGCGTCAGTCATAGTGAGATCTTCGTAGCGGCGCTTTTTCCTCCCCCACCGTTCTGCTGCGATAAAGACAAAGGAGAAAAGGATCAAGACGGTGGCGGTGATCCACAGATTGCGGAGATTGCCCCGTATATAGTCCTTAGCTAGGAATCCGATGACGCCCACCGGTATGGTGCCCGCAATGACCATCCAGCCCATCGTGTAATGGAAACCACGCTGGGAGGGTCGAACCAGTCCTACGATCCAGTGCCTTATAATCGTGTAGATATCTCGGGCAAAATAGACTAATACAGCCGCTTCAGTACCCAGCTGCACAACGGCAGTAAACGAGGCCCCCGCATCTTCACCAAAGAAGAGCGAACTGACGATCCTTAAATGACCAGAGGAACTGACAGGTAAAAATTCTGTCAGCCCTTGCACGAGGGAGAGGACCACGACCTGAACCCACGACATAGCCGTCGGATCCGTGGCGGATGCCAGAATGTGGGCACCTTCGGTAATTGCAGCAGTATCAGTCACAGATGTATACCGTACTCGTTTCTCGGCGAACGTTCATGCATCAGGCCAGAAAGTACACAGCAACCCAACCTTCGGGGTGGACAGACACTGATCGGTGCTAACATTCTCCTTGTGAAATATAAAGCTCTCGGGACAATTCTTGCCCTAACTCTTACCGCCTGTAATCCCCCTTCGGTAGAAGAAAAACTCCCGGTACGTATGGGAAGTGCTTTCCCCGAACCGAGGGTGTCGGGCACGGTGCCACATGGAGACGTTATTGATCTTGACCCCAAATATCACAATGTTGAAGATATGGAACGGGTGGGCGATATCCTGGCGCTGCGTTCGAAAGACAAGCTAGCGGTGGGTACGGTTGCTGATTTCCGATCCGGTCAAGCGGCTGTCCTTGAGGTGGATCCCAAATGTGGCGATATGACCGCTGCAGCTCCGGATTTTCTGATCGCTTGTCCTGATGGGGTCAATGCTATTGACGCGAAGAACCCGAAACTGCTGGTGATTCAAACAACGCCGAAGCCTGTGACAGCAGTAGCACGCACTAGCGACGGGACCCTTTTTGTGGGTAATGCTGATAGCGAGGAAATTCTAGCCTATAAAGAGGGTAACGAGCACTCTATTACCATGGAGGGCCCAGTTGACCAGCTCATAGCCGTAGCTCGCGACGCCGGCCCCGACACCGTTTACCGCACCAATAGGGTCAATACGACCATTCAAAATATTTACCCCGACTCCCTCAAGGCTGGAGCCGTTCTGCGGGTGGGCCTAGGTGTGGGTGAAATTTCTGCCGGTAGCAATGGTATGGCTTTGGCAGCAGATGCTATAGGACATCAGTTCGGCGTCTATCTGGCCGATGATGTGATCCGGCTGCATCAAACCACACCCACGCATGGGCAATCTCCTTGGGACCTGGCATGGGATAAGAATACCGAGAGCGTGTGGGTGGCAACGACGGCTGATTCCAGCATTAGTGGGTATACAATCTCAAGCGGAGTTGGACAAGAGATTGTCCAGTATTCAGGAGTCTCCGATATTCACAATATCGAGATCCTCGACAACGGCGATATTGTAGCGGCCTCCGCATCAGGTGCTGGCCTGCAGATTATTTCCCGTGCACAACAGTGACAATAAGTATCTACGGTTAGGATGAGGTCATGAGCTATAGAACTCCGCCCCAGAGGATTGCCCTCTATCAAAAAACACTCACGCTGATGTTTAAGCTCTCTCCGGAGCTCATCCACGGCATTATCTCACGAGGTGTTAGCCTCGTGCAGAATATCCCTCCCCTACGCTGGATCTTAGCCAAGATGGTGCGAGTGAACGATCCCATTTTGGCGCAAGAGGTTTTCGGAACTGTCTTTCCCCTGCCCCTCGGTTTAGCTGCCGGCTTCGATAAGGATGGGCTCGCACCCGATGCCTGGGAGGCCTTGGGTTTTGGGTTCTCGGAACTGGGCACCGTGACAGCCTCACCGCAGCCAGGAAATCCGCAACCGCGACTCTTTAGACTTCCTAAAGATCACGCGATATTGAATCGAATGGGCTTCAATAATACGGGCGCCACGGAAGTGGCCAAAAATCTCCGCAGGCGCTCCGCTGCAAGTATTATTGGAATCAATATTGGTAAGACCAAGGTTGTCGAACCCGAAGAAGCAGCGGATGATTATCGGCGTTCCGCATCCCTGCTCGGGGATCTCGCGGACTATGTCGTGGTCAATGTATCATCCCCTAACACCCCAGGACTACGCGATTTGCAAGCGGTAGATTCGCTGCGACCTATCCTTAGTGCGGTTAAGGCTGCAACTTCGACTCCAGTTCTGGTAAAAATCGCACCCGATCTTAACGATGCGGATATTGATGCCATTGCGGATCTTGCCTCTGAGCTTGATCTTGATGGCATCGTAGCTACCAATACCACGATCTCGAGGGAGGGCTTATCGACTGATGCGTCGATAGTCGAGGATATGGGCGCTGGAGGAATATCCGGCCCCCCGGTAGCCGCCCGATCTCTCGACGTCCTGCGACGCCTGCATCAAAAGGTAGGCGATGAGATGGTATTGATTGGTGTTGGCGGCATTGAAAGTGCTCGGCAGGCGTGGGAACGGATTGCCGCAGGCGCAACCCTCATTCAGGGCTACACCGGTCTCATTTATGGGGGCCCCGATTGGATTCGTGAAATCCACCGCGGATTGGCCGAACAGCTGCGAGCCCATAACCTCGCTTCATTATCCGAAGCGGTGGGTTCGGGTCTTCCTTGGACACTTGACTAGAACGAAAGAAATAACTCCCTGCATTGATGATGTATCGATGCAGGGAGTTATGCTCAATACGTCCTCATGCTAAGCCTTTCGCCTAATATACAGGCCGCATATGAGGGCAAGTACTGCATAGGAGGGAATCCAGAACTGCTCCCACACTATGAGCGGAGTGGATGGAAATAAGCGGCCCGAGATAATAAGTAGTAGCGCCCCAACCAGAGCAATGAGCTGTGTAAAGTGCGGGCGTTGCTTGATGTGGGTGGTCGCATAGCCCCCTACTAATCCAGCGGCTACAACAGTGTTGATAAATCTGAAAGTGACGGCAAAAGGCGCCATCCACCCATGCTGGCTGATCTCCATCACTGTGAAGATCAGCAACACCACCGCAATTGCAATAAAGGCACCACCCACGCGAAGAGCCGCGGAGACTGGCGGTGCCCCCTTACTCATTCTCGTACCAACCCCAATAAATGGCACGCCCGAGGGAATGGAAGTAGACGTGGAATCCCAGCACAGCCGCGGTGGCGGTGGGTTCAATCTCCAAGGAATCAACGTCGAGAGCGTGCACCGCATAGAGATAGCGGTGGGGCCCGTGACCTGACGGAGGATTAGCGCCATAGTGAGATCGCAAGCCAGAATCTCCAGCGAGTGTGACCACGCCAGGATGAGTGGTGAGAACCCCACCTGCGGACCCGGCACCAGCTGGTATCTCGGTTACGCTCGCTGGAATATTAAAGACAGCCCAGTGCCAGTAGCCAGATGCAGTAGGGGCATCGGGATCAAAGCATGTAATCGCTAGTGACTTGGTGCCCTCTGGGAGCTGAGACCAGCGCAGATGTGGGCTTACGCTGCCGGGAGCCACCACGTGAGAGGGGAGCCGGTCTCCGTTCGCAAAATCCTCGGACACGAGTGGAAAACTGGGGAGATTCTTGAGCGGCGCATAAGGGTCAGGTCCTGGAAAACGTGGATCGTGTGCATATGAAGTCATACCTTCATCCTAACTACGCTCGCTCTCGAGCGCCGAGGAATATCAGTGTTGCATCAAAGATAGCGTGAAGGTGCAAGAATAAAACCATGAATTCTCATGCCAAGGCAATCGCATCGCTTTCACTGCGCGCCAAAGTTATGCTGCTCGTGCGCGAATTATTTGCTCCGGATATTCCAGATCATGCTTCTGCACAAATGAAATGGGAACGGCGGGTGGAGGGGCCTATGTTCGTGGCCTCGCTGGCATTTTTACTCCTCTATGCATGGAATGCCCTAGGCGATAACGAGGCCTTCCTTAACCAGGCGGCTGCGGTGGGAATGTGGGCCATTTGGGGGGCATTTCTCATTGATTATCTCGTGCGTCTATACCTCGCTGAGAATAGGGCAGCATGGATGGTTGGTCACTGGTGGGAGACCGCAATGATCGTGTTGCCTATGTTCCGCCCGTTACGTGCTCTTAGGGTATTGCCCACCCTGGTTTTGTTGCAACGCTACTCGGCTGCAAACGCGCGGGTGACCGTGGCTCTCTATACGTCAGTAGCGTCCTTACTTATCATTATTGTTGCAGCTATTTCCCTCTACGAGGCGGAAGTAACGACTCCCGGCACGGCAGTGCACAGCTTCGGCGATGCCCTGTGGTGGGCCTTGACCACCGTGACCACTGTAGGATACGGGGATATCTCACCGATCAGTAGCCAGGGTCGTATTGTGGCCGCCCTCCTCATGCTCACCGGAATTGCTGTTGCTGGTGTCGTCACAGCAATGGTGTCGGCGTGGCTGGTCGAACAGGTGCAAAACGATGCGGTGAGAGAAGGGGAAATAAGTGAAGCTCAGCGTCACGATGAACTTATGGAAACTCTGCAGGTTATGAACTCTGAGATCCAACGCCTGAGCGCAGAGCTGGCTCAACTAAGACGTGGTAAAGATGAGCCATAGATTCCACTTTTTAGCCCATAGCCAGCGGATTTGTTAATGATTGAGCTCTCTAATATAGTTTAGTGAGTGCCCAGCCGCGAGGCTGAAAACGATACCCATTGCCCGGGTGGCGGAATGGCAGACGCGCTAGCTTGAGGTGCTAGTGTCCTACTAACGGACGTGGGGGTTCAAGTCCCCCCTCGGGCACACTGTGTTGAGACAGTAAAAGAGTCCCAGAATTATTTCTGGGACTTTTTATATTTCTTTACCCCTCACCCACTCTCGCACTATGAGACAGTGCGCAAAAAGTGCTCGGCTTAAAATCCCGAGCACTTTGATATTTCGACAATTAATGTTCGTGAGGATCGTTATCCGCATCATCCTTGGTAGGATGCACGGTACCCTTCTTATGCTCAGGGGCAGCGTAGATTGAATAGACCTTCAAAGGTTCTTCACCCGCATTGACCACATTGTGGTACTTACCGGCAGGAACAAAAATAGCCCAATCGTCTTCAATAATTTCGTCAATTTCTAAGGCTTCGGCGCTCTCACCAATCATCACGCGACCCTTGCCAGCCTCGATCCTTAAGAATTGATCGTGGTCGTCGTGCACTTCGGCGCCGATCTCTCCCCCAGCGGGTATGGTCATGACCGTCATTTGAAGGAATTGGCCAGTCCAGACTGTGTCCCGAAAATGAGGATTGCTGAGAGTTTTCTCTTCGATATTGAGGATATAGGGATGTGGGCCGTAATCAGCCATTAATTCTCACCTTTCTCTTAATTATCGCGAACGGTTACCATTATAGCCTTTAGGCCATAAACTCTCAGGGAACCTGAGTATCGAAGGCGTTCAGGATCTTCTCTGCCGCTAGGGTAGGCGTAATCTGTGCCTCCCGCAGTTGGGATTCTACGAGGGCACTAACCTGTTTGACCGACGGATGTGAATTAAGGCGCTGTAACAGAGTCTCATGCACCATCGACCACATCCACTGAACCTGTTGATTTCGACGGTTTTTCTCGAAGAGGCCCGACTCGAGCATCTGCTCGTGATGCTCCATAACATAGTCCCAGAACTTATCTGTACCTTCATGCTCAATAGCCGACATTGTTAAGGTGGGCGGATGCCACTCGGCGTTCTCAGGACGCACCATATGTAGTGCGGCTGCCAGTTCCCTAGCAGCTCGCTTGGCATTTTTAAGATTGGATCCATCGGCCTTGTTAATTGCCACGAGATCCGCCATCTCAAGAACACCTTTTTTGATGCCCTGCAGTTGATCTCCTGCACCCGCTAAAGCAAGGAAAGTGAAGCAATCAACCATCTGAGAGACAGCTACTTCGGACTGTCCAACTCCCACAGTTTCCACGAGTATGACGTCAAATCCAGCAGCTTCAAAAACTACCATGGATTCTCTGGTGGCTTTGGCAACTCCACCAAGAGTTCCGGCAGATGGAGAGGGCCTAATAAACGCATTGTCCTCGCGAGTGAGCTTCGACATACGAGTCTTATCACCCAAAATAGATCCGCGCGTACGTGTGGATGAAGGATCAATGGCGAGCACTGCCACCTTATGACCTTCGCGAATTAGTTTCTGCCCTAGCGATTCGATAAAGGTCGACTTACCGACGCCGGGCACGCCCGTGATACCGACTCTGAGCGCATTACCGGAAAAAGGCAGGAGTTTGACTAACAACTCTTGGGCAAGAACGCGGTGCGCAGGCGCTGTCGATTCAAGTAACGTTATCGCGCGTGAAACCATTGTTCGGTTATTTTCTCTGACTCCCTGGAAAAGCTCATCGACGTCGATGCGACGCCGAGCCCGCACTACGATTTGAGGGGGTACCGCGGTGATCTCCCCCAAATCTGTGCCGGCGGTGGTTAGGAGAGAGCCCAGATGGTGCTCTAAATATTCATTATCGTGGGGCATGTCATCACCCTTCTTGAGGTCCCTCAGGGCTGTAAGAACCCCGAGGACAAGGTATGGAGGCTATTCCTAGGTAAACGTCGTGGCCACCCAATAGACGTTCATCGAGTGGCCACGCGTTTTCTTTCTCAGCAAGGAGAACCTAGGGTTACTAACTTGCTACTTCAGATCTTCGGGTATGTCCAGCTCAAAACCCAGTTGTGCCGATAGCTTGGTGAGCATATCGATAGCCGACTCTGCAATCACTGTTCCTGGAGGATAGATCGCCACGGCGCCATCATCGTAGAGCTCTTGGAAATCCCCTGGCGGAATCACACCACCAACGACGATCATGATGTCGTCGCGGCCCAGCTTAGCCAGCTCATCGCGAAGTGCCGGCACCAATGTCAAGTGACCTGCGGCGAGCGAGGATACGCCCACCACATGCACGTCGGCATCAACAGCAGCTCGGGCTGCCTCGGCTGGGGTCTGGAAAAGGGGTCCGACATCAACATCCATGCCAAGGTCGGCGTAGGCGGAAGCTACAACCTTCTGACCGCGATCATGACCATCCTGGCCCATCTTGGCGAGGTAGATACGTGGACGGCGGCCTTCCTCGGCCTCGAAAGCATCGGCCATAGCGATGGCGCGGGCGACATTATTCACCTGGCCCTCCTTTCCAACCTCATCCTTGTATACGCCTGAGAGTGTGCGGATCTCAGCCTCGTGGCGGCCAAAGACCTTCTCGAGCGCATCCGAGATCTCGCCCACGGTGGCCTTGGCGCGCGCACAGTCCACCGAGAGCTTGAGCAGATTGTGCTCAAGATCGCCGGGTTCCTTATCGGTCTTTGCGGCTGCCTCAGTGAGCGCCTGCAGTGCTCGCTGGCAGGCATCTTCGTCGCGCTCGGCGCGCAACTTCTCCAGCTTAGCCAGCTGCTCTTCGCGTACCCTCGTATTATCCACCTTGAGCACTTCAATCTGCTCGTCCTCGGTGACCACATACTTGTTCACACCAATGAGTGCTTGACGGCCAGAGTCAATGCGGGCCTGCGTCCGAGCTGCAGATTCTTCAATGCGAAGCTTCGGGATGCCTTCGATCGTCGCTTGTGCCATACCGCCAGCTGCCTCAACCTCTTCGATATGCTTGCGAGCACGCTCTACGAGTTGCTCAGTGAGCCATTCGATATAGTAGGAGCCGGCCCATGGGTCTACCGGCCTAACCGTGCCGGATTCCTGCTGCAGCAAGAGCTGCGTATTGCGGGCAATACGTGCAGAGAAGTCGGTGGGCAAAGCGAGTGCCTCATCGAGGGCGTTGGTATGGAGGGACTGAGTGTGTCCCTGAGTTGCTGCCATTGCCTCGATGCACGTGCGTGAGACGTTATTGAACACGTCCTGAGCGGTCAGCGACCAGCCCGAGGTCTGGGAGTGGGTACGCAGAGATTGCGATTTCGGATTCTTATTTTCGAATTTCGCAACCAGTTCGCTCCACAGCAAACGTCCGGCGCGAAGCTTAGCGATTTCCATGAAGGTGTACATCGAAATGCCCCAGAAGAAGGATAAACGAGGGGCAAATTTATCGACATCAAGGCCCACCTCTTTACCAGCGCGGATGTACTCCACACCGTCGGCAAGTGTATAAGCGAGCTCGAGGTCGGCCGTCGCTCCCGCTTCCTGGATATGGTAACCAGAGATCGAAATGGAGTTGAAGCGTGGCATCTTCATCGAGGTGTACTCGAAGATATTGGAGATGATTCGCATTGAGGGCTTCGGTGGGTAAATATAGGTATTACGCACCATGAACTCTTTGAGAATATCGTTTTGGATGGTGCCCGCCAGTTGCTCGGGAGCTACTCCCTGCTCTTCAGCGGCAACGATATAGAGGGCCAAAACTGGCAGCACAGCACCATTCATGGTCATCGAAACGGACACGCTTGACAGATCGATGCCTTGGAAGAGCTCGCGCATATCCAGAATCGAGTCGATGGCCACGCCCGCCATACCGACGTCACCAAGCACTCGTTCGTTATCAGAATCATAACCGCGGTGGGTAGCAAGGTCGAATGCAACCGACAGGCCTTTCTGACCGGCGGCTAGGTTGCGTCGGTAGAAAGCATTTGATTCAGCTGCCGTGGAAAATCCCGCATACTGACGAATCGTCCACGGCTGGTTGGTGTACATGGTGGGATAGGGTCCACGCATAAATGGCGGCATCCCAGGGAAAGAATCGAGCTGCTCGTCGGCGACTGCATCGTTGCGATCGTCGCGGTTGAAGACGCGAGGTACCCCAATGCCCTCAGGGGTTTCCCAAAGCTGGTCTTTCAAGGCGCTCATATCGGCCTGAGTGGAGGTCGGATTTTCAGGCTGTGCTGAAAAATCGGAGAAATTAGGGATCGTGCTCATTGCTTATGCTCCCAACTTATCTAGCAGCGTGGCAAGAGTTGCAGCCGCATCGATCTTAAGATTTAAATAGTCATCGGCATCGACGCCGTGACCGCTGGTGCCGGCTAACATAATAGTTTCGCATCCTGCTTCGCGCAGCGCATCGAAGGTAGCAGCGCCGGTGGCTTCGTATTCCTGATCGGTACCGCAGATAACCACGATCGAGCTCTGTGAAGCTGCTTGGGTGAATTCCTCAGTGCCTGGCTTGACTTCACCAGGGTTGTGGGATTCAATGCCTCCTGCGGCCAACAAGTTCGTAATGAAACCGGTACGAATATTATGCTTCGCTAGCGGCCCCAACGGGATAAGAGCGATAGCGGGGCGTGCCCCATGTTCCTCAAGATAGGCGTCCGAGCGGTTACGCAAGGCTTCGAATTCAGCCGCCCACCGCTTAACACCTGCGGGTTCTTGACGCAGTTGTGCGGGCAGGGGCGCCTCAAGCAGATTTGGGAACTCGTTAATTGCAGTGACTTTCTTGCGGCGCAGCGCAATTTCTTTGCGCGTTGCCTCATGCGACTCTGCAAGCATTGTCGCAACGATGCCAGCATCTACCGCCTGCTGCAAACCACCAGCCTTTTCGATGGTGGTAAATACATCCCACGCCTTGTCGGACAGCTGCTTAGTGAAGGATTCTACGTAGTAGGATCCACCGGCAGGATCGATGACATGCCCAAGATGCGATTCTTCGAGCAGTAACAGGTTGGTATTGCGGGCGATACGGCTGGCAAAAGTGCGTGAGGTTTTCGGTAGACCACCTGGAATAGCCCAGTCGAAGTGCAGAACCTCAACATCCTGTGCGCCGCCTACACCAGCTGCAAAAGCAGCAACTGTGGAACGCAGCATATTAACCCAAGGATCGCGCTGGGAGAACATTACGGGAGCAGTGACCGCGTGAAGCGGAGCCGAACCGTGCTCTGGTGCCCCCAAAATCTCCGCAACTCGAGCCCACAAAGCGCGGCCAGCACGCAATTTAGAAATTTGGGAGAACTGATCGTCGGTGATTGCGTAGCGGAAGGAGATTTGCTCGAGAGCATCCGGTACAGAGAGACCTGCATCGGTTAAGGCGCGAAGATATTCCACTCCGGCAGCGAGCGCTAGGCCAATTTCTTCAGCATCGGTGGCTCCTTGGTTAGAGAAAGACACCGCGTCTACCAACAGTGCACGGGTATGTGCTCGCTGGGAGCTCTTCTTAGCCCAGGAAATAGCTTCGTCGAGGGTGCAGGTTTCACGACCATCAATCTGGCTGGTCAAAGGGGCTGCGCCTAATTCGATAGCAGTGGGATCGTCCTCTTGGGAGTCGACAATCTCAAAGAGCGCCTGTGCTTGCTTGTCTAGGTCTGTTCCGGAATCTAGTCGCACCGGCGCTAGGCTGAGGTACACGCCGTTGAGCAGGGTGGCTAGATCGGCCGATCCTTTGAGTACTAGGTTGGTGGTGCCGTTTTCCAAAGCATGCAACACGTCGCTCTGGTTGTGGGAGGAATCGAAGGTTTCGGTTACTCCCCACCCTTCATTTCCTTCACCGGCGCCTTTGGGTCCGCGGAGGAATGGAAATTGTCCGGGAGGGGCCACTTCGTCAATTTCATCAGCTCGCGTATAGAGCGGGTTGATGTGGATACCCTCACCGGTAGTTTTAATTAATTTTCGCCAGATATCGTCAGGAATATCGGCGGCGTCCTTTTTCTGTACCCGAGCAAAAACTCCAGCAACGGCTCGATACCAAGCTTGCTGGCGGTTTTCAAACTCTTGAGTTAAGGAACTTCGTGTGTCAGTCACGATAAGGACCTACTCCCCTCTTTTTCCACGCTTAAAGGCCGTGAGTGTCCCACTCGCGACCTTTGAAGGTGATGTTAGTAATTTGGGCATGCTGCTGAGATAAGCAAATTCAGAGCACTACGATTAGTCTAGCTAATGCAGGCAGCAATTGCGCCCTGCTTTGCCTAGATATAGCGCGCAAATGAAGAAATATAGTGGAAAAAGTGAAGCAAGCATTAAAAATCGTTGTGAAATTCACATCCTTCCTCCAACTAACGTGGCGGGATTTATCCCTCTCACGCCGTATCGCGTTCTCGAGCCTGCTGATTATAGGCATGGTCGCGGTGCTCTTTATCGATATTCCATCGCTTGAAACCCTGGAGGATCTCTCTCACCGCAGTGGGTATTTTTTTATTCCAATTTTCTTCCTGCTCTATGTCACTATCACGCAATTCCCGATTCCACGGACATTATTGACGCTCAGCTCCGGGTTGCTCTTTCCACCGTGGCTAGGAGTGGCCATAGCACTCAGCGCCACCACCTGCTCAGCGGGCCTCTCTTTGTTGTTGGTTCGCTACGTTGTGGGTCAGTCTGTCTTAGATCGCCTCGATCATCCAGCGGCCTCCCGTATTAACTCTCACCTCGAGCAACGTGGGTGGCTAGCTGTGATGAGCTTGAGAATGATCGCGGGGATTCCTTTTTCGCTGCTCAATTATACGGTGGCAATGACAAGGATTCCCTTAGGTGGCTTTCTCATTGCCACCTTCATCGGTTCTGCCCCTGGAACAGCTGCGGTGGTTTTTCTTGGCGACGCTCTTACTCGCAGTTTTGATACCACTACATTGCTTATCACTGTCGCTTTCGGCTTCGTCGGATTGATTGGGTTATGGCTAGATCACACCCTGCCACTTGGGGATGCGTCACAAGTCAAGTCTTCGGACTAGAATAAGAGTTATCTATCCATGTCTTTGTAGAGTCAAAGGATTTTCTATGTTTGTTCTCTATGCTCGCTACCGCGGTCGCGAACGACGTCGTGCGGAATTGGTACGCACCTCGGCAGCACGACTTTCAACCCTTCCGGGGGCTGGTGAATTCGAAGTAGTCAGCGTCGAAGACATCGTGACGTGCATAACCTCTGCCGAAGTATGCTGCGATCTTGCGCTTGCACTTCTGTCTCATGGAGACTGGGCGATAGCTATCGCCATCGCCCCTCAAGCTGAGCAGGCGCGGCGACTAGCACGTACCACTCTTGGCTCCCATGCCCGTGCCGGTGTAGTGAAGGTTGGGATAAGGCGGCAAAAAGAAAAAGCCGAGGATATTGCGGGAGCCTTTATACTTTTAGCCTATCTTCTTCACAAGCGCACCCCTGAAGGGCGCGAAGCAACTAGCCTCATGCGACGTGGATATACTCAGAATGAAGCAGCCATGGAGCTGGGGATTTCAAAGCAGGCGATGAGTCAGCGCTTGCAAGCTGCTGGATGGCAAGCGGAATTGGCTGGTTGGCGTCTGGCAGTCCGCTTTCTCCAAGCAGCTGATGAGAAAAAAATATAGGCTGCACACCAGTGCAGCCTATATAACTAAAACTCTAGTTCTAGGAAGTTTCGGGCAGCTGACTCGTCTGAGTGGGAAGACCCGGGATGGGGTTGACCTCATCCACAGGTTTCTGCGCCACCGCATTTGCCGCCGCTAACGCTGCCTCGATCTCGGGATTAGAGCTTGCCGATAACCATTCCTCAGGCACGTCTTCTTCTTGGACCGGCTCGGATTTCTGCGCTTCGTAGCGGAATACTCCATCCTGATCTTTATCGCCAAAGCTCTTGGCGAAGTGCTCAAGAGCGTCAGAGAACTGACTTGGGATCATCCACATCGTCGAGCCTTCATTGCTGGCCATCTTCGGTAGCTTATCCAAGTACTGATAAGCCAACACTTCCGGAGTGAGCTCGGAGCGCTTAATTGCGGCATTGATTTGAGTGATGGCTCGCGCTTCACCTTGAGCTTCCAAGAACTTGGCTGCCCGAGTACCTTCAGCTCTCAGGATGGCTGCCTGGCGTTCGGCCTCGGCGCGCAAGATAGCGGCATGCTTCTCACCCTCAGCGCCGAGGATTCGCGCTTGCTTTTCACCTTCAGCGGTGCGGATATCGGATTCACGACGGCCCTCAGCAGTTAAGATCATGGCCCGCTTCTCTCGATCTGCCTTCATCTGCATCTCCATAGACTGTTGAATAGATGGAGGGGGATCGATCGCCTTGAGCTCGACGCGGGAAATTCTCAGGCCCCACTTGGTGGTGGCCGCATCAAGCTCGCCTCGCAGCCGACGGTTGATGACTTCGCGGCTAGTGAGAGTCTCCTCCAGGGTCATACCGCCTACGACATCTCTAAGAGTGGCAACAGAGATTTGCTCAACACCAACAATATAATTATCTACACCGTAGATAGCCTTGGCGGCATCATTGATTTGAAAGGTAACGACGGTATCAATAGCTACCGTCAAGTTGTCTTGAGTAATAACAGCTTGCGGAGGGAAGCTCACCACTCGTTCACGAGTGTCCACGCGTTGGCGGACACGGTCGATAAACGGTATTAGTAAAGTGATACCGCCTGAGACCGTACGCGTATAACGTCCCAGTCTTTCAATTACTGCCGCTTCGCCCTGAGGTATCAGAACCACTGCCTTAGCAACGGTCACGATGATCAAGACAATCAGGACCCCGAAGAGTATGAGAGTAACCATTATGTTCTACACTTTCCAGACCACGGCAGTCGTAGACTCAATGGAAATCACTGCCACGGTATCTCCTTCTGAGAAAGTGACACTAGGGTCGAGACTACGTGCGGTCCATATTGATCCATCTACCTTGATTTGACCACTGTGCGCTGTTATAGCTTCGACAACGAGAGCGTGACTGCCCTCTAACGCTTTGGGACTGGTATCGAGGTAGACATTCTGGTTGAGGAAGCGGGTCTTTAATGCTGGCTTGAGAAATATCAAAAGCATAAGAGAGAAGACTCCAAAACTTATGATCTCTACGCCTACTGGAATACCTAGCAAGGCGACCACACCGGTTAACAGCGCCGCACTTCCCAGCATCATTAACGTCAGCTCCCCGACCGCCAATTCGGCGACGAGGAGAACTAACCCTGCAATAACCCAGATTAAAGAGCCCACACGGTCAGTCTACTCGGTTGAACTGAAAAATAGCAGGAGTCCGTAAGGGCACTGCGATATCTCTAAAGAAGATCCGACTTTTTCAATTCAGGGTTAGTGACAAAATCGACGAGCCGTTCGACTGCCCCGATGAGATGAGAATCAATATCTCGGTAGCTGTGCACCGCTCGGTATACTCTATTCCACCCTTCTTTCGGATCGGACCAGTGCAGACGCTCACACACGCCCATCTTCCAGTCTTCTCCGAAGGGAATATCGGGCCAGTTTCTCAACCCTAGGCGTTCAGGTTTGACCGCTGCCCAGATGTCAATATATGGGTGTCCTGTCACCAGCACATCCTCGCCCACGGACTGGGTCAAGCGCATCTCCTTTGATCCTTTTATAAGGTGATCGGCTAGTACCCCGATGCGTCGTCCTGGTCCTGGGCGGAATTCTTGCAACCTGGCGGATAAGTTATCCAGCCCCTCGAGATATTCCACCACTACGCCTTCGACCCGGAGATCATGACCCCAAATCTTTTCCACGATTGCAGCGTCATGGATACCTTCGACCCAAATACGAGAAGGGGCGGCGACTTTCGCACTGAAGTTTTCCACCATCGTAGATCCCGAATTTGAGCGACGTGGCTGCTGCGCTGCGATTTTTCGTTTCAAGGTCGCCCGTTGGCCTTCGATGAGAAAGGCGCCCGGTCGTAGTTTGAAGAGTTTCTCAACCCCACGCCGATCTTCCAGGCGGATGAAATCACCATCATAGGTCTTCTCGAAACCTATGATTGCGCCCACAAAGCCATCAGCAAGCACCTCGACGACCGATCCGATGGTTACCTCTACCTCAGGGTAACGAGGTCCCTTTTTTTGCTGAAAAATATCCCCGTAATTTCTCACGATCACTTAGCCTACTAAACTCATGGAGAATGAAAGATTTCTACTCGCCTCTTCAAAATATAACCCTGTGGCTCGGCGCCTGGTTTTATGGATTCGAATCCTTTGACAGCCTTAAAGATGCCTTAGGCGACCTCGGAGGCGCACACTCGCTGTACGACGGCGAGGAAAATCTGCTTGAACTGCTGAAATTCCTTAGACAAAGGATGCTCACCTCGGCAAAACCACCAGTACTTATGGCCCTCCTTGGTGGTCCTGGTGATCCTATTCCCGCACCTTTAGGAGTCAATGAAGCCTTATTGATCGGGCATCACACACTGCTCATCCCCCATCAGCGTGCTACGGGAGTGGAATGGGAGGCCGCCCCATACCAAGGTCGCCCGCTTTCTACTATTAGTCTGGGGGAAGCTGATACCCTGTTGCGGGAAGCCACCGCCCGGTCTGCGGACTATATCGAAGGCCGAGATTCGCTGCTACAGCATCAATCGAGCCAGCCCCGCCTTCTAGTGGGGACTCTCAGTGACTTCTATGAAAATCCTGGCCTGCCCGCAGATCTGCCGCCGCGGGCCGGTCAACTAATCGCGCGCGCCGACCGTGTAAGTGCCATTGTGGAGGCAGTCCACATTCGCTACGACCACCACGCTTTCGATCCTCAACTCCTTAGCTTGGCAAAATATATCCGACACGCTCGGATGGCTGCTATAAGTTATTCCTTGGTCGAGTGGGGGCGCCGTGCCGGCGGACAACATTGATACTCACAGGCAGCTCCATTTAAGGTAACTCCTTTCGATATCACGGTACCTGAATGCTGTGCAGGACATTTACCCAGACTTTCGTCGATGAGATCGACCACCATTGACGCAAATTTCTGAGTGTGCCCGACGGTTGGCGCCCGTAAGATCGTCATATTCAGCCGCTGCGCATCGTCGCGGACTTCGTTATCTAGATCCCACACAACTTCCATATGGTCTGAAATGAAGCCGATTGGGCACACCAGAATATTGTTGACGCCTTGATCGTTAAGCTGCTCAACGTGATCTCGTATATCGGGTTCAAGCCACGGTATCCGACCATCACCGGAGGCTGATTGCCACACGACGTCGTAGTCCTTGAAGTCTACCGCGTGAGCGACAAGGCGGGCCGCTTCGTGAATTTGCCGAGAATACAGATTCCCATCCGCAAATGTGCCAGAATTTTCGTCGGCCACCATGGGAATGGAATGGGCCGTAAAAACCAGGCGAAGATCCGATGGTGGGATGTTTAGGGCTTGAAATTTTGCGAGAGTATCGCGCACCGCATGAGCATTCGCGGCTATAAATTCTGGATGATCATAAAATTGCCGCAGCTTGATAAAGTCGACTGATGGTAGTGAGCGTTCCGCGAGATGCTCGCGTAGCGCGGAGATATCCTCGTTATACTGCCGGCATCCCGAGTACCCACCCCATGCACTCGTCGCGAAAACTGCTACAGTCTTGTGCCCATCGCGAGCGATCTCTTCTGAGGTGTCAACGGCAAAGGGGTGCCAGTTCCGGTTTCCGAAGTAGACGGGAAGTTTGCGCCCTCTGTGTGATAATTCCGATTGGATATTTGCTACTATTTCTCGGTTGCAATCGTTGAGGGGACTGTATCCGTCAAAATGGTGGTAGTGGGTTGCCACAACTTCCAAACGCTCGTCGGGGATTCCGCGGCCGCGCGTAACATTGCGCAGAAAAGGCATCACATCTTCGGACTTCTCTGGGCCACCAAAACTTAACAGCAAAAGAGCATCAATAGAAAGGTGCATAGGGATGACTCTAACCCATCCTAATACCCTGAAGCGACATTTCTGCCCCACCGCGGCATCCCATATTCTCAGCCCGCCACCTTTACCGTTGAGGTGGCGGGCTGAGAATATTTAAAATGCGCGAGTTAAATTAGACGCACAGCGTACGGACTCATACCACCCCAGCGTACATCGGAGATACGGACGGTTGAACCAGATTGGGGAGCTTCGATCATTGTGCCATCACCGAGATAGATAGCTACGTGGTATTCAGCGTTGGGTCCGTAGAAAATGAGGTCACCACGCTGCATATTTTTGGGGTCGATCTTGGTGCCGTGCTTGTATTGGTAGCCAGTATAGTGTGGCAGATCGAAGCCGGCGGCGGCGAAGGCGTAGATGACCAGGCCCGAGCAGTCGAAACCAACCTTATTAAAGTCGCCGTAGCTATCGGCGGTTCCGCCATCACGGATTCCTTTCGTAGGGCCATTCACGTTGCCACCACCCCAAGCGTAAGGGGTCCCGATCACGCTCTGTGCCCTGGCAATCACGGCTTCGATGCGTTCGCTCCTTGAACCGTCGGTGATGATGTCATTACCGGTTGGAGTTTCGTCCGCAATCTCATCGAGTTTAACGAGGAGATCCTGGATAGCGGAATCTAATTCGTCGTCAGCGACCGCCGAGGCTTCTGGGGAACTAGGGCTTGAATTACTAGAATCCTCTGCTATATCCTCAGCGCTTGGCGCAACCGACTCTTGAGGGATGTCTTGGGGTGCGGCTCCCTGGTCTGGGGTATCGGAGGCTTTTAGGAGTTCATCGGCTGCGAGATTAACCAGCTCGAGTGCCTGCTTTTCGGCGGCTTGGGCTGCAGCTGCCTCCCGCGCTTGCTCGGCGGCTACCTCGGCCGCAGTTTCTTGGGCCCTGCGCGCTGCCTCAGCTTCAGCTTCAGCGGCAGCACGCCGCTCCGCTGCCTCCTTTTGTGCGGCGCGTTCCTGTGCTTGTGCTTGTGCCTCTCGGGCTGCCTGGGCCTGTGCCTCGGCTTCTTGGCGTTCCCTTTCTTTTCTCTCCAGTTCTTGTTGTGCAGCTACTCGCGCAGCCTCGGCCCGCGCTGCCTCAGCCTCTTTGGCCTTGCGTTCGGTTTCGGCTTTTTCAAATGCTCGGTATTCCTCACGTTGGGCGTAGAGAGCATCGGCCGTGCTGCGCGCCTGACTCAAACGTACCTGGGCGGCTGAGCGGTCGGCCTCGAGGCTCTGACGTTCCATATGTCGACGCTCGAGTTCTTGAGAGTTTTCGCGTATTGCTCGCTCCGCATTTTCCTTGGCGTCGAGAGCGGCCCGCTCCTTGGCCTCAGCGATATTACGCGCCTCGCGAAGGAGAGATTCCTCATTAGCCTGTTGAGTGCGAAGTCGATCCAGTTCATTAACGACTGTTCTCTGCTTTTCAGCGCGGGTGCGAAGGAAAGTCTGGCGAGCCAGTGCGTCCTCAGACGTTGTGGTTCCCGCGAGTCCCCCAACAACTCCCGTGGCGCCTTTGCGATAGGTTGATCGAGAAATCTCATCGAGCGATTGCTGCGCGCGAGTGAGATCAGATTGGGTCGACTCTAAGTTACTGCGTGCTTGGGCGACTTTAGCACGTGCTTGGTCAGCTTCGTCTTTAGCTCGGTGATAGTCAACGATGGCCTTATTAACGCCCTCACGCAGCTTACCCATCTCCAACTCAACTCGAGACAGATTGGCTTCACTATCTGAAATTGCTGCCACTAAAGCTGTCACGCTTGACTCGGCATCGCCAACCTCGCTGTGCGCAGTTGCTATCGCCGAGTCGGAGGGATTGGTAGGCACCGCAACGGCCATCAACTGTGATGGCATAAGTAGGGCAGCTACCGAGGCCGCGGTTAGGATACGCCCAAATTTGCGCACGAAAACTCCTCGTTCAAAATTGTCAAGCCCGACAATATGGCTGTTTGCGACGTGCTTCCCCACATGTGCAAAAAAACGACCAATGATAGTCAAGCTTCTGGAATCGACTCAAGAGTCAATACACAAACAATAAGGCAATTCCTTCACCACATGCACCATGCTTCGATCCAGTCACAAACGCAACAGCACACCTCTTCTGAAACAATGCATGATTGAGCTGCGAAAACGATGTAAATTTGAGGTCAAAGTGATATTGATTACATTTTGGACGTTTATCGGCGCGCCTACCCCACAAAATAAAGAAGAAACTGTCAAGCACACGTTGACAGTTGTCTATTCCCAAACCTTGATTTTACGGATACTTCCTATAATTCCAGCAGCAACTAAGCTAAAAACTAGGACGGGTACAAGGGGGGCAGACAACATAGGATTACCCCCAGCGAGAGTATCGGCAAAGGCCGTAATATCACCGGCGTAGTCGGTGCTTTGAACCAAGCTAAACTTGGCCGACTCGATTTCCGCGCGGCTCAACGTTGTACTCACAACTCCGCTACTATCGGGGCTTCTGACAATCACCAACTCATATCCTCCCGCATCCAGAAGGACCTGGCCTATATCCCGTAAATCAGCGGGCTGTGGTGGGGTCTGATCTACTACCACGACTCCAACCGGCGAGACCATCGTCTGCTCTTCGAGATAGAGCTTGGCACTTTCAAGAGTGTCGTGGAGGTTGTCATCTTGAGTTTCTAAGGCCACATCATCCTCAGCAAGCTGCCGAGCGAGATCATTCATATCAATAGTAGAAGGGATCATAGAGCTAAACTTTCCTTCCGATTAAGCCAGTGCCTTAGACAGCATAGAGCATGGTGAGTACCTCAACTTATGCCACAGGGTAGCACAATCCACGCGATAGCAGATCCACGCATTAAACGGAATCGACAGCGTTGACTGGTGCACAAATTGGAGGGGTATAGGTACTCCTAGAATGCGTCACGAGCTGAGTTTTTATTGGTATATGTAGCGATTATCTTGGAGGAGCTGAATTTATTTGCTCGATTTGATTCTAACTCCGGCCAACAGAACGCTTGTACTGTTATAATGAGCGTCACGCGACGCGACCAAAGATTTTCCAGCCGATAAAGCCTCAAGTGTCGCACCTGATACTAAGATATTCGAAACCCAATCCCTATCAACCCTGGAGCTATATAGTGACCGTTAGCAAAGACTCTTTTCATGCCCGCAAGGCTCTCGCAGTAGGTGAAAAAACCTATCATTTTTACTCTCTCGACTCCGTGCCTGGTTTGGACAAGCTGCCCTACTCACTCAAAGTGCTTGCGGAAAACTTGCTCCGGCACGAGGACGGCGCCAATATTAAGGCTGAACATATTCAGGCTCTCGCCAACTGGGACCCTCAGGCGGAACCTAGCGTAGAGATTCAATTCACTCCCGCTCGTGTACTCATGCAGGATTTCACGGGCGTTCCCTGTGTGGTCGACCTTGCCACCATGCGCGAGGCGGTCAAGACTCTCGGGGGCGATCCCGATAAGGTAAATCCGCTCAATCCCGCCGAAATGGTCATCGACCACTCGGTTATTGTCGAAGCTTTCGGTTCCAACGACGCGTTGCAAAAAAATGTTGACATTGAATACGAGCGCAATGAGGAGCGCTACCAGTTCCTACGCTGGGGTGCCGAGAATTTCTCCAATTTCCGTGTTGTTCCACCAGGAACAGGGATTGTGCACCAAGTTAATATTGAATACCTTGCCCGCGTCGTTTTTGACAATAATAACGTCGCCTATCCCGATACCTGTATCGGCACAGATTCGCATACCACCATGGAAAATGGTCTGGGCATTCTTGGCTGGGGCGTCGGCGGTATTGAAGCCGAAGCCGCTATGCTCGGACAACCAGTCTCCATGCTCATTCCAAAGGTTGTAGGCTTCAAACTCACCGGAGAGATCCCAGCAGGAGTAACCGCTACCGACGTAGTTCTCACCATCACCGAGATGTTGCGCGAGCACGGAGTTGTGCAGAAATTCGTAGAATTTTATGGGAACGGGGTCAAATCTATCCCGCTGGCTAACCGCGCAACTATTGGCAATATGTCGCCAGAGTTTGGCTCCACGTGCGCAATTTTTCCTATCGACGAAGAGACCACCAAATACCTGCATCTAACAGGCCGCTCCGAAGAGCAGGTAGCCCTCGTCGAAGCCTATGCAAAAGCTCAAGGGATGTGGCTTGAAAAAGACGCCCCGGAAGCCCTCTATTCCGAGTACCTCGAGCTAGATTTGAGTACCGTAGTACCTTCACTCGCCGGTCCGAAACGCCCTCAGGACCGAATTCTGCTATCTGACTCAAAGCAACAGTTCCGCGCAGACCTACCGACCTATACTGCCGATACCGACACCCTCGAGCCGGTCCGCCTTGAGGGCGCGTTCGAGCGCACTGCTAATTCCTCACGTTCCGGCAACGGAGAGAGCGCCGCTTTAGCGAATACAGGTCGCCCATCTCGACCCGTGGTTGTTACCTCACCAAATGGCGGCGAGTTCACTGTTGACCACGGCATGGTCGCTATCGCCTCCATCACGTCGTGCACCAATACCTCAAACCCATCAGTGATGATCGGGGCCGGCCTCATCGCCCGTAAAGCGGCAGCCAAGGGGCTCAAAGCAAAACCATGGGTAAAGACCATCTGCGCTCCTGGATCCCAGGTTGTAGACGGTTATTACCAGCTAGCAGATCTCTGGAAGGACCTCGAGGCCTTAGGATTTTATCTATCCGGTTTTGGGTGTACCACCTGCATTGGAAATTCGGGCCCCCTACCGGAAGAGATTTCAGCTGCAATTAACGAATACGATTTGGCTGCCACAGCTGTCTTGTCTGGAAACCGCAACTTCGAGGGCCGCATCTCTCCTGACGTGAAGATGAACTATCTGACGTCCCCGATCATGGTTATTGCCTATGCTATCGCTGGCACGATGGACTTTGATTTCGAGACCCAACCTCTTGGAGTCGATCAGGACGGAGCCGAGGTATTCCTCAAAGATATCTGGCCCTCTACCGAAGAGATCGAGGAGACGATCGCGCAATCGATCAGCCGCGAACTCTACGAAGCAGATTATGCAGACGTCTTCAAGGGGGACAAGCAGTGGCAAGCACTCGATATCCCCACTGGGACCACCTTCGAGTGGGACGACGACTCCACCTATATTCGCAAGGCTCCATATTTCGACAATATGACTGTAGAGCCTGAACCTGTTACTGATATTGCAGGCGCCCGCGTCCTAGCTAAACTTGGCGACTCAGTGACCACAGATCACATCTCCCCTGCTTCTTCAATCAAGCCAGGTACTCCCGCAGCCCAGTACTTGGACGAGCACGGTGTCGCCCGAGAGGACTATAATTCCCTCGGATCACGCCGTGGAAACCATGAGGTCATGATGCGCGGAACCTTTGCCAATATCCGCCTCCAGAATCAGCTCGTCGACATCGCGGGTGGCTACACCCTCGACTTCACACAGGACGGTAACCCTCAAGCGTTTATCTTTGATGCTTGCCAAAATTATAAGGCTCAAGATATTCCTCTGGTTGTGCTCGGAGGCAAAGAATACGGAACCGGGTCGTCGCGAGACTGGGCTGCTAAAGGTACTAGTCTTCTTGGCGTAAAAGCCGTGATCACAGAATCTTTCGAAAGGATTCATCGCTCCAATTTGATCGGAATGGGCGTGATCCCCCTGCAGTTCCCGGAGGGTGAGTCGCACGAGAGTCTCGGTCTGACTGGTCACGAAATTTTTGACATTGAGGGAATCGCAGCCATGAATTCGGGGGTTACCCCTGATACCGTCAAGGTCACAGCCCGCTTAGATGGCAAGGTTGTCGCAGAATTCGACGCGATCGTACGCATCGACACTCCAGGGGAGCTCGCATACTACCTCAACGGCGGCATCTTGCAGTACGTGCTTCGCAATATGGCTAAGTCATAGGAGTCAGTTCGCTGTGGGATTGAGGACGATCCCAATCCTGAGGGAAGCCAGATGGCTTCCCTCAGCCTCCCATAAATTTCGAGCTTTAACGCACTGAAAAATAAAGGACTTCGCGATGCCTATTGTGTCCGATAGCGAACTCATCTCGCGACGCCAAGATATCCTCGATGGCGCCAGGCGCTGCTTTGCCGAATACGGCTACGAGGGGGCCACCGTGCGTCGATTGGAGCGATCAATTGGCAAATCACGTGGAGCGATCTTCCATCATTTTAAGGATAAGGAAAACCTCTTCCTCGCTCTTGCTCGCGAAGATGCCGAACGGATGGCGGAGGTTGTAAGCAAAGACGGATTAGTCGAGGTGATGCGCAGTATTTTGGAGAATCCCAAAGACTATTCGTGGTTATCCACGCGGCTCGAAATTTCAACTATGCTACGCACTGACTCTAGTTTTCGGCAACGGTGGATTGAACACCAACGCACTCTAGACGATGCCCTGCGCGAGCGGCTGCGCCTCAACCTGGAAAAGGGCGGCTTGCGTACTGACGTGAGCTTGGAGGTTTTACATACATATTTGGAAACGGTATTCGATGGGCTCATAACGAGGCTATCGTCAGGAGCCGACACCACCGACCTGCAAGCTATCCTACAAATTGTAGAAGGTAGTGTACGAAGTAGTTCTTCATAACCTACAATAAGACTTCTTATGGCTGATTTTCTTTTTGTATCCTTGCGCCAAGGTAAAAGTGGACACCCAGTCGCCTTATCCGAGTTTGCTGACTTTCGGCGGGCGAGCAACCTGGGAGCCTCTGACATCGACCATATAATTTTAGAATCCGAGCGCGACACAATTGGGGACACCTCGCAGTACGCAGGCATAATAGTCGGGGGAAGTCCTCTCCACGTCTATCCTGAACCGTATTCTGTATACCAACAACACGTGCACCGTCAGCTCGATATGCTGATCTATGGCGATAAACCTGTCTTTTTAATATGCTTTGGCGCTGGCTACTTGGCGCACGCCACTGGTGGAACTGTCGCCCGTAAGCACCCCGAAGAAACCGGTATTACCGTTGTTGTCCCCGCCTCTCAAACCGACCCCATCATGCAAGGCCTGCCAGCGAGATTCCAGGCGCTTACCGGCCATACGGAAGCCATCGAGACTGTCGGCCCAGAGGTTGAGGTGCTAGCTTCTGGACCTAGTTGCCCGTACCAGCTGATCC
Source organism: Corynebacterium sp. ES2775-CONJ (assembly GCF_024814515.1). Taxonomy (NCBI): domain Bacteria; kingdom Bacillati; phylum Actinomycetota; class Actinomycetes; order Mycobacteriales; family Corynebacteriaceae; genus Corynebacterium; species Corynebacterium sp. ES2775-CONJ. The sequence goes on along the minus strand of NZ_JANUXT010000001.1, from coordinate 375,699 downwards.
GTTTCCGCGACCACGTTTGGGCCTCCCAGTTTCACGGAGAGATGGACTACGAAGGGGTCAGGGCTCGCATGAGCTTCTATATGCACAGTGGGTATTTTGATCCACAGGATTTTGACAAGATTCTCCAGTCTGTCGAAAACTTTGACCCACGCTGGGCGAGACACGTCCTGTGCAATTTTATCGCCCACTCGCTCAGCCTCACCGCTACAGGCCCCCGTTAATTGTGCTACCCAACGCCGGGTTCTTCTGGGGTCGATGAATATTCTCAAAACCCTGTAACATACTCCCTATGTTTGCCATTATGACCGTTACCGGTATAGATCATACGGGGATTATTGCCGCAGTATCGACAGCCCTAGCTGAACTCAATGTAAATATTCACAATGTGTCGCAGACACTCATGGAAGACTACTTCACCATGATTCTTCATGTTGCCTTCGATGAAGACTCCATTGATCTCAAAATGATTCAAGAACGCATGGAAGCGATTGAAAAGCGGGAAAAGCTGGTTATCAGAATCCAATCGCAGGCCATCTTCGATGCTATGAATCTCATTTAAAGAAAGATCGAGATGACTATTCAACATTCTTCCGATGCTGTACTAGAAACAATCGCCATGATCGAGCAGTACCGGCTCGATATCCGCACGGTAACCATGGGAATTTCACTGCTCGACTGCGTGCGCGGATCCATGCAAGAAACCTGCGATGCTGTTTATGAAAAAATAACAACCCAAGCAGCACACTTGGTAGAGACCTGCGTAGGTATCGAGCGCGAACTTGGTATCCCGATAGTTAACAAACGTATCTCTGTCACCCCCATTGCTCTGATTGCTCAAGCCCACAAAGAATCTCCCCTGCCACTGGCCCATGCACTCGATCGCTCAGCCAAGACGGTAGGTGTGGATTTTGTAGGTGGTTATTCAGCCCTTGTAGAAAAAGGCATGACCGCTGGGGATCGGCGCCTAATCGAGTCCATCCCACAAGCGCTCACAGAAACCGATCTGGTGTGTTCGAGTGTAAATATCGCCTCATCGCGTGCCGGGATCAATATGGATGCGGTGGCCTTGATGGGCAGAGTTATCAAAGAGGCAGCGGAGCTGACCAAAGAGCGCTCCGCTATCGCCTGCGCCAAGCTCGTAGTCTTTGCCAATGCTGTGGGGGATAACCCCTTTATGGCTGGCGCTTTCCATGGTGTCGAAGAACCAGATTGCGTGGTCTCCGTAGGTGTATCCGGCCCTGGCGTGGTTAATCGGGCTCTGGGAGATCTCAAGGGCGCTAGCCTTAACGACGTGGCTGAAGCCATTAAAAAGGCTGCATTCAAGATTACTCGTACGGGTCAGCTAGTAGGTACCATGGCAGCGCAGCGGCTTGGTATCCCGTTCGGAATCGTCGATCTGTCCTTAGCCCCTACCGCTGAGATCGGCGATTCTGTGGCTCTCATCATGGAAAATATGGGGCTGGATCAGGTGGGGACTCACGGCACAACAGCTGCGCTTGCTCTACTCAATGACGCTGTAAAAAAAGGCGGTATGATGGCGTGCTCACGCGTTGGAGGGCTGTCCGGCTCCTTTATCCCAGTATCTGAAGATAAGGGCATGATTGACGCAGTTCGGGCCGGGAATATCAGTATCGATAAATTAGAGGCGATGACCTCAATCTGTTCGGTAGGTCTCGATATGGTGGCGATCCCGGGCGAAACTTCAGCATCTCTCATTTCTGGGATGATTGCAGATGAATCAGCTATCGGCGTGATGAACCACAAAACCACCGCTGTGCGCGTTATACCGGTCCCTGGGACCAAGCCTGGCGACGAAGTTAATTTCGGCGGGCTGCTAGGCTATGCGCCCGTTATTCCAGTGTCTCAAGTAGATAACTCTCAGTTTATTTCACGTGGCGGTTTTATTCCCGCCCCGCTGCACGGACTAAGAAACTAAACGATCGTTCTCACCGTCTCGCAATGAACCTCCTTCTTATCATGGGAGGTTCATTTTTTTTAGGCCACGGCTGAGAAAAAGTATGGGTCCGATGATGTCGATGAGCGTAATAAAAAACCAGCGTCTTTTTGATCCGCGGATTCTGTCATGCGGAGTGTAATAGAGAAAGTGCCATGCTGTGAGGGCAGCACATAGATCTATTCCAAGGAGCGCCAAGAGTTTCTTCGACATCTCACCATAGTACGTGATGGTTGGTTAAGATAGCTCCACGATCTCCATATATTCGTCGCTCCACAGATCTTCATCGCCATCAGGGAGGACGATAACGCGCTCTGGATTGAGTGCTCGCACAGCGCCTGGATCGTGAGTCACCAACACCACAGCACCCTCGTAGGTGGCCAGGGCGTCGAGAACCTGTTCGCGGGAGATCGGATCTAAGTTATTCGTCGGTTCATCGAGTAGAAGTACATTAGCCCGAGAGGAAACGAGGCTAGCTAGCGCAAGACGGGTTTTTTCACCGCCCGAAAGGGTCCCGGCTGGCTGGTCTAGTTGCTCCCCGGAGAACATGAATGCTCCTAGTAGTCCACGCAAATCCTGCTCCCCTGCTTCGGGGCAAGCGGCGATGGTGTTTTCCCACACCGTTTGATCCGGATCGATGGTGTCGTGTTCTTGGGCAAAGTAGCCAATTTTCAGGCCGTGGCCAGTGACTACTCCCCCCTCACCATCGGTACGTTCTACCCCCGCAAGTAACTTCAACAGCGTGGTCTTGCCAGCGCCGTTGAAACCCAGAACGACCACCCGGCTCCCTTTGTCAACTGCGAGATCGACTCCAGAGAATACTTCGAGCGAGCCGTACATCTTGGTCAGACCACGACCATTGAGAGGAGTTTTTCCACAGGGAGCTGGAGCCGGAAATTTGATATGGGCCACGCGGTCGCCTGCTCTAATCTCATCGGTTTGTGCGACCATCTTCTCCGCCCTTGCCAACATCTGCTTTGCAGCGGCTGCTTTAGTGGCTTTGGCACCCAGGCGAGCTGCCTGGTCCTTGAGTGCGGACGCTTTTTTCTCAGCATTTGCGCGCTCGCGGCGGCGCCTAGCTTCATCAGTAGCACGAGCGTCGATATACTTCTTATAGCCCATATTATAAATATCAGCTTCTGCTCGAACGGCGTCGAGAAACCAGATCTTATTACATACGGCCTCGAGGAGTTCCACATCGTGGCTAATCATAATCAAACCACCCTCGTGCTTTGAGAGAAAGCCACGCAACCATAGGATCGAATCAGCATCAAGGTGGTTTGTCGGCTCATCGAGAAGAAGGGTGGTCTCGGATTTACCGCTTCCAGCCGAAGCTGCGAACAGTATCTGGGCAAGCTCTACACGTCTGCGTTGCCCTCCGGATAGGGTTTTAAGGGATTGATCGAGAATCCGCGCCTCTAGGCCCAGATTATCGCAGATGCGTGCGCACTCTGCGTTGGCTTCGTAGCCTCCGAGGGCATGGTAACGTTCCTCTAATTTTGTATACTGCCTAATTGCTTTGTCGCGTTTAGCATCACTGCCAGCGGTTTCCATAATCGACTGTTGCTTGGCCATATTGCGATTAATAGCATCGAGGCCACGAGCGCTGAGCACCCGCTCACGTGCGGTCTGCTCAATATTTCCCTCACGTGAGTCTTGAGGTAGATAACCAATAGTGCCTGACCTGACTACGGATCCTCCATAGGGTTCGGTTTCTCCCGCTAGGATTCGCATAGTGGTGGTTTTACCCGCCCCGTTACGGCCTACTAGGCCAATTCTATCGCCTGGCTGGACTCGTAAATGCTGCCGCGTGGCGTCAAGCAGGGTGCGCGCACCCACTCGGACTTCAAAGTCATTGGTCACAATCACAAAGCGCCATCCTAGCACCCGAGAGCAAAGGGAGAAATTCCTCCCTTGGGGAAAGCCTGGACTACACCGAGAATCCTAGCGCACGCAGTTGCTCCCGGCCTTCCTCAGTGATCATATGCGGACCCCATGGAGGATTCCACACCCAATTGAGCTGCAGTTTTTCAATTCCGCCGTTACCGACTACCGCACTCTGCGCTTGGTCTTCGAGAACATCGGTCAGCGGGCAGGCTGGTGACGTGAGCGTCATATTGATATGGGCTTCATTCTCATTTTCGATCCAGATATCATAAACCAAACCTAAATCCACCACGTTGATGCCTAACTCGGGATCGATAACGTCGCGCATATACTCTTCGATGTCGAATGCTTTGGCTTCATCCGCCTCGCTTTGTTCGGGGATGATATGAGTGCGGTCAATGATTCCGGTATGTGGGTCGGCGTGCGGTGGTTCTACATCGTGGTTATCGGTCATTATTAGTCACTTTCCGTTAATTATTACGATCGAGAGATTCGCTCAAGGCCGCTTCGAAGGCTTTCCATCCCAGAAGTGCGCATTTTACCCGAGCGGGGTATTGGGAGACTCCTGCGAAGGCCACACCGTCACCGATCATGACGTCGTCGCCCTCATAGGTGCCTCGCGAGGTAATCATTTTCTCAAATTCGGCTATTTTCGCGCGCGCTTGCTCGACTGTTAATCCCATCAATTCCTCCGCCATTACTGAGGTGGAAGCTTGGGAAATTGAACATCCTTCCGCTTGGTACGAAATATCTTTTACTTCGCCGTTGGATCCAAGAGCAAGCCGAAGAGTCAGTTCGTCCCCGCACGAGGGATTTACATGGTGAACCTCGGCATCATGGCCTTCGCGCAACCCAGAGAACTTTGGGTTCTTGTAATGATCAAGGATAACTTCTTGATACATGGATTCCATATTCATTGTGGCTTCCTTTTTTTCTTAGCGCGTCCCGAAAAAGTTCTGAGCTGTAGCGATAGCCCCAACTAACGCGTCTATATCTGCCTTGTCATTATAAAGGTAGAAGGAGGCGCGTGCCGTGGACTGCATCTGCAGCTTTCGATGTGCTGGCCATGCGCAGTGGTGTCCAACTCTGATGCACACACCCTGATCATCGAGAATTTGCCCTAAGTCATGGGGATGAATTCCCTCGACATCGAAACTAATGACCGAGCCACGGTTGTCAGCCTTAGTGGGGCCGGCGATTTCTAACCCTGGGATGGAGGATAATTGCTCCAAACCATAGCGGGTGAGCTCTTGCTCATGGTGATGAATTGCTTCCATCCCAATAGCGTTGAGAAAGTCACACGCCGCACCTAGTCCCACTACCTGTGAGGCCATTTGCGTACCTGCTTCAAAGCGCTGCGGGGCCGGCGCATAGGTGGAATGATCCATGTGCACGACCTCGATCATGGAACCCCCAGTTAGAAATGGCGGCAACTGGTTGAGCAGCTCACTTTTACCATATAGTGCTCCGACTCCCGTAGGACCAAGCATCTTATGGCCGGAAAAGGCCGCAAAATCAACGTCGAGCTCCACCACGTCAACTGGCATATGCGGAACTGATTGACACGCATCGAGAACGATGAGTGCACCTACCGCTCTAGCCTTGCTGACCAGGGCGGGAATATCAGAAATAGCGCCTGTCACATTTGACTGATGGGTACAGGCAACGACCTTTACTGAGTCATCGAATCGCAAGGAGTCGAGATCGATACGACCCGTTTCATCCATGTCGAGCCAGGCGAGCGTGGCCCCCGTACGGCGACAGAGTTCTTGCCATGGCACGAGGTTGGCATGATGCTCCAGCTCGGTGACTACTACGGTGTCGCCGGCACCAACGGCCCACTCCCCTGCGCGGGGATCCCCAAGGGTATAGGCAAGGAGGTTGAGTGCTTCGGTCGCGTTTTTGGTAAATACCAATTCGTTTGGCTGCGCCCCTATAAATTGCGCGATACGCCCGCGTGCACCCTCATAGGCGTCGGTAGCTTCTTCAGCAAGCTGATAGGCTCCGCGGTGTACTGGGGCGTTCGTGTAGAGGACAAACTCCTCCTCCGCGCGCCACACCGGCAACGGGCGCTGCGAGGTTGCCCCAGAATCGAGGTAAACCAGGCGGTGTCCGCCTCGAACAGATCGGGAAAATACGGGGAATTCCTGGCGGATACGCTCGATATCAAGGGTGCCCGACGGTGTATGAAACATAAGTTCCTCGCTACTTTTTCAATATTGGGGAAAGGTTAGTTGAGGAACTGATCGTATCCATTAGCTTCCAGCTCATCTGCTAGTTCAGCACCACCAGACTTTACAATTTTGCCGTCGGCAAAAACGTGCACGAACTGCGGGTTAACGTAGGTGAGGATGCGCTTATAGTGCGTGATCATGAGGATACCGCCATCGTTGTCCTGCTGGTAGCGGTTAATACCATCGGAAACAACTCGCAATGCGTCAACATCGAGGCCTGAGTCTGTCTCGTCCATAATGGCGAATTTGGGCTTGAGCAAACCTAACTGAAGAACCTCATGGCGCTTTTTTTCACCTCCAGAGAATCCGTCATTGACACTGCGTTCGCTAAAGCTTTTATCGATGAGCAAATTCTCTTGCTCAGTTTTTACCTCTTTGATCCATGTCCGTAGCTTTGGCGCTTCACCGCGAACAGCTGTAGCGGCGGTTCGCAGGAAATTTGCCATGGAAACCCCGGGAATTTCGGTTGGGTACTGCATCGCCACAAACATTCCGGCGCGAGCACGCTCATCGACGTCCATATCCAAGATATTGACGCCATCGAGGAGAACCTCCCCCTGGGTGACGTGGTAGCGCGGATGCCCCGCTATGGTATAGGAAAGTGTGGATTTACCGGAGCCGTTGGGGCCCATAATAGCGTGCGTTTCACCAGATTTGATGGTGAGATTTACTCCTTTGAGGATCTCTTTCGGCCCAGCGTTTTCATCTGTGGGGATGACTTGGGCATGGAGATCTCGGATTTCAAGGGTGCTCATTAATATTCCTTATGAGTTAAGAGGGGTTTAAGATGTGGCTTTTTTAAGCGTGCGCAGGGTTTCTAGCTCTTGCAGAATTCTGTTTTCGAGGTCCTCACGAATGGGATCAAACGGAATTTTTCCGATCACTTCAGAGAAGAAGCCTCGCACGATGAGCCGTCGAGCTTCATCCGCCGGTATTCCCCGGGATCGTAGGTAAAACTCCTGCTCATCATCAAATCGTCCGACTGTAGCTGCGTGACCTGCGCCTTGAATTTCACCAGTTTCGATTTCCAGGTTTGGCACAGAGTCGGCTCGTCCACCTTCCGTAAGAACAAGATTCCGGTTCGCTTCGTACGTGCTGGTTCCTTGTGCGTTCGGGCGGATGAGGACGTCGCCTACCCATGCGGTGTGGGCCTCAGCCCTCTTCTCTGCTGAATGGGATTGCAAGGCCCCTTTGTACAACACATTTGACGTGCAGTTCGGCTGCGCGTGATCGACGAGAAGTCGCTGCTCAAAAAATTGTCCAGAGTCCGCAAAGTAGACGCCCAATAACTCGGCGTCCCCGCCAGGAGCGGTGAATCGGACGCGAGGTACAATGCGCACGAGATCTCCACCGAACAGGGCAGCATAATGGCGTAGGGTGGCATCGCGACCAACTACAGCCATCTGCGAACCGCAGTGGACAGCATCGTCATCCCATGAGTCGTCGACGATAACATTCAATTTCGCATTGTCGCCTACAATGAATTCGATATTGTCAGCGTGTACTCCGGACCCTTTATAGCGAAGATTAATGGTGGCTTCTGCCGCTTCGCCTACCTCGATGACCACATGACTAAACGTGGTCACGTCATGGCCAGCACCGGTAATAGTGATGGAGATGGGTTCTGGATTTATCGCCGCGTCTGCAATCTGAACCACGGTGGCATGAGAGGTCGAGGTAAAAGCTTGGGCGCTTATTCGATCGATAGGTTTACCCGCGCGTCCAATCAAGGGCGAATCCATGGTGACCTTCTCGACCTCCACGTGTGTTGCCGTTTCAGGAACCGCAATGTCGATGAGGGTGTCCGTTACGGGTGCGAAGCTCCCGTCGTGAAGCCCTTTGAGGCGACGCAGCGGAACGAACCGCCACACCTCGTCCTTTCCCCGTGGGATTTCGAATTCGTTAACATCCGTGGAAGAGAATATGTCGCCCTTGTTACCATGGACGGTTGAATTTTTTTCTGTAGTACTAGCCATGTGGGTTAGCCCACCGATCCTTCCATTTGCAATTCGATGAGACGGTTGAGTTCGAGGGCGTATTCCATGGGCAATTCCTTGGCAATAGGCTCGACGAATCCGCGCACAATCATAGCCATAGCCTCGTCCTCAGCAATACCTCGAGACATAAGGTAGAAGAGCTGTTCCTGGGATACCTGAGAGACAGTCGCTTCATGACCTAGCGAGACATGGTCATTGCGAATATCGTTATAAGGATAGGTATCCGAACGTGAGATATTGTCGACGAGCAGGGCGTCGCATTCAACATTCGATGTTGAATGGTTGGCATTAGCATTAATGCGTACAAGCCCACGATACGCTGCTCGGCCGCCTCCTCGAGCTACCGATTTCGAGACGATATTCGACGATGTATGAGGTGCCATGTGGACCATTTTCGCGCCAGTGTCTTGGAATTGGCCTTCACCGGCAAAAGCTACGGAAAGGACTTCTCCTTTAGCGTAGGGACCGGTCATCCACACCGCTGGGTATTTCATGGTGACCTTGGAGCCGATATTGCCATCGACCCACTCCATCGACGCACCTTCCTCACACTTGGTGCGTTTGGTCACAAGATTGTAGACGTTATTAGACCAGTTTTGGATGGTGGTATAGCGGCACCGCCCGCCCTTCTTCACAATAATTTCCACCACAGCTGAGTGTAGGGAGTCAGATTTGTAGATCGGAGCGGTACAACCTTCGACATAGTGCACGTAAGCATCCTCGTCAACGATAATTAGAGTGCGCTCGAATTGGCCCATATTCTCAGTGTTGATGCGGAAATAGGCCTGCAGAGGAATATCAACGTGCACTCCTTTAGGCACATAGATAAAAGAACCACCTGACCATACGGCAGTATTCAATGCTGAGAACTTATTGTCGCCAGCTGGAATGACCGTTCCAAAGTACTCGCGGAATAACTCCTCGTGCTCCTTAAGTGCGGTGTCAGTATCGACGAATATGACCCCGAGTTTTTCTAAATCTTCTCGAATCTGGTGATACACCACTTCAGATTCATACTGTGCAGCTACTCCTGCTACGAGGCGTTGTTTTTCAGCCTCGGGGATACCTAGACGGTCGTAGGTATTGCGGATATCTTCGGGAAGCTCTTCCCAGCTCGTGGCCTGGCTCTCAGTGGAGCGCACGAAGTATTTGATGTTGTCAAAATCGATTCCACTTAGGTCCGCACCCCAGGTGGGCATAGGCTTCTTGCCAAAAAGATCGAGAGCTTTGAGTCGCTGTTCCAGCATCCACGCTGGTTCCTGTTTCTTGTCAGAGATATCGCGGACCACATCCTCATTCAGGCCGCGTCGCGCCTGTTGTCCTGCATCATCACGATCATGCCAGCCGTAGTTATAAGGACCAATGGACTCGATGATCTCATCGTCTGTAGGGGGTTGGAGAGTGTGGGGGTTTACGGGTGCTTGGGTCATTGAATACGTTCCTCTCAAGCAATTACTAGGAGACCGATGTAGATCTATTAACGGGGCGGATGGGTATATTAGTCGTGCAGATACCGTGGCCATCAGCGATTGAGGCGAGTAGTTGAACATGGCGGCCGAGCACTTTCGCTATCACCTCATGCTCGGCCTCGCATAACTCAGGGAAATCGGCGGCCACTTCCGAGATCGGGCAGTGATGCTGACAAATCTGAACGCCTTGTCCGGCATTGTTCATAGAAGCCGCGTAGCCGTGTTGTGTAAAGACGTCCACGAGCTCGCTTACAGCTTCCTCAATCGTGTCGCCTTCACAATTAAAATCTCCGATAAGTTCTAGCGCACGTTTGCGAGCGAAGGCCCTAACAGCCTCCTCCCCGCCGTGTTGCCTTAATGTTTCCAAAGCTGCCACTGCTAGCGAGTCATAATTGTGGCCAAACTGTGCTCGACCTCTGTCGGTTAGGCTAAATGCCCTGGCGGGTCGCCCCCGAGTGGATCGTTGATGCGCGGAAACCGATGTTATTTCCGCGAGGCCTTCCCCGACCAATATATCGAGATGGCGGCGAATTCCTGCAGTAGAAAGGTTCAAATGTTCGGCTAATTCGGAGGCTGTAATGCGATTATGCTTGAGAATTTCGCTCATGATGGCATGACGCGTTTCACCATCAGTTGAGCGCGATTCTCCGCGATTGATGTGGCCCATCGCTTCACCTCCTTGTACTGCCCTAATATCGCCCTAATATCGTTATGGAGCTAACCGTCTAGATTTCTTTAGACAACACTAGTGTTACCTAAATGGCGGCACTGTTACAACCCCGAAAAGTGCCTATCGCTCTCACCTCTAGTATTTAGGGCACCCTATCAACGGTTTTGCTACTCAAACAGGGTGAGGGTGGTCGTTTTTTCTCAGACTCCTCTCAGTGCGTTCCACGGTTGCGAAACACTTGCGATGCGAGGTTTCAGCTTGAGCCTAAGTCCGTTACTGCAAAAGATTGAGTTAAGCTGAGTGAGTGAGCAAGAATGCACCCTTGTGGTGGAACCGAGCCCTCCGCACCGTGCTGCGTATTCAATCAATTCCACCCTCTCTACAGACGGAAAGCGGTGAACGCTATCACGATACCTCCCTGCTGGTAAAGGCCACCAGCGGCGTCGATCTCATCAAGACTCTCCGCGATGGCAGCGTAACCCTGATTGGCGATTCTACCGAGGCGGAAATGGAACCCACAGTCAGGGATCGTATCCACACCCCACTCACGGCCATTGATCTCGAACGTTTCGCCTTCACCAGATGGATGGGCACACTAGGATCCCTACTCCTTAGCCTAGGGGCCCTGGGAGCAGGAGCCCTGCCCGTAGTGAACTCACCTTATACTGTCTTTCCTGGTGGCACTCTCATGGCTAGAATGCTCCAAGCATCAACAGTGCTGTGCTTTGTTGGCATAGCTCTCTTAGTCCTAGCGTGGCTATTTATGGCGCCGTTTGCCGGGGTAGCCTTGAAAGAGGCTCATACGCGTATGGGTCTTATTAGCATGTCGATGACCAGGCGTACTTTCGTGGCTTGGAGCTTACCGCTGATCGCAAGCGCACCTATGTTTACTCAAGATATTTACTCATACTTAGCCAACGGTGCGATTGTAGTGATGGGTCTCGATCCATATAGCGCGGGCCCTGTAGATCTCCTCGGGACTGACAACGATCTGGCCCGTTCGGTACCGTTCATCTGGGCCCATTCCCCCTCCCCTTACGGGCCCGTAGCATTAGGAATCGCTGCCTTGATCTCATTCCTCACCAATGACTCCATCGTGCTTGGGGTTCTTGCTCACCGCATCATCTCTCTCCTTGGGGTTGCTCTAGCCGGATGGGCTCTTACTCACCTAGCAAAACGCTGCGGTGTTCTCCCGCAGGCCGCATTATGGCTAGGGATACTCAACCCGCTCACTATCCTCCACCTCATTGGTGGCATCCATAACGAGTCGATCCTGCTCGGTTTACTCATGGCAGGCATTGAAGTCGGCTTACGCGGAGTGGATTACATGGAACGCTCGGGCTCGAGGCGAGCAGTCATTTTGCTAGCAACCAGTGGCCTTCTCATTAGTCTCGCAGGAATGGTTAAAGTTACCGGCTTTATCGGACTCGGTTTCATCGGAATGGCTATTGCTAGAGTCATTCACCTGCGCGGCCGCAGCACACCCTCAGCTTGGCTGATCGCTGTTGCGCTGCAGACCTTTTGCATGATCGCTGCAATCCTCACCGTCACGTGGGTCAGTGGGATCGGCTCAGGGTGGATCACTGGCCAAGGCGGGGCCATAGCCGTACGCAGCTGGATGTCTATATCAACTGCCCTCGGAGTAATCTTCGGATTCGTGGGGAAATTTCTCTACTTAGGTGATCACACCGAAGCTATCCTCATCATCACCCGACTGTCGGGGTTGGCGGTTGCAGGTTTTGCTATGGTGCGGTTACTCCTGCGCACCTATCAGGGCGCCATTCACCCTGTGGGTGCGCTTGGGATATCAACTCTAGTAATGGTGGCGTTCTTTCCCGTCGTACACCCGTGGTATATGCTGTGGGCGATTCTACCCTTGGCCGCGTGGGCTAATAGGGAGGTTTTTAGAGCCGCAGTCATTGCGTATACGCTCTTACTGAGCTTTTTCGTTCTTCCGCGGGGGTTATCACTGCCTCCAGAAACGGTACTTTCGATTTATACCGCCTCAGTCGTTGGATTGGTAGTAATTATCAGCCTCATGTACGTTTCCTACCGGAGAAATTTCAAACGTCGCATAGACTAGGGTGTTGTGAAGATGACTCCCACCAAAACCCCTGCTCTCAGGGTCTCAAGATTGAGCAAGGTTTTCGGAGATATACAGGCGCTTAAAGATGTTAGTTTCAGCGTTCCCGAGGGAAAAGTTCTGGCTCTCCTAGGCCCCAATGGTGCTGGTAAGACGACGCTGATTGATATCTGCGAAGGTTTTCAGAAGCCGACGCACGGCGCTGTCAGCGTTTGCGGTATCGATCCGGTTACCAGGCCTCAGGATGTGCGCGCAATTATTGGCATTATGTTGCAGGAATCTGGATCTTATTCGGGCATTAGGGTCGAAGAAATGCTGAAGTTGTCGGCGTCCTATAATGCTAATCCCCTTGATCCCGATTGGCTGATTGAATTGCTGGGCTTGGGTAATGTCAGGTCAACGACCTATCGGCGACTTTCCGGAGGGCAAAAGCAGAGACTAGCTTTAGCTCTCGCCCTGATTTCGCGCCCGAAGGTGGTCTTTCTCGATGAACCCACAGCCGGATTGGACGCACAATCTCGTGTTCTAGTCTGGAGATTAATAAGGCAACTACGCGCCGACGGGGTTACGGTCATCTTAACCACGCATTTAATGGACGAAGCCCAGGCTTTAGCTGACGAGGTGGTCATTATCGATCAGGGAAGCGTGGTCGCAGCCGGTAGTCCTAGCGAACTGCGTAAAGAAGCCTCTCCGGGCTTAAAATTCGAAACGGATCGAGACCTTGACATAACCGCTGCGCCGTGGGCGGCCTTGGGCGTTGAAGCGATTCGCCCCTTGGTGTACTCGATACCAACTGAACCCACCCCAGCCTTGATTTCTCAGCTTGCCCGATTGGCTGCCGAACAAAACGTCCTAATTATTTCATTGTCGACCGAGGCCCGAAGTCTCGAGGATATTTTCCTTGAGATCACTGGACGCGCTTTAAGAAGTTAGAAAGAGCTATTCTATGACTATTTCTCAACCGCAGCCTGATCATATCCCCCCAGGTATCTTTAGCCCACAACCACAGCGGGCCTCTGTGATGCATATGCTGAAGTCCCAGGGAAAAATTGAAGCCTTGTTATTTTTGCGTCATGGAGAGCAATTTCTGCTGAGCTTTGTCATCCCGATTGGCATCATCATTGCAGCATATTTTCTCCCTCAGCTCGATACGTATAGCCCCCATTCCCCGATTTTCCCTACGGTTCTTGCTATCGCAGCGATGAGCTCGGGCTTTTCAGGTCAAGCAATTTCTCTAGCTTTCGATCGTCGCTATGGGGCGTTGAAAAGGGCGGGCGCCTCGGGTGTACCTGCCTCCACAATTATTCTGGGAAAAGTAGTAGGACTGCTTGTAGTCTCCAGTTTGCAGGTAGCGTGCCTTACCCTGGTTGCACTTATAACCGGGTGGAGGACGACCTTCGGCTTCGGGGTCATTGGTGTGGTCATCTTTTTTGTCGGGGTTGCCTGTTTTACTGCCTTGGGAATGTTCCTTGGTGGAACTCTCTCCTCTGAAATGGTGCTGGGTTTAGCAAACCTTATATGGGTGCTTTTGGTGGGGGCGGCTAGCTACCTGACCTTCAACGTCGAGTCCATCCACCCGCTGTACCACATTATTCCTTCCGTAGCTCTGGCTGATGGAATTGGTTCAGCATTTGCCGGTCAGTTTCCAGGTTTCGCTGTGCTCAGCTTGATAGTATGGACAATCCTGGGCATCGCTGCATCGATCCGTTTCTTCTCTTTCACAGATTAGTCGAGTACTATTCATAAGATATTTCTCACAGATTCATCGGTTAGGTGTTAATAACTTTCAGCGCCTTGCGTTGCGGGGTAAAATAATCGCGTGTCTAGCATGCAAGAATCTATCCAGCGCCGAGCAAAATTCCTTATCCCATACCAGCGGCGATTAGTACTATTTGTGCTGCTTGCCCAGGCAGGTATTACTGTGACTGGCTCCATTGTCCGGGTGACAGGATCAGGCCTCGGGTGTAATACATGGCCTTTATGCCACGAGGGCTCCCTCGTGCCAGTTCCGGGGGCTGCACCGTGGATTCACCAAGCAATCGAGTTTGGCAATAGGCTCCTCACTTTTGTTCTCATCGGCATAGTCATCGCTGCCTTTATTTCTATTGTGGCTGCTCATCGACGCAAAGAACTCGTGATACACGGAATTGTCCAGGGAATCGGTGTCATCATTCAAGCTGTTCTCGGCGGAATCTCGGTTCTGCTAGATCTTCAGTGGTGGTCCGTCGCCATTCACTTCCTGCCGTCCATGCTCCTCGTCTGGTTAGCTGCCATCTTCTATATTCGAGTGGGAGAACCCGATGCTGGTATCCCCCACCGCACCTACGATCAATCACTGCGCTACCTCGTATCCTTCGCAGCTGGGTTGCTAGTTCTCGTGCTCGCTACTGGAACCATGGTGACAGGAGCCGGGCCTCACGCTGGTGACTCCGAAGCAGGAATGCAGGGGCGTCTTGAGGTCGACATTGCATGGATGGCCCATATTCACGCGTGGACAATGTATCTATTGCTCGCAGTGGTCACACTTATCGCCGCATCGTTAGCTTTTCAACGCGTTCCAACCAAAACCAAGACAACGACCCTGTGGCTTATCGCTACAATAGTGCTCCAGGCACTCATTGGAGTCATACAATACCGCTTAGGGGTGCCTCGCTGGACGGTGCCTGTCCATATCGGCTTCAGCTCTGTCGTCGTGGCGCTCCTCGGCTTCCTCTATGCCCAAGGCTGGAGCCGTCACCCAGAAGACACCTCGCCTGAACAGGAATATCATCAACTCTGATTTTTAACCCCCTAGCAGATCCTAGGGGGTTCGTTGTATCACGATTGGGACGATTCCTCGCGATCACTGGTGAAATTCACTGATCAAATGCATATGACTAACCCAGGAAAAGATCTCATCGATGCATATCGTGCAGATATTAATAGATCGTGACCTCAGATCAGCCCTGAGCAGTAATTGCGCTCCGCTTGGGGTTGATCAGGATGTGTTCGAGCTAAGAGAGATAGCCAGCTTCGCTAGGAATTAAGGCAGTGACTACAGTCGACGGTCTATTAGTTGACCACGAGTTTATATTCAGTTACGAATAATTCCCCCATAAAAGACCTGCAGGGTCAAGCTAACTCAATAGACGATAGGCAGTGCAATATCAGCCGAAACCTAAAACCACAGGGACGAGAAGAAAATGTTAATCGCGCACACGTCATATCGTTGTGTTCGGCTTTTATGACCATGCCGCCAGGTCGTATAAAACTTGGGGCATAGCGTGTTCATTAAATTCAGCGGCATCGGCTTCCTGGTGTGCGGTGATAACTAAGGCGGCACAGCCTATATGACCCCACAGTCACGGATCGAGATTTCATGCAGCAGACAAATTTCTCAATACTAACGCGTGTGCTGTGGCCAGCAATCCGCTACGAACAACCACGATACTTCCCAGTTCAACGGGCTAATTGCTAGCTCAAACCGTCTCTATCCACTGATATATCTAGGTTTTTTCCCTGCCTCGCCTTAGGCAACTGTCTAAGCTTTCTGAGCAGTCAGACATTCTTTGTTCTGAGCAACTCGCCACACTTTGGCTTGTGGTTCGGTTGTCCCTCTTTTGCTCCCTAACGAGAACGGCAGGGAGATGCTGTGGTGTCAGAAAGTGTGGAGTATACAGGCGAGGTTTTCTCGATCACCAAGCTTCGAGGCATAAGGTTCGCAGAATCAAGCGGATGGACACGAGCTTTCTCGAGGCAAAAGTTTCAGCTAAGTAGCTGGAAATTGTTCTAATTCACATCATCTAATTTGCCGAGATACGTCGTGTATCTGCCAAATTCTGGGATAGTTCCGACCTAGCGGGCCCTGCGTTAACTCATCGTACTGTTTGACGTAGGTCATGAGGAGCTGCGTGCTCTATCCCCGAGGCACCTTGATTCATTGATATATGCACACGCGTATTAGGAGAACCCCGGTTATGCATAGAATCATCGGCTAAAGGATTAGGTGTGCATTCTCGCGTGTATAGCCGTCGCTTCGGCGTTGAGAAAAAGATCATTGTTTCACGTCCCCTTTAGTCAGCTGTCACTGCTCCAGCCTGGCAGCAGATAGACAATAACCCTTGAGATGCCCCCATGAGGATGACGGAAACCGCACTGGCGATTTCTCCAATCGTTCTCTTGTGGTGTACAAAATATCTCGATGTGCATTTAACTGGCGAGAGTGCAGCCACAACCATGAGGCTGATGAGCTAAGAAAGGCTATGTGACTATCGTATAGTTTCAAGCGATACGCTCGGCTTTTGCTACGTTTCCTTGAGCTCGAAAGTCTGAGGAAGTGTGCGCCCGGGGACCGAGGCTCATTCTTAGGCCACAAAAAAGGGATCAAGCATCGCACCGAAAGTTTCCAAGCCTAAAATAGCGTCGACCGATAGCGCCACAAAGAGCACAGCTAAATAGTTATTCGACAAAATGAAGAGCTTGAGTGGTTTGACCGGCACGCCACGCTTGACTCCTTGATGGAGCCGAATCGCCATAAATAGAAAGCCTGCTCCTGAGATGATTGATCCCACTGCATAAATCCATCCAGCCGCGGGAATAAGAAGGAAGGTGGTTATAACCGTGGCAACGGTATAGCCAACAATCTGCCGAGTCACCTCAACTTCCTCCCGGACTACCGGCAGCATGGGCACTCCAGCGGCCTTGTAATCTTCCTTATACTTCATGGCCAAGGCCCACGTATGCGGGGGCGTCCAAAAGAAAATGATCAGGAAGAGTACGATGGCCTGCCACCAGTGAGCCAGGTCTGTTCCAGGCATATTGTCTTTAATTACGGCCCACCCCACTATCACAGGCATGCAGCCCGCCGCGCCACCCCAAACGATATTCATATGGGTGCGCCTTTTTAAAAACTTTGTGTAAACAAAGATATAAAAAGCAATGGTGAGCATCACACATACGGCCGCTAAAAGCGAATTGCAGAGGAGCCAGAGAAAAAGAAAGCTCAAAACAGTAAGCGCCCACGCGAAGATGGTGGCATTTCGGTTGGAAACCGTGTGCCTGACAAGGGGGCGCGAACGAGTCCTCCCCATTTTCTGATCGATATCGGAATCCGCCACCATATTGAAGGTATTAGCAGCTGCTGCCCCCATCCAGCCTCCTATGACGGTCAACAGGATGAGCGCGATATTATTCTCCCCACGCTCAGCCTGCAGCATGGCGGGAATGGTTGCTACCAAGAGGAGTTCAATGACCCGGGGCTTCGTCAACGCAATATAGGCCTTGATCGTCTCCAAGGATTATCTCCTCCATAATTTCTGTGAAAGTACGTTTCTCAGCATACTGGAAAAACTCAACGAAAAGATTTGAGCCACAGTCATCGAGCGGGGGAAACGTTATCGTACCTAGTCCAAGGTACTCCTCATTGAAGAGTTTGGCTTATCAAAACTCCCTCGCTTCGTTCATTTTGTTCGCCGTATACCAGCTCCAGCCAGCTCGCTGCCATCCTTGAAGCCAAATGGCGCTAAACTGTGGGATGTGGTTCGCGCATAAACTCGCTTGCGCGAGCCTCGACCACGAAAAAATATTAAAGGACGGACTATCACTGTGACCTTATCTCCTGAGCTTAAAAAGCATACGGTTCGCAATTATCCAGATCACTGGAGTGATTTGGATACACAAGCCATTGACACCGCTCGCATCCTCGCTGCAGATGCCGTGCAGAAATGCGGCTCAGGGCACCCCGGCACCGCAATGTCACTGGCGCCGCTTGCCTACACCCTGTATCAGCACACGATGAATGTTGACCCCCAGGACGATCAATGGGTAGGCCGTGACCGTTTTGTACTCTCGTGTGGTCACAGTTCGCTCACTCAATATATCCAGCTGTTTTACGGAGGTTTTGGCCTGGAACTCGATGACCTCAAGGCCCTGCGTACCTGGGGCGCAAAGACCCCAGGTCACCCCGAGTACCGCCACACTAAAGGCGTGGAAATTACCACCGGACCACTCGGTCAAGGGTTAGCCTCCGCGGTGGGTATGGCTATGGCGGCACGCCGTGAGCGCATGCTATTCGATCCGGATACGCCCCAAGGTGAGTCACCATTCGATCACTATATCTACACCATCGCCTCCGACGGCGATATGCAGGAAGGGGTAACGTCTGAGGCCTGTTCGCTCGCGGGTACTCAGAAGCTAGGTAACCTCATCGTCTTTTGGGATGATAATAAAATCTCCATCGAAGAGGAAACCGATATTGCCTTTGACGAGGATGTTTGCGCACGCTATCGGGCGTATGGATGGCAAGTACTAGAAGTTGAGAGCGGCGAGGATATCGTCGCCATCGAAGAGGCTATTGCTGCGGCCCAGGCTGACCGCCAGCGTCCATCGTTTATTCGGGTTCGTACCATCATTGGTTATCCCGCCCCAACTATGATGAATACCGGCGCTGTCCATGGCGCTGCCCTGGGCGAAGAGGAAATCGCCGCCACAAAGCGAGAACTCGGCTTTGATCCTGAAATCCACTTCCCTATCAGCGATGAGGTATTAGCTCACACCCGCAATTTGGTCGAGCGCGGTGCAAATAAGCATGCCGAATGGTCACAGAAATTCGAGCAATGGTCTCAACAGCACCCCGAAAAACGGGAGCTCTTCGAGCGTCTTAATAAGCGTGAGCTACCAGCTGACTTCGATGCTGATCTACCGACGTGGGAGGCCGGGGACTCAGTGGCTACCCGCAAGGCCTCAGAGTCGGTCATTCAGGAACTGGCGAAAACCCTGCCTGAGCTTTGGGGCGGCTCCGCCGATCTAGCTGGTTCCAATAACACCGTGATGAAGAGTGAAAAATCATTCGGACCAGAGTCTATTAGCACCTCCACCTGGACTGCGGCACCAGATGGCCGTAACCTCCATTTCGGTATTCGCGAGCACGCCATGAGTGCGATTATGAACGGAATCGCGCTGCACGGGGGCACGAGGCCGTACGGCGGAACCTTCTTAATTTTCTCCGACTATATGCGCCCCGCTGTGCGTCTAGCCGCCCTCATGGGAACTGATGCTTACTATGTCTGGACCCACGATTCCATTGGACTTGGCGAGGATGGTCCCACTCACCAGCCAGTAGAGCAACTGGCAAGCCTTCGTGCTATCCCCGGACTATCACTTATTCGCCCCGCCGACGCTAACGAGACTGCAGCGGCTTGGCGCGCAGCGCTACTCTACAAGGAAGGCCCAAAGGGTTTAGCGCTCTCGCGCCAGAATCTCCCGGTCCTAGACGGCACTAAAGAGAAGGCTCGCGAGGGACTTCGTCGTGGCGCTTATATACTCAAGGAAGCCTCTGCCGCTACGCCTGAGGTCCTACTCATGGCCAGCGGATCCGAGGTTCAGTTGGTAGTAAAGGCAGCTGCTCAATTGGAGAAGGAGGGTATTGCCGCCCGCGTTGTTTCGGTTCCCTGCCTCGACTGGTTCGAGGAGCAAGACCAGGCCTACCAAGAGTCCGTACTGCCACCTCACGTACGCGCCCGCGTTGCTGTTGAGGCGGGAATCTCCATGCCGTGGCATCGCCACCTAGGATTGCAGGGGCGGGCTATATCGCTCGAACATTTTGGCGCCTCGGCTCCAGCCGACAAACTGTTTGAAGAATTTGGTTTCACGGTCGACAACGTCGTGAAAGCCGCTAAAGACAGTCTGGCTGCCTAGGAACCAGTAAAGAAGTAGTGCGGGCGGAACTGAGATCTGAAAGTTTCGCCCGCATTTAAATACTTTCGTTAAAAACCTCAAGGATGAAACCATGAATGCAATAGATAAGCTCCAAGCCGTTGGAACGTCCACCTGGTTAGATGACCTCAGCCGTGATCGCATTAACTCTGGAAATCTTCGACGAGTTATCTCCGACAAAAGTGTTGTGGGAGTGACCACCAACCCCGCTATTTTTGCTCATGCAATGTCGCAAGGCTCTGCCTATGATGATCAGATTGCAGCGCTTAAAGAGCAGGGAATGCCCGCAGACGAGGCCGTCTATGAAATGAGTATCCAAGATGTTCGCGACGCGTGCGATATTTTCCGGGATATCTACCTCGAAACTCAGGGGAAAGATGGCCGCGTCTCGATTGAAGTAGATCCGCGCATTTCAGATGATGCGGCCGCAACTTTAGCTCAGGCGCGGACCCTATGGGAGCGTGTTGATCGGGAAAACCTCATGATCAAGATCCCGGCCACCGAAGGCTCGCTCCCCGCAATATCAGCAGCACTTGCTGAAGGAATCAGCGTTAATGTCACGCTCATTTTCTCCGTCGAACGCTACGGCCAGGTGATCGAGGCCTATATCGACGGAATCAATGCCGCCTACCGAAACAATCTGGATGTGACAAAAATCCACTCTGTGGCTTCGTTTTTTGTCTCCCGACTCGACACCGAAATCGACGCGCGACTCGAAGATATCGGCACACCGGAAGCTCTGGCCATGCGGGGTAAAGCGGGCATAGCTAACGCTCGAGTGGCCTACGCGCTATTCGCTGATCAATTCAAGAGTGCAGATATGCCAGCAGGTGCGCATATTCAGCGGCCGTTGTGGGCTTCGACCGGCGTCAAAAATCCCAACTACCCCGCCACCCTGTATGTAACCGAGCTGGCGGGCCCACTAACCGTTAATACAATGCCTGAGAGCACAATTGATGCCACGCTTGAAGCGGAAGATATCAAGGGTGATACCCTCAGTGAAGCCGAGAACGACGCGGCCAAGGTGCTCAGCACCTTACAAGATCTAGGTATTGATCTGCCAGATGTTTTCGAAAAGTTGGAAGCTGAAGGGGTCGAGAAATTCGTGGCAGCGTGGGAGGACCTGCTGGAATCAATGGGAGCTCGGCTGCAGTAATAGCGAAGCCCTCATTGCAGTGGGCTATCGCGGTTATGTGCAGAGTGTGAGGTTAATTCTGGTGCCGAGTAAGATGCGAGGACGTGAGTAAAAGCGTGCAAAAAATAGATAGTGATCCTCAAGAGTGGCTTCATCCGTTAAGAAGCACCAGCGACAAAAGGCTACCTCAGATAGCTGGCCCCTCTGGCATGGTGATCTTCGGAGTGACTGGTGACTTGGCTCGGAAAAAACTCTTACCAGCCATTTACGATCTCGCCTCCCGCGGGTTATTACCAGCTGGATTCTCCCTCGTGGGCTACGGTCGCCGCGACTGGACAAAAACGGATTTTGAAGAATATGTTCTCAAGGCGGTTAAATCTGGAGCCCGCACTGACTTCAATGAGAATATTTGGCACCGATTGGCCGAGGGCATGCACTTTGTTCGAGGCAATTTTGATGATGACCAGGCATTTGATTCGCTCGCAGCCAAGCTTGAAGAACTGGATCGCGACCGTGGAACCGCAGGTAACTGGGCATTTTACCTTTCGGTGCCGCCGGACTATTTCTCCGATGTCTGCCACCAGCTAGAGCGCTCCGGAATGGCTAAGGGCCCCAAGGGCTCATGGCGACGGGTCATCGTGGAAAAGCCCTTCGGGCATGACCAGAAAACTGCGAGAGAGCTAAACAATATCATTAATTCCGTCTTCCCAGAGCACGCGGTCTTTCGCATCGATCACTATCTAGGCAAAGAAACTGTGCAAAATATTATGGCGCTGCGCTTTGCCAATCAGCTTTTCGATCCGCTCTGGAATTCCCACTATATTGACCACGTGCAAATTACTATGGCCGAAGATATCGGTCTAGGAGGGCGCGCTGGCTACTATGACGGCATCGGGGCTGCCCGCGATGTTATTCAAAATCACTTGATCCAACTTCTCGCTCTCGTTGCCATGGAAGAACCGATCGACTTCACTCCAGAACAACTCCAAGCAGAAAAGATTAAAGTACTGCGCGCAACCCGCCCTGTTGAGCCCTACGGTAAAACTACTGCTCGAGGCCAATACACGGCTGGCTGGCAAGGGTCTGAATTTGTCCGAGGTTTGCGCGAGGAAGATGGATTTGATCCAGATTCCACAACCGAAACATACGCCGCCTGTACCTTAGAAATTAATTCTCGTCGATGGGCCGGGGTCCCCTTCTTTTTGCGAACAGGTAAACGACTGGGGCGTCGCGTCACTGAAATAGCTCTCATATTCAAAGATGCCCCCCATCAACCTTTCTCCGAGGGATCACGCCACGCCCAGGGCCCAAATGTAGTTGTTATTAGGGTTCAGCCCGATGAAGGGATGCTGCTGCGCTTTGGCTCTAAGGTCCCAGGGTCGGGAATGGAAGTGCGCGATGTGAATATGGACTTCTCCTACAGCGAAGCTTTTACAGAAGAATCTCCTGAAGCCTACGAACGTCTCATTCTTGATGCCCTCCTCGATGAGGCGTCTCTCTTCCCCACCAACGAGGAGGTTGAACTCTCTTGGAAGATTCTCGACCCAATCCTCGATTATTGGGCTAGGCGCGGGCGTCCCGATGAATATGCTGCAGGTACGTGGGGGCCCGCTTCTGCTGATCGTATCCTCGCTGGTTCGCACCGTGTGTGGCGGCGTCCATAGATGAAGGTAGCAAACTGATGATTTTTTGCCTAGATAATTCCAGTACCAGCGAGATTGCTAATACCCTGGTAAAAATGCGTGATAATGGCATGCAGGGCACCACGTCCCGAGTGCTTACTTTGCTGGTAGTCGTCGCAGCTACTGATCCTCTTGAGAGCATCATCGAGGCAACTAAGATGGCTTCGCGAGAACATCCTTCTCGTGTCATCGTTCTTGTCAAAGGCGATACCGACGCTGACCATCACCTCGATGCTGAGGTGCGGATCGGAGGTGATGCGGGTGCTTCCGAGCTCATTATCATGAAGCTCCACGGTGAGGTCAATGACCACCTGGTTCATGTGGTGACTCCGTTGCTGCTTCCAGATACCCCAATTGTAGTCTGGTGGCCATTTAGCTCCCCCGCTTTTCCTAGCGAGGATCCGCTGGGAAAGATAGCCCAACGTCGTATCACCGATGCACGCTTTGATAAACTTGTCGATGCTTTGTACCACCGCCGCAACTCCTATGCGCCAGGTGATACCGATATCGCATGGGCTCGTCTCACCCCATGGCGCGGCGTATTAGCTTCGGCATTGGATCAACCTCCACATGAGGACATTCGCTCAATTACAGTCTTCGGTCCTGCGAACTCACCTTCTGTCGATTTGGCAGCTGGTTGGCTGGTCGATCGATTAAGGGTACCCACGACCAGAAAGATTTTGGAGGTGGACTCCGATGACGAGATCCCAGTGGCATTGGTGGAGATCGAAAGAGAATCTGAAATATTGGTGCTTCGATCAGACCCTCAAAATCAGACAATTTGTGTTGAATCGGGCGATATGAAGGCCAAGGTGGCGGTCAATGTTCGCTCAACGGCAGACTGCTTAGCAGAGGAACTTCGTCATCTCGATCCCGATGCCGCATACCACAAGGCTCTGCGTGGCCTAACCGCCGTTCATTACCCATCGGTTTAATTTCTGAAGGAACTAAGAGAAATGGTAAAAATAAACAGCTTTAACACCGTGGAGCCGCTTCTAGAACAGGCTGCAAGAGACCTTAGGCGTCTTATACTCTCGATTAACAGCACAGGTGGAGCGCACTCCGACGGTGTGGCCCGGATCGTGCTGACAGGCGGTGGGGCTGGGATTGGCATCCTCAGAGAACTGAGGACCATGGATATCAATTGGGAACTCGTTCATCTCTTCTTCGGTGATGAACGTAATGTGTCCGTCGATCACAGCGATTCTAACGAAGGACAGGCGAGGGAGGCGCTCCTAGACCACATTGATATTCCTGAGGCGAATATCCATGGGTACGGATTAGGTGGAGTCGACTTAGAGGACGCGGCGCACTCCTATGAAGCTGTCCTGAGCGATTTTGCTCCCCAAGGTTTCGATCTTCACCTCTTGGGAATGGGCGGCGAGGGCCATATCAATTCCATATTCCCTCACTCTCCTATCCAAAAGGAAAGTCGACGATTAGTTCTCCCCGTTTTCGATTCACCTAAGCCACCGCGGGAGCGCGTATCTTTGACCTACCCGGCGATTCGCCGCTCAGATTATGTGTGGTTCTTGGTCTCTGGGTCAGAGAAATCCCGGGCAGCATCTGCGTTGGTTGGGTGCGAGGATTTTACCCAGTGGCCGGCTACTGGTGCGTATGGGCGAAAGGAAACAGTTCTCTACGCGACTCAGGATGTACTCAGTTAAGAAAAAATCCCCTCGTTAGAGGGGATTTTTCTTATACTGCATAAGATTGGATGAGATTTAGAGCAACGATACAGGTCATCCAGATGAGCCCTGTAACAATGGTGAAGCGATCGAGGTTCTTTTCTACCACGGTAGATCCCGAAAGGTTAGACTGAACGCCGCCACCAAAAAGGCTGGAGAGTCCGCCACCTTTACCGCGGTGCAATAAAACAAACAGAGTCATCAAAACACTGGAAAGCACCAAAATAATCTGCAGGGCGAGAACCATTTAATAAAACCTTCTTTGATTCGTTTTCACAGCTACCCTATGGAGCAGCTTTTCGTCTTCACCATGATACACCACATTATCACTAGCCTGAATTCCGCAGTGCGGTTGCTAAACCGTTCATCGTTAAACGAATCCCGTAGCCGACGGAGGCCTCTCGGTCACCCTCGGATCCATCTGCACGATACCGTCTCAGCAATTCCGCTTGGATAACATTGAGTGGCAGCAGATAAGGATACCGGCGACGCACTGATCGAGCGAGCTGCGGGTTGTCGTAGAGCAGTTCTCTGGCTCCCGAAATAGCGAGGAACATTTCCTTAGTGAGCTCGTATTCTGCCTGGATCGTTTCATAGATCCGAATAGCGGCTTCTTGATCTTCAACTAATTCTGAATACAACTTGGCTAGAGTCATTTCAGTCTTCGACATCACCTGGGCCATATTGGACAGCAGCGCATCGAAGAATGGCCACTCCTTATAGAGCATCCTTAGCTTTTCTAGGCGTGCGTTAGGATCTTCACCCTGTTCAATCCAGCATTTCAGCGCGGTTCCCACGCCAAACCATCCGGGCAGCATCACGCGTGATTGGGTCCAGCTTAGTACCCATGGAATAGCCCGTAGATCTGAGATAGCCTCAGTCTGCTTGCGCGAGGCAGGGCGTGACCCTATATTCAGTGACCCAATCTCAGCCAGCGGCGTCGATGCTTTGAAATAGTCAATGAAACCTGGGTCCTCATGAGCTAAAGCTGCATACTTTTCCTGGCTTAGGGCCGAGATATCTCGCATAATCTGGTGTGCTTCTTCTCGCGCGGGATTCTTCTTTTTCAGTAGCGTCGCCTCTATAGTGGCAGCAAGCAGTGTTTCCAGATTACGACGGGCCGTCTCCAGCGTTCCATATTTGGCAGATATAACCTCTCCCTGTTCGGTGATGCGCACCGCGCCCTGAACAGCACCATGCGGTTGGGCTAATATCGCGTCGTAAGAAGGTCCGCCTCCTCGACCCACAACACCTCCGCGGCCATGGAATAAACGCAGCCTGATATTATGGCGCTGGCTAAGTTGAACGAGATCCACTTCGGCGTCGTAGAGCGCCCAATTCGCGGCAAAGTATCCTCCGTCCTTATTGGAATCTGAATATCCGAGCATGACCTCCTGCATATCGCCGCGCTGGCGAAGGTAGGAACGGTAAAGCGGGATGCCCCATAGCTCCTCGAGGATAGTAGAACCAGCGGCCAAATCATCGATAGTCTCAAATAGCGGAATAATATCGATATCGCCTGTGGGATGATCTCCGTTGGCCTCGATAATGCCGAACTCTTTGAGTAGTACCATCGGCTCTAAGATATCGGAAACGGATTGTGCCATCGATATGATCGAGTGAGGAATCATCCGAGGACCGAACTTATCTATCGCCCGCTTAGCTTCTTCGAGCAAATCAAGCTCGCGTTGGGTGGCCTCGCTGAAGTCTCCTCCGCTCTTAGAAATGAGTGGTCGCCGCGAGCGCAATTCGCGCAAGAGTATTTCTCTCTTAGACTGCTCATCGAGGCTACGATAATCTTCTGTCACCTGAGCGTGGGCGAAGATCTCTGTCAGAGCGTCCTCGTAGCTATCAGAATTTTGACGTAAATCCATCGAGTAGAGATTGAAACCGAAGGTCATGAGGGCCGTGCGCACTAACGCTAATCGGTCTTCAGCGATTGTGTCATCATTTGAAGCACGCAGCGAGGCGTCAATGATCTCTAAGTCACGAGCAGTTTCCTCGGCGCTGGCATAAGGTTCATGGATCTGGTACCAATCGTCCTCTGGTGCGGCGGATTCGATGAGGGAGGCTAGAGTGGCCATCATGCGACCGCGAATTCCATGAATCGCACGTCGATAGGGTTCATCCACACGGCCGGGTATATCGTTGTGCCCCTGAGCGGCCAGTTCTAGTAGCTCTTCGGTGACGCTCGAAATCCGGTCTGAGATACTGAGTTCATGTTCGAGCTTATGCAGCTGCGCTATATAGTATTTCAGGACAGTTTCGGCAGCACGGGTAGTGGCATAATGAAGCGTTTTTGCTGTGACATAGGGGTTTCCGTCGTGATCACCACCGATCCACGAGCCTGGCTTGATGGCAGCGCCTTCACGGGCGCGGATGCCATAGTGGTCAAAAAGTTGGTGCTTCACGCTTTGGTTAAGCTCAGGGATGGCCTGCAGAAGGGCTAATTTATAGTACCGCAAACCCACCTCAATCTCGTCTTCGATTGTCGGCCGGGCTACTCGCATCAAAGCAGTCTGCCAGAGGGTATTCATCCATCGCTTAATCTCATTCTCGATGTGGGACAACCGGGATTGAGTGAGGGCATTTTCTCCAGCTTGAATAACTCGGTGCCGGCGTCTGAGCTGCTCAGTGATATGACTCTGGGCATCAAATACTGTGCGACGTCGAGTTTCGGTGGGGTGCGCGGTTAGTACCGGCGCGATTTCGGCATTGGCTAGCATATCCGCTATATCTTCCCCAGCTACTTCGGAGTCGACGAGCTTTTTCCAGGTTGCTTCCAAAGTGGAGTCTTTTGCTGGCTCCCCCTTCTCGCGCGAAGCAACAAATTCGCAATGGTCGTGAAGGTCCTCCACAACGTTGGCCAGGAGAGCAAAGTGGTAGAAGCCGCGAACCACAGGCAGGAATGCTTCTGAAGTTTGGTCACGGAACATAGCAACTAGCTCCTGGATACCTGCCTCATTTCTGGCTACCTTGAAGGACAGTTGCCGAGCCGCCTCGACCCGCTCGAGTACCTCCTCACCCTCTTGCTCTGCGATAACCTTGCCGAGGAGTGAACCGAGATACCGCATATCTTCTTTCACTGAAATTGTCATAACTGCTGATCAGCCTCACAATAGAAAAGTACTTTAAAACCGCCTGTGTTAACGCAACCGGCTGAATATGCGCCACCTACCCTAGTTGTTAGTGCACGCAGCGCTGAGATGGTGGACAAAAAGGAGAGGCTTCGACCTTCACAAGCGCCGAAGCCTCACCGTTAACCTCTTATTTATAGGGCGCCACCAGCAGCATTAGCTGCCAGTTTTGCGAATGCCTCACCGTCGAGGGAGGCACCGCCCACGAGGCCTCCATCTACATCGGGCTGAGACACTAACTCAGCCACAGTCTCAGCCTTTACCGAACCGCCATAGAGGATCCGCATCTGATGAGCGATCTCCTCGCCGGCCAGTTCCTTGAGCAAACCGCGGATTGCGGCGCATACTTCTTGAGCATCCGCAGCGGAAGCAACTTTGCCGGTACCGATTGCCCAGACCGGCTCATATGCGATCACGGTCTTGGCGAGATCATCGGCGCTCAGTCCGGCCAGCGATGCACGAGTTTGCTCGACTACATACTCTACGTGCTGTCCAGCCTCACGGATGGGCAGTTCTTCGCCGACACATACTATGGGGTGCATGCCATGCTTGAGCGTAACTTGAGCTTTGGCGGCGACGAGTTCATTACTTTCCCCGTGGTATTCGCGACGCTCAGAGTGGCCGATAACAACCCAGGAGCAGCCGAGTTTCTCGAGCATGCCAGCTGCAATTTCGCCAGTATAGGCGCCAGATTCGTGACGGGATACGTCTTGAGCGCCGTAGGTGATCTGTAGCTTGTCACCCTCTACGAGGGTTTGCACCGAGCGTAAATCAGTAAAAGGTACAGTCACTGCGACGTCGACCTTCTCGTAGTACTCCTTGGGCAAAGCAAAAGCGAGCTTTTGAACGCAGGCAGTCGCCTCGAGGTGATTGAGGTTCATCTTCCAGTTGCCAGCGATAAGTGGTTTACGTGCCATATTTTTCACATTCCTTTCCGTGCGAACCTCACGGGATTCGCCGGGTAGTCGATCCATTGAGGCAAGGAGGTTGTATCCTTGCCTAGTGTTGAAGTCTTCTAGCCTTCCAGTACCTTCACGCCAGGCAATTCTTTACCTTCAAGGAATTCTAGGGAGGCGCCACCACCAGTGGAGATATGGCTAAATCCCTCCTCCTTGAGGCCAAGGCTACGGACAGCGGCCGCGGAATCGCCGCCACCAACAACGGAGAAGGCTCCGCCAGAGGTAGCATCGATGATTGCTTCAGCGATTCCCTTAGTGCCCTTCGAGAAAGCCTCAAATTCGAAGACGCCCATGGGTCCGTTCCAGAAGATGGTCTTAGCTTCCTTAATCACAGCGGCGTATTTCTTGACAGTTTCAGGTCCAACATCCAAGGACATCCATCCCTCCGGAATGCTGTCGCGTTCAACGATCTTGGTTTCTGCGTCTTGAGCGAAGTGGGAGGCGGAAACGAGATCAACAGGAAGAACGAGCTTGTCTCCAAAAGTTTCCATCAGAGAACGGCAGTTATCAATCTGTTCCTCCTGAAGCAGGGATTCTTGAACGTTGATGCCCTTGGCTGCGAGGAAGGTATAGCACATGCCTCCGCCGATAATGATCTTATCTGCCTTGCTGGCAAGTGCTTCGATTACCCCGAGTTTATCGGAGACTTTGGCGCCCCCCAGGATGACGGTATACGGGCGCTCGGGAGCGTCCACCATCTTGCGGAGCACGTCGATTTCCTTTTGCACCAGATGACCAGCATAGTGGGGCAGCCGCTTGGCCACATCATAAACCGATGCTTGAGCACGGTGGACAACGCCGAATCCATCGGATACAAAGGCCCCCTTCTCAGCAGCAAGGGCTACGAGCTGGTCGGCGAAGCTGCCACGCTCGCCTTCGTCTTTCGAAGTTTCACGAGGGTCGAAGCGTACATTCTCAAGCAGCAGGACATCTCCATCGTTGAGGCCATTAGCGCGCTCGTGGGCGTCCTCCCCCACGACATCCGCTGCTAGAGCGACGTACTGTCCGAGGGCCTCAGACAGGGCCTCTGCGACAGGAGCGAGGGAATATTTTTCGTTCACTTCACCCTTGGGGCGGCCCAGATGGGCCATGAGAATAACGCGGGCACCGGCTTCGGAAAGAGCCTTAATAGTAGGCAGCGAGGCAGTGATACGACCGGCGTCGGTAATTTCACGGGCGTCGTTGAGTGGAACGTTGAAATCAGAGCGCACGAGGATGTGGCGTCCGCTCACGCCTTCTTTGATGAGATCTTGGAGAGTTTTGACAGCCATTTTAAGACAAGCCTTTCTAGAGGTAATGAGGAGAAAACAAGAGGAAAGCCCCAGCCCCTACCGTGAGGTAAGTGCCGGGACTTTCACTAGTCTGTGCCGCTAGAGGTACTATGACGATGACTCACGAGCGGCTCAGATCACGTTTCTTAGAGGCGCTCGCCCACGTACTCGGTGAGAGCAACAAGCTGGTTGGAGTAGCCCCACTCGTTGTCGTACCAAGAAACAACCTTCACCTGGTCGCCGATGACCTTGGTCAGACCGGAATCGAAGATGGAAGGGGAAGGGTGGGTAACGATATCAGTGGATACCAAAGGCTCATCACTGTAGGTAAGAGCACCCTTGAGCGCGCCCTCAGCGGCCTTCTTCACGATCTCATTGACTTCTTCAACGCTGGTCTCGCGGGAAGCGGTGAAGGTCAAGTCGGTAGCGGAACCAGTGATAACTGGAACGCGCATTGCAAAGCCGTCAAGTTTGCCTTTGAGCTCTGGGAGAACCAAGGCAACAGCCTTGGCTGCACCGGTGGAGGTAGGCACGATATTCACGGCTGCAGCGCGGGCACGGCGCAAGTCGCTGTGAGGTGCATCGTGGATGCGCTGATCACCGGTATAAGCGTGGATGGTGGTCATGAGACCCTTTTCAATGCCAAGACCATCATTAAGGGCCTTAGCAAGAGGTGCCAGGCAGTTAGTGGTGCAGGATGCGTTGGAGATGATGTGATGGTTCGCAGGATCGTAGTCGGTGTGGTTGACACCAACAACGAAGGTTGCATCTTCGTTCTTTGCTGGAGCGGAGATGATAACCTTCTTCGCTCCGGCCTCGAGGTGAGCCTTCGCTGCATCAGCGTTGGTGAAGAAACCAGTGGACTCGATAACGATGTCAACGTTGAGGTCGCCCCATTTGAGGTTCTTTGGATCGCGCTCTGCAGTGACAACGATCTTGTGGCCATCTACGGTGATGGACTCGTCGTCGAAAGCGACCTCTTTACCCAAGCGGCCTAGAACGGAGTCGTTCTTGAGCAGGTGAGAAAGGGTCTTGTTATCGGTCAGGTCGTTAACTGCTACAACCTCGATATCGGCGCCGCGCGCCTCAATGGCACGGAAGAAGTTGCGGCCAATACGACCGAAGCCGTTAATACCAACACGAATAGTCACTGATTATCTCCTTGAAAAAGTAGAAATACTTGTTTTGTCCGACATATGAGTCCGAAGCTGAGTTAGATCCCGTATGGGAATTTCTCACTTACGCAAATGCTTCGAAAGCTTTGTGCCGTCACCTTTACAGTGTAGCGAGTTATGGGTCTTTGCGCACGGATGATTTCATCGAGCGTATAGCGGCCATTTCGGCTTCTCTGCCATCTTTGGGGGTACTTTCCTGCGATATAACCCCT
The DNA here is from genome assembly GCF_024814515.1 of Corynebacterium sp. ES2775-CONJ. Taxonomy (NCBI): domain Bacteria; kingdom Bacillati; phylum Actinomycetota; class Actinomycetes; order Mycobacteriales; family Corynebacteriaceae; genus Corynebacterium; species Corynebacterium sp. ES2775-CONJ. The sequence continues at coordinate 344,454 of NZ_JANUXT010000001.1, read as the reverse complement.
GAAAATTGAGAATCCGGTTCTCAAAAACCACATAGCTAGGCATGTCTACCCCCAAAGGTGCCACCCCTATCCCATAGTTCATAACAATCGTATGTGGGATTCCCACTTCTTTAGTGAGGCCGGGTGAATATGGTCACACCGCTATCTCATGCGAAGAGAACGAGGATCGGACTTCGTGAAAAAGACAGTCCAATAACAGCTATAGCTCGTCCAGTAGCTCCTCGGTAACCGCGGTCAGGGTATTGGGAAGACCAAGTTCCTCTGCGCGTTTGTCAGCCATGGATAAGAGCCGCCTGATTCGACCGGCCACTGCATCTTTGGTCATTTGGGGATCAGCAAGCCTCCCTAGCTCCTCCAATGAAGCTTGGCGGTGTCTCACCCTCAGTAAGCCTGCTTCTGCAAGATGGTCGGGAACATCGTCCCCTAAGATCGCCATGGCTCGTTCTACCCGGGCAGCCGCCGCCACTGCGGCACGCGCTGAGCGACGGAGATTGGCATCGTCGAAATTGGCCAGTCTATTCCCGGTTGGGCGAGCGTCCAAGCGCTGACGTTTTTGGTCCCACTGGATGCGACTGGAATGAGCGCCAAGCCGCGATAGCAGTGCCGAAATGGCCTCGCCGTCGCGAATAGTTACTTTCTCCTGTCCCCGTGACTCTTTAGTCTTTGCGGTTATGCCAAAACGCCTCGCACACCCAGCCAAAGCCAGGGATGCCTCTTGTCCGGGGGCAGCGATCTCTAAACCGCTGCTGCGCCCTGGGTCGCCTAGCGTGCCCGCAGCCAGGAAAGCTCCTCGCCATGCCGCCTCTTGGTCTGTGACCGCCCCTGCAATGACTTGGGGTGGTAGACCAACAACGGTATGTCCTGAGCGAGTGACGAGTCCCACGCGCCGGATGAGCTTATCAGCATCCTCGCTTATTCTCAGCAAGTATTTGGGGGCTTTCCTTGAGGAATGCGCACCTAGTTCCATCAGGGAAACGTGGTTTCCAAATAGATCCTCGATCTCTTCCTTGACGCGGCGCGCCACGCAGAGCGCATCGAGCTCTATCTCTACGACGATATGATGCGGAAGGTGCTCGATTGTCCCCGCCAAACGTATAACGGCTGCGATTTCGGCAATGCGTGAGCTTCGCCGAGTGACCGTCACAGTGCACAGTTCTTGCTTTATCTGAGCGCTTAGTCCGGTCATACGACACACCTTCTTTTCCAGTGATCTCTATAATTGGGCGGCCAGCATTCACCTCGACTCATCAGGATTGGCTGCTCGCCAAGGAGATATTGTACTAGCTGTGGCGAGAATGGAGAGTTCCCTCCCCCTCACCCGCCCGATCTGAATACTCCTGTCGCAGTGCAGCTGCCAATTTCCGGGGGTCGTGACGTGAAGTATAAGCCCCCCTATAGTCTGCTTCTCTCAGATCGTAGAATTTTAATTGTGCTCCTATGCTCTCAGCAGCACGCTCGAGGTGAGTGCGATCAGCTTGTGTACCCAATGCAGAGGAATCAGCAATAACGATATCGGCGCTAAAGTTCTGCGCATGCTGTCGCATAATATGCAAGTGTCGTTCCGCACTAAAGCCGGCTGTCTCCCCTGGTTCGGCATCCAAATTGAGTATGACGATACGGAGCGCGGAGCTTTGATTAATGGCTTCCACCATCTCAGGAACAAGCAAATGCGGCAAGACCGAGGAAAACCAAGATCCAGGTCCCAAAGTAATCACATCGGCCTGCTCCACTGCGCAAAGTGCTTCAATGCATGCCGACGGCTTATCGGGGATAAGCCGCACTCGGCGCACCTGGCCCACAGTGGTGGCAACAGCTACTTGCCCCCGCACTTCGCGCATAATTCTTGGATCCGATTCCAGCCCTTGGACCTCCGCCTCGATATCAAGTGGTTGATCAGCAAGCGGTAGTACGCGACCCTCCGCTCGTATCATCTCAGCAACGGCATCGAGAGCCGCCACTTCGGAACCGAGCACGTCATAAAGACCAGAGATGAGCATATTGCCCACTGCGTGTCCTGCTAACGCTCCGTGCCCTCCAAAGCGGTGCTGTAGAGTTTCCTCCCACAGTTTTCCCCGCTCATCGTTTGGAGCAAGAGCTGCGAGAGCCATCCGCAGATCCCCTGGAGGTATTTGACCAAGTTCGCGGCGGATTCGACCAGAAGATCCTCCGTCGTCTGCGACGGTTACGATCGCAGTGATTTGGTGCGGGCTAAGTTGGCGCACCGCGCGTAGGGTTTGGAAGAGGCCATGGCCGCCGCCGAAACTTGCCACTCGAGTATCAAAAAACATTAGTCCAGCCTAGTGGCGATCGATATCGCGATGGCTAACGGTGATATCAAGATCGTCGATAGCACTGAGCCGCCGCCCGATCTCCTCCGCGATGGCAACTGAGCGGTGATGTCCACCAGTACATCCGATCGATACAGTGATAAAACGCTTGCCTTCATGGGCGAAGCCCTCGCGCATATCCACGAGCATGCGGAAAAAATTGTCGAGAAATTCTTCTGCTGCCGGTTGACTCAGAACATATCGGGCTACTGGCGCATCGATACCTCGGAACGGCCGCAACTCCGGAACCCAGAACGGGTTGGGCAGGAAGCGGACGTCCACCATGATATCGGTATCTCGTGGGGTGCCGTGCTTGAAGCCGAAGGATTGAACGGTAATATGCTGTTTTTGGCCAGAGAAATCCGAGAAGTTTGGCTCGATTGATCGGCGCAAGTCATGTACTGAGAGATCAGAGGTATCGATAACGACATCAGCGGATTCCTTGATGGTGGCGATGAGTTCGCGTTCGCGCTCAATGCCGACCAGTAGAGTGCCGCTGCCTTGGAGGGGATGGGTACGACGCAAGTTATCAAAACGCTTGATGAGCACATCGTCACGCGCATCCATGAACATGACCAGCGGTTGCAGTCCCTTTTTCTTCAACTCATCGATGACTTCATCGAGGCCAAAAGAGAAGTCAAGAGACCGCACATCTGAAACTATTGCGAGCTTATTGACAGGGGAGCTATCTCGCGCGCAGAATTCCACCAAATTGACTAGCAATTGTGGAGGTATATTTTGGGTGACGTACCAGCCCATATCCTCGAGCACTCGAGCTGCCGATGATAGTCCGGCTCCCGACATCCCCGTAATAATGACCGGTGGGTACTCAGGATTAGCTAAAGAGTCAGTGTGCATACCAAAGATTATAACGGTCTCAGAAGCTTCCGCGGGCTTAAAGCTGGATGCGGGAATCAGGAATCTTTATGCAAGGCTTGGAAAACCTGAGCCGCAAGTGCTGGGCCGAATCCCTTAACCTCACGGATTTCTTCTTCGGTTGCAGCCTTTAATTTTTTAACGCTGCCAAAATGTTTAACTAGTTGAGAACGTCGATAGGTTCCTAACCCTGGAATATCGTCCAACTCACTCCGGCGCATACGAGTACTGCGCTGCTGTCGGTGAAAAGTTATAGCGAAGCGGTGGGCTTCATCGCGTAACTGTTGAATGAGGAAGAGCGCTGCGGAATTTCGTGGCAGAATGAGCGGGTACTCCTCCTGGGGTATCCACACTTCTTCTAGACGTTTTGCGATTCCAATCACTGCCACATCGGTTATCCCTAATTCATCAAGGACAGCCTGGGCTGCGTTGACTTGAGGGAGGCCGCCGTCGACGACGAAAAGCTGAGGCGCATAGGCAAAGCGCTGACCCTGGTCCTCGTTCAATTCCTCATCGCTGAAAACATCGCTAGTGTCCTCGGGCATGGCACGCTTATCTTCTTGATAGCGCAGGAATCTACGCCGTGTTACCTCGGCTATTGAGGCGACATCATTAGAATGCCCATCCCCCGCTGCCTCTTTAATTTTATAGCGTCGATAGTCGGATTTCTTCGGTAGACCATCTTCGAAAACTACGAGAGAAGCTACAACATCTGTGCCCTGGATATGGGAGATATCGGTGCATTCAATGCGTAGCGGTGCTTGTTCGAGGAAGAGTGCATCCTGGATCTCTTGAAGGGCTGCCGATCGAGCTGTGAGATCACCGACGCGTTTGATTTTATGTTGCTTCAGTGCTTCCTCAGCATTGCGTTCAACTGTTGTCATCAACGTGCGCTTATCACCGCGTTGTGGAATTCGGATATCGACGCCACTACCCCTTAGATCCTCGAGAAAAGCACGGGTGTGATCCACATCCGCGGGTGGAATCTGTACTAGCACCTGGCGTGGTACTACATCTCCAGGGCGCCGTGCCGCATGATCAGAATTGTGCGATTGCTGATCAACACCGCGCCTGATGATTTTCTTCTCAGATTCGAGCGTATAGCTTTCCTGCTCGAGCGCTTGTGAATAAAATTGGATGAGGAAATTTTGCATAACTTCGCGCAACTCCGCCTCTGTATCATCGGTGCGGTCTACCACCCATCCCCGTTGACCGCGCACCCTGCCCTGGCGCACGTGGAAGAGTTGAATGGCGGCGGCGAGAGGATCGTGTGCAAGGGCTATAACATCGGCATCGGTGCCATCGCTGAGCACGATTGCCTGCTGTTCGGTGATTTTATTGACTGCCCCCAGGTCGTCACGCAACCTGGCCGCCTTCTCAAAGTCGAGCTCTTCAGCTGCTGCGAGCATCTCCCGTTCTATTCGTTTAACCACTGAGTCGGTACTGCCAGACATAAAGCTCACTAGACCATTAACGATCGCACGGTGCTCCGCTTCATCGACCTTCCCTGTGCACGGCGCACTGCATTTATCGATATAGCCCAACAAACATGGACGGCCCAGCGATTCGTGGCGTTGGAACACTCCCTTGGTGCACGTGCGCATGGGAAAAACGCGAGTCAAAAGATCTAAGGTTTCCCGCACCGCCCACGCGTGGGAAAAGGGCCCGAAATACCTAATTCCCTTTCGTTGCGGGCCGCGGTAGAAAAACGCTCGGGGAAAGCGTTCACCGACGCTGACCGCCAACACTGGGTAGGACTTATCATCTCGGTACTTAATGTTGAACTGCGGGTCGAATTTTTTAATCCACGTATATTCCAGTTGTAGCGCCTCAACCTCGCTACCGACGACTGTCCATTCCACTGCCGCTGCAGTGGTGACCATTTGGCGAGTACGTGGATGTAGCTGAGAAAGATCTTGAAAATAGTTGCTCAGACGGTTACGGAGATTCTTAGCTTTCCCGACGTAGATCACCCGCCGATTGGGGTCGAGAAATTTATAGACGCCCGGCTCGCTTGGGATGGTCCCTTTGGCCGGGCGGTAGCTAGCTGGATCTGCCACTCTTAATCTTCCGGCATGAATTTAGCCTCAAGGGCGCGGAACTTCTCTACCGCGTCGACAGAACGCAGGCCATCGGCCTTGAGAATGGCCCAAATGGGAACGTATTCGAAGTCTGGTAACTCGAGACGCGCCATCCATGCTCGTTGAGGGATGTCCAGACCGTAAATGACTGCCCACGGATAAAATTGAGTGCCAATGAAATTGCGGACCTCCACCCCATCTTCGTTTGCACGTAGCCGAGGCCGTGAGAGTGCGATATAGATTACTGTGGCAAAAACGCAGCCAACGAGAAAATATCCTATCTGATCAATGAGGGTAACGGCCGCTCCGGTGTCTCCGACGGCAACGATAAAGGCCAAAAAGGTATGCAGCGCTACGGTAATCAGGGAAAATACGATGGCGTATAGTCGCATTTTGCCGCTGGATATATCAAGCATCCACGGCTTGGTGGTGGTAAGAGCCGCATCTGCTGCCACATAGTTCTGGAGCGTGCGCTCATTCATGCTGGTGGGCTTTTTTTCTTCCACTGCTCCCCTACTTTTCTGATCACAGTCGTCGTAGTGGCCATTCAATATGTTTCATAGAAGCATAGCTAATGATCCTGGACGATATCTTCCACTGGGGATTATACCGATATTTCAAAGGGTGCTTGGTAACCCAGGCTACTGGCTTAACCCTCTCCACCCATATCAAGTGCAATCTCCGAAGCTAGTACGGTGGGGCTACGGAGCTCTTTGAAGCGCGCGAGATACTTGCCCACTATATTAAATTCCACGTTAACGATATCGCCGGCGACAACCTTGGCCAGATTATTGGGTGTTGTCGGTACCGCTACCTCAAAGAATTCTGGGCCTAGCTGTTCGACGGCCAAACTGGTGCCGTTCAAAGCTACCGATCCCTTGAGAACCAGATATTTCGCACAGCCGACGGGAATGCCGAACCTCAGAATGTCACCGCTATGACCTTTGACCCGCGTTCTCAGCGTGCTCACGGTGTCGATGTGCCCTTCGACTATATGTCCCTCAAGTCGTGCATGCGCGTGCAGTGGGCGTTCAAGGTTAACGTGGGCCCCTCGTAGGAGGCGCCCTAAATTGCTGTGATCTAAGGTGTGCGTGGTGATATCACTCACCCAACCGCTCTCCCCAAGCGATTTGATGGCTAGACCCACACCATTTACGGCGATGATCGCGCCATTATCGGCATCACTAAGAACCTTTTGTGCGGCGAATTCAATCTCGGTGCAGTGGTCGCCTTTGCGAATATCTTTTACAATTCCCACTTCTTCGATGATTCCAGTGAACACGAACGGTTCTTCTTCCCATAGCAGATAGCCACGACCCAAGTCACAACCCTAAATATCTAACCTTAATCGATCGACGAGTCTGGTTTGGGGTTTTTAGCAGCTAACCACGTTTAGCTATTGGTTGCAGCTCGAGTAGCTAGTTCTCTGAGGTGAGCTACAACCGCGTGCGGGTTTGGAGAGCCAAAAACTGCAGAGCCGGCTACAAAAGCATCGCAACCTGCGGCGGCTGCCTGCTCGATCGTATCGGTTCCAATGCCGCCGTCGATCTCTATGAGTGTGGAGAGATTGCGATGGGTGATTTCCTTTCTTAACTGCCGGACCTTCTCCAATTGCTCTGGCATAAACGACTGGCCTCCGAAGCCTGGCTCAACGCTCATCACTAATACAAGGTCGAATTCGGCGAGTACGTCTATATACGGCGTTAGGTCCGTCCCTGGGCGTAGGGAAAATCCTGCCCTGACCCCGCGGCTGCGAATATGACGCGCTAGTGCCACAGGGTCATGTGTTGCTTCCACATGAAAGATGACGCACGCGGCGCCCGCATCGATATAGGAGTCTACCCACTTCTCAGGTTCCTCAATCATCAGGTGAACGTCGAGTTCTTGCGAAGTGAGCTGGTGCACGGTTTCTGTGACCATCGGACCAAACGAAAGATTAGGAACGAAGTGACCATCCATAATATCGACGTGGATCCAGTCAGCATTGGATACCGTCTTAATGTCCTTGGCCAGGTGGGCGAAATCAGCAGCCAGAATGGATGGGGCAATAATGGCGCGGGATTCTAAATCACTCATGCCCCCATCGTAGTCGCTTCTGTTGAATGCGTTAGTTCTTCCTTAATACAGCGAAGAACATGGCATCTGTGCCATGTCGATGTGGCCACATCTGTACAGACAACTCATCTCCAGTCTGCTCCATACCGAGAGCAAACGGGTGAGCATCGCACTCTGTCACCGGGAGTTTTTCTACCGCCTTGTCGACGATGGCGCGAGTTTCGCGGAGATCAGGAGAGCAAGTGGAATACACCACTACTCCACCTGGCCGCACTAAGGTAATCGCCGATTCCAGCAACTCATACTGCAAGGTAGAAAGTTGGGTGATATCCGCTTCTTGTTTGCGCCACCGTGCTTCGGGGCGACGCCTGAGAGCACCCAAACCGGAACAAGGAGCATCGACGAGAATGCGATCGAAGCCTGGTTGCAGTCCAGAGTCTCGACCATCAGCGGTATGAACCGTCACCGGTAGATTGCGCACAGTTTGGGCCACTAACTGGGCACGGTGTGGCTGTAGTTCTACTGCGTCTACACGAGCCCCCTCCATACGTGCGAGGCTCGCGATCAGTGCAGTCTTTCCCCCCGGACCGGCGCATAAGTCTGCCCACCGGCCGGTGTCGTCGCCTTCTAATTCAGCCTCTACCAAGGCTCTAGCAATAAGCTGCGAACCTTCGTCCTGGACTGCTGCAAGTCCTTCCCTGACTGGTTCGAGACGTCCCGGATCACCTGATTTTAGATAAACGGCATAGGGGGAATATTTCCCGATCTCTCCCCCAGTTATAGCAGCCAATTCCTCCGCAGAGATCTCACCGGGACGCGCCACAAGGTGCACTGTAGGACGCAAGGAATCAGCATGAAGCGCCTCCTCTAATTCTCCTAAACCGAGAATTTCAGCGAAGCTTCGCGCGATCCATTCAGGATGTGCATGACGAAAAGCAATCGCCTCTAATTCGCCGTGAGGTGTCAGCGATTCCAGCAACTTTTCTTTATCTTTTCGGGAGATATGGCGCAAAATCGCATTACTAAAGCCTTTGGCTTTCTCCTGCCCGATAGCCCCTACGAGCGTGACAGTGGAGTCAACTGCGGCATAGGGGTCAACCCTGGTGTAGAGGAGTTGGTAGGTTCCGAGCCGCAGAGCGGCCAAAACGCCCTTGTCGATCTCTGGCAGCGGGCGTGAAGAGCAATGCGCGATCACGGCATCGACGACCCCTTGTACGCGGAGTAATCCATAGGTCAACTCCGTGGCGAAAGCGGCGTCGCGGCGCTTCAAGCGGTAGTCACGCAGTAGTTGCGGAAGAGCCAGGTTCGCGTATGCCCCTTCCTCGTTGACGCGGTAAATAATATCGAAGGCCACCGCGCGGGCGAGGTCGACGTTCAGCAGATCATGTGGGTCTCCACCGGGAGTGTAGTAAAAACGTGACGAGCTTTTCTCATAGGTTTTGCTGCGCTGTGATCGCGGGCTCTGAGAGTCCGATGAGGGCGGGACAGCTTGGATGCCCTTCTTAGCGTTGGAACGGGAGCGAAAGCCACCAGCCGAAAATGTCATTGCATAACCAACCCTTCTGTAGTACTCAAACCCCGCGCCCAGTCAGCAGCGTTCATCATTTTTTTGCCCGGCGCTTGAACTTCAGTCAAAGCCACACTACCTGAACCGGTTCCTACCAGAACTCGTCTCTTCTCGATCAGAAGCTCCCCGGGCGCCAATGTATAAGCCGCATGGTCCTCGCAGAGATGCACGCGCCCAAGTTTTATCCTGTCGGCGCCCAGCATTGTCCAAGGCCCGGGCGTTGGAAGATGGGCTCGGATATGTCTATCGATATGCGCAGCGCTGAGTGTCCAATCGACCCGAGCGTTAGCAACGTTGATCTTGGCCGCATGTGTTACAGAACCTTCCTGGGGTTTCAGCAGCGCCGTACCCGAGGCTAACTGATCCACCGACGAGACGAGGAGATCCGCTCCCAGATCGCTAAGGTGAGCCAATAACTCTCCCGCCGTCTCAGTACCGATCATGGGGTATTCCACGGTGTCGATGAGCGCACCAGTATCAAGTCCCTCATCGATCCTAAACGTGCTTGCTCCAGTTAGTCGATCACCGGCAGCAATAGCAGCTTGAACGGGGGCTGCTCCGCGCCACCGAGGTAGCAGGGAGAAGTGGAGATTGATAAAACCGAAAGGTACCGCATCCAGCAGATCACTGGGGATCATATTTCCGTAAGCAACGACAGGGACACAGTCTGGATTGAGTCGCGATAACGCTGCGCGAAATTCATCTCCATCTTCGGTTCCCGCTTTCAGCGTATGCGGCCGTAGCACTTCTATGCCGTTGTCAATAGCAAGCTGCGCCACCGGTGAAGGATGAAGGGCACGCCCTCGTCCTTGGCGAGCGTCAGGTCGGGTCAGGACAGCCACAACCTCGTGATCTGAGGCAATAAGTTTTTCTAAGGCTCCGACCGCGGGCTCTGGGGTCCCTGCGAAAATTAGACGCATATAGTTTTTCTTTCTGTACTGGCGAGGACTTTTCCACATTTAGCTTGTATTTTCTGCTCCCTACTATAAGCGACTCGAAATCCTTTGCAGAAAAATAGCGTGAGCTCTCGAGCTAGAGAGCACCAGGAGAGATAGGCTTAGCCAATCCGGAGAGGATCCACTTGAATGCGCAGGGGTAATGTTTGCTTCTTGAGTGCCCTCGCATATGCGGCTTTGGAGAGCGCCCTGCCAAGCTCGTCCTTGGGGAAAAGAGGAGCTCGAATAAGAATCCGCTGTGGTGGACCGAAGGAATCCTGATCATATTCACCGGGTAAACTCTGTCCAGGTGGCAGATCCACAGGTCCTAAAACTACGGCGGATGGTGGCAGTTCGACGATTCTCAAAAATTGTTCCACGGCACCCGCAGCGCCATCAATGGCTGCCATATGAACGGCAGGGGGCAAATTTACTTCGGAGCGTTCGGCTAATTCTCGAGCCGCGTGCCCAGGGGCATCCCACCTGATCAAATGCTGCACAACGGCTAAGCCTGGGTCCGCAACGATCACAACCTCTCCCCCATGCCGACCGGGAATGACCAAGCTGGAGGCGGACATCCAAGATTTAAAAGCCTCCTCGGTGGCCCGCAGATCTTGCCGCCCTAGGAGTGACCATGTATCCAATAACACCGCTGCTCCATAGCCGAGACCGTCAACGGTCGGCTCCGCCCCCGGTGTGGCAATAACGATGGCTGGCTTGTCTACGACGGTGGCGAGTATATTTTTCCCTCCCGACGTTCGGATTGGCGTCTGTGGGAAAGCTAGTCCGAATTCTTCAGCAGTCCTTTCTTGCCCTAAGACGACTGCGCGTAGCTGTTGTTTGCCACATTCCATACATCGATAATTCGGTTCTTGGCGGCCACACCACTTACATTCCGGAACCGCTGCAGCAACCGGATAGTGCCTGTCCGATGGTGTGAGGGCACGAGGATGCATCCGAGAGTTAGAAATTCCTAATGGTCCGTTGCACCCTCGACAGCGGGCGGGATGCCTACAATTGCCGCAACTGAGAACAGGAATATAGCCTTTTCTAGGTACCTGAACAAGAGCAGGAAGCCCTTTCTCTAGACTGGAGCGGATCGCTTGGAAGGCACTACTGGGTAGACGAGAGTTGCGGGCATAGCGGTCGCGTTCGAGAGCGAGAGCGGTATCCGCGCTGGCATGTATTCTTGGCATCGAGCGCCTAATAACTTCACGGGGAGCACTCAGATCGTGAACCCAGCCTGATTCCACGAGCAACTGGCTTTCGGCGGTTCGTGTCCACCCAGCGAGGATGAGTGACGCTTTTTCTTGAGCTGATCGAGTAGTTAAAACTTCGCGGGCGTGTATATAGGGAGCACGCGGGTCGACGAGATTCTCATCACCATCATCCTTTAATATAATCAGCGATAATTTATTAACCGGTGCAAAAGCCGCACTCCGAGTACCTATGACTAAGCGGCCTTGGCCGTGCAGGACCGAGAGAAAGCGGCGGTATCGCGCCTGCTTACCTAAGGATGACGTAAGAATAGTAATTTGCTTGGTTCCAACAAGGGTACGCAGAGCCTTCTCAAGGCGGTCCACGTCACGCTGGTGTGGCACCACGATGAGTGCCCCTCGCCCCTCGAGTGCGACTTTTACCGCTAGATTGGCCATAGCTAGCGCCCAGTCCTCCTGGGGCGCAAATTGCCATGCTGCCCGAGCTATTTTCTGAGCGAGTACCGCATCGACGAAACTAGTTCCGTGAGAGTATTTAGCGAATGCGCTCAGGTCAGGCTCGCTAACCTCACCGCAGTCTTCCCATGCTGTTGTGGTATCAGAAGTTTCAGCTGCTGCATGGCGGCTCGGAATGGCAGCACGTATGAGATCGCTGGTGATCCCCCCATATCGCGCTGCTAAGGCGGCAATTAAGGCTCGCAACTTCTCGGTGTACACAACCTCGGGAGAAATCACTCGCTCGAGCCATTTCAGTTGTCCTGGGTGATCGGGGTCAGAAACGCGGTCGATTACCACCGCGTTAACTAGGCGGTGAGCAAATCGGACCCTTACCATGACCCCTGGCTGGCAGTCTTCGGATTGTTCAGCGTCGATACGATACTCGAATATTCGGTCGAGTTGAGATAGCCCCAATAAAGGCAAAACCCGCGCCACCGGAGCATAGGGTGCTGGTTCGCGAGTTTTAGCCATAGTAGAAATATATACGATAGGTGCGACGCTCGGCTGTTAGGCTCGGGCTGCTAGAATTCGGTTTGCCACCTCGGAGAGTTGATCAACCCGATCAAGCCTTTCCCATGGAAGATCCAGATCCTCACGGCCGAAATGACCGTAGGCTGCTGTCTGCCGGTAGATTGGGCGCAGCAGATCGAGGTCGTGGATGATGGCGGCGGGTCTGAGATCGAAAACCTCCGTTACTGCATATTGGATATCTGCATCGCTGAGTCCGTTGAGAGCCGTTCCGAATGTCTCGACGTATAATCCTACTGGGTTAGCTCGGCCGATTGCATAGGCTACCTGCACTTCTGCCCGTCGAGCCAAGCCCGCTGCCACAATATTCTTAGCAACCCATCGCATGGCATAGGCCGCAGACCGGTCAACCTTACTGGGATCTTTACCCGAGAAAGCTCCACCACCATGGCGAGCCATGCCACCGTAGGTATCAACGATAATTTTGCGCCCCGTCAGACCTGCATCCCCCATGGGGCCGCCGATAACAAAGGACCCCGAGGGGTTTACCAGTACTTTCTTATCCGCGGTTGTGATCAACTGATCGAGCTGGGTTTCTGCAATCACCCAGTCGATGACATGGGTCGTGATCTGTTCGGCCAGCCATTCCTGCGTAATCTCAGGATCGTGTTGCGCCGATACCACAACCGTGTCAAGTGCCACTGGACGATCGTTTTCGTCATAAGCGAGTGTTACTTGAGTCTTACCATCGGGTCTCAGGTGTCCTACGATTGATTCCTTTCGCACCTGGGTAAGGCGTCGCGCAAGTCGATGCGCTAAGTAAATCGGCAACGGCATATAATCGGGAGTTTCGTCTGAGGCGTATCCAAACATCAGACCTTGATCGCCCGCTCCAGCTTGATCATTTTGATCTTCAATTTCGCCGCTCCGCGCTTCTTGTGACACTGAGACCGAGCCGCCAATTTCTGGACTTTGCTCGCCGATGGCTATATTGACGCCGCAGGTACTTCCGTCGAAGCCTACATGAGAGGATACGAAGCCAATCTCTCTGAGCGTAGAGCGAACTAGGGTGGCAATATCAACATAGGACTGGGTTCGTACTTCCCCCACCACGTGGACCTGTCCAGTGGTGACGAGTGTTTCCACTGCAACGCGAGAATCCTTGTCGCTAGCGAGCATGGCATCGAGAATGCCATCCGAGATGGCATCACAGATTTTATCTGGGTGCCCCTCAGTCACGGATTCACTTGTGAAGTACCGAAGTGCGGTGGTCTCAGACATATAATTTTCCTCTAGTTCAATTTTAGGGGCCTATGCGTCGGCCTTTACTTTTACATAGGATCGCGTCACACATAGCTTCAGCGATGCGAATGAACTCACCCTAATATAGACCAAGCTGTCTAAAATCACAAAGACCTGGTCTCCAGATGGGACTCGACGCTGTCGAGAATGGCTGAGGCAATAACGGCCTTGGATGCCTGGGCTAACTCACTCGTATGCCCGTCGCGGTGCAAGATATAACCAGCATTTGTTGTTTGACCGAATACTTTCCCGCTCCCAACTTCGTTGAGCATCATCAGGTCACAGCCTTTTTTAGCCAGTTTGCGCAGCCCGTAGTCTAGCGCTGTATATGTGCTATCACCGGTTTCTGCAGCAAAACCCACTATAACAAGCGATTGCGGTAGGGTGCCTTGGTCGCGCTGCTCCACCACCGAGGCCAGAATATCGGGATTCTCAACCATCTCGATGGTGGTTAGCCGTGCGGCCGCAGAGCCGTCTTTTTTTAATTTTGTTGTCGCCAGCTGAGCTGGGCGATAGTCCGAGACCGCCGCTGCCATGATGAGCACATCCGCATCTGCTAACTCTTCAGTTAATGCCTGATGCATATCGAGCGCAGATTCCACGATGATCAGGCGGGCACCGGCGGGCACTGGTAGTTCTTGGGTATTGCCAGCGATGATCACCACGTTGGCGCCGCGCTGGGCGGCAATCTCGCCCAAAGCATAGCCTTGACGCCCGGAGGAATGGTTGCTGATGAACCGCACTGGATCGATGGCCTCTTTAGTCCCCCCCGCTGTGATGACGATTTTCCGGTTAACTAAGCTCTGCTCGAGGTGAACCCCGGCACCAACACTGCGTGCGAGCTCGGCGATTTGGAGCGGCTCCAGCAATCGCCCCGGACCTGAGTCCTTACCTGTCAACCGTCCATGGGCTGGATTGAGCACGACGTAACCACGAGATCGCAGCACCGCGACATTGTCGACAGTGGCGGCATTCTCCCACATCTCGGTATGCATGGCAGGAGCAAAGACCACTGGGCATGTGGAAACTAAAATGGTAGCTGCGAGCAAATCATCAGCTCGGCCACTAGCAACCCGAGCCAGCAAATCAGCTGTTGCTGGCGCTACGATGATCAGATCCGCCTGCTGGCCAATGCGTATATGCTGGACACCAGCGACATTTTCAAAAACTGAGGTAGCTACGGGATTACCACTGAGCGCCTCGAAGGTGGCTGAGCCGACAAATTGCAAAGCGGCCTCAGTAGGAACCACGATGACATCGTCCCCACATTCCTTGAAATGACGAATCAAGGCACATGCCTTATAGGCAGCTATGCCTCCGGCGACGCCAATGACGATGGTGCGCGGTGTACTCACCTAAAATCCTCTCGCTTGGATATCCACGATCTTCTATTAAATTAGATGGCTGCGATAGTGGTCAATAATAACCGAAAGCACCTCCGACAAAATCTGCCGAAGGTGCTAGCTGGCGGAAGCCGCTGAGAACTCCCCACAGCGGAATCGTCTAGCCTTCCTCGTGGTCAAGAAGTCCAGATTCAATTTCTCGCAGAGCGATTGATAGTGGCTTTTCTTGGTGCTCCGGAGTGACTAGAGGCCCAACAAATTCGAACACTCCCTCGTCTTCCTGCTGAAAGTAGGAGTTAATTTGGCGGGCACGTTTGGCCGCAAATATGACAAGGGCGTATTTGGAAGATACCCGTCCGAGCAGCTCATCGATAGGAGGTGCCGTAATGCCCGTAGGCTTGTCGTAGACGCCCTGATTTTTCTCGTTAGCGTTGCTCACGTTAGTTTCTCTTCACCTTCATTGTGTTGATAAATTTTCCCTGCCCTGCACTTAGATTAGCCGGCTTGGGTATTGCATACAAAAAGTACTCAGCCTGAGCAGTCAGGCATGATACTCAGCTTCGAAAGATGCGCACCAGCCGAGTAACCGCTTCTTCGAGGTCGTCGTTAACAACAATATGGCGGAATTCGTGCTGCGCTTCCATCTCTACCCGGGCGGTCTCTAAGCGCCGATTGACGGCAGCTTCATCTTCGGTGCCACGACTAGTAAGGCGCTCAACAAGTGTGTCCCAACTAGGTGGGGCCAAAAATACAGATTCAGCCTCAGGCATCATAGCCACTACGTTGCGCGCCCCTACGAGGTCGACCTCGATGAGAACAGGGCGTCCGGCTGCAAGCGCGTTCTTGACGGGTTGAGCAGGAGTCCCGGAGCGCTGCAATCCTCCATGGATATCAGCCCACTCCAGCATTTCACCCTTGTCGATGCACTCTTGGAAGTACTCAGCAGTGACAAAGAAGTAGTCCCTGCCATCCTGCTCGCCAGGGCGAGGCCCCCGTGTTGTCATCGATACGGAAAAATAAAGGTCGGGTAGTTCCTCGCGCAGCCTTTTCACCACCGTGGATTTGCCCACTGCGGAGGGACCGAGCAAAACAACCAACCGACCACGGGCGCTGGCGCCACTCATGTGATTAATCCTCGGAGAATCCGAAACGCTCCAGGAGCGCACGGCGCTGACGATCGCCGAGACCACGTAGACGACGCGTCTGAGCAATTTCGAGCTCTTCCATGATTTCCTTGGCCTTGACCTTACCAACCTTGGGCAGGGACTCCAACAGCGCAGAAACCTTGGTCTTTCCGATAATTTCGTTCTCGGAAGCCTTCTCGAGGACTTCCTTCAAAGTGATGTCGCCGCGCTTGAGTTCTTCCTTGAGCTTAGCGCGAGCTTTACGTGCTTCTGCAGCCTTTGCCAGGGCTTCTTTACGCTGCTCGTTGGTCAACTGTGGGAGTGCCACGTTGGAGCCTCCAAATCGTTAGGGAAATACTGGATTAAAATTCTTGTAGTGCGCCTTTGCACAGATCACGCAAAGGCTCATGCGAAAATCTACCACAAAATATTTGTATTACAACGTTGAAATTAATAATGCTGTTCTGCCCGCTTCACGGTAATTTGCAAATCTTCTGGTACTACCCTATTTCTCGGTTAAAACCGCAGGTCAACAACGTGTAGACCTGCGGTCTGAATAAACCCTCTGAACTGGTGTTATGAGAATTCCTCAGCACATTTTCGAGCCTCGTCGCGGAGTTTGCTAGCACTCGGCCCATATCTGAGGATCGCCCGCGAGATATTAGGGAAACTTAAATCGGTTACCCCCTTTGTAATGCGAGCAACATCACTCGCCTGTGCTCCCTGAGCACCCACTCCCGGGAGCAAAACTGGCCCGTTGAACTCACTGAGATCAGGAGGGTTATCCACTGTTGCTCCAATAACCACGCCGATATCACCCACGGAGTGAGTATGGTGCTGGTTATTGACTGATGCGGCCGCGTTAACGATCTGTTGGGAAACCCTAACGCCGTGGGCGTCACAGTGGTTTTGAAGGTGTCGAGCCTCTGGGTTGCTTGTTGCAGCCAGGACGAAAAGGCCGCCCTTATGGTGGTGAGCGAGCTCGATAACAGGCTGGAGAGAGCCAAAACCTAGATATGGGGAGACCGTTACGGAATCGGTTCCCAGCGGCGAGGAGGGATCCAACCACGCCCGAGCATATCCTGCCATAGTGGAACCAATATCGCCTCGTTTGGCGTCGGCAAGCACTAGAGTTCCAGCCTGCCTAAGCTCACTCAGAACAGTTTCTAGCACCGAGATACCAGCAGCTCCGAAAGCCTCGTAGAAGGCAACTTGAGGCTTGATCAAAGCCACATGGCCGGCGAAGGCTTCAACGCAGATCTCAGAGAATTTCTCGATACCAGATGGGGAGTACTCTAAACTCCACGCGCTCAGTAACTCAGGGTGTGGGTCGATCCCCACACATAAACGGCCCCACCGTCGCCCCGCTTCACGCAACCGGTAACCAAAACCAGCACCTTGTTCCATATCAATTGGATTCATGGCGGCCCACTGCGTGATCAAGTTCTTGCAAAGCTCGCACCGAGAGAGTGCCGCGACGTCTAGCCTCTATCCCCTGCACTGCCGCCGTGACGCCTTGAACAGTGGTCACTAATGCAACACCTGCACCCACTGCGGCGACACGAATCTCATAGCCATCGTGAAGAGCCCCTGCGGATCCCGCTGGAGTATTGAGAATAAGGTCTACCTTGCCCTCGTGAATTAAGTCCACAATCGACTTACGTCCTTCGTAGCCTGGCTGGTCTACTTCGGAGCGTTTGAGCACCTGCTCGCATTCAACGCCATTACGGCGCAACATGGCTGCGGTACCAGAGGTGGCTAAAAGTTTGAATCCGAGGGATGCTAAACGCTGAATTGGGAAAATCAGGGTTCGCTTATCGCGGTTGGCAACTGACACGAAAACGGTACCCTGAGTTGGTAGCGCTCCGAAGGCTGCTTGCTCAGCTTTGGCGTAGGCCGCACCGAAATTATCAGCCAGTCCCATCACCTCACCCGTGGACTTCATCTCGGGAGAGAGCAAGGTATCGAGCATGGTGCCATCGGGGCGCCTAAAGCGAGTAAAGGGAAGCACCGCCTCCTTCACTGCGATTGGGCTTTCTAAGGGGAGCGATCCACCATCATGGTCGGTAGGGATCATTCCCTCTTCTTGCAGCTCCGCGATGCTAGCACCTGTCATGATTCGTGCCGCCGCTTTGGCTAGATGGACCCCGGTTGCTTTTGATACGAAGGGCACTGTACGAGAGGCACGTGGATTGGCTTCGATGACGTACAAAATATCGTCCTTCAGAGCGAACTGAACATTCATCAATCCCTTGACCCCAATCCCATGGGCAAGGGCCGTCGTGGAACGTCGCACATTTTCGATATCCTCGGCACCCAAAGTCATTGGCGGGAGAGCACAGGCCGAATCACCAGAGTGAATTCCAGCCTCCTCGATATGCTCCATAACACCTGCTAGATAGACATTCTCGCCATCACACAAAGCGTCAACGTCGATTTCGATAGCATTATCTAGGAAGCGGTCTACGAGAACAGGATGATCGTTCGTAATTTCCGTGGCTCGGTCTATATAGCTCTCGAGAGATTTTTCATCGTAGACGATTTCCATACCTCGCCCGCCCAGTACATACGAAGGGCGCACAAGTACGGGATAACCAATTTCGGCGGCTACCGCGCGGGCTTCCTTAAAGGAGGTTGCGGTACCGAATTCCGGAGCTGGTAGTTCCGCTTTTCGCAAGACTTCGCCAAACTCGCCGCGATCCTCCGCGAGATCGATAGCCTCGGGGCTGGTGCCAATAACGGGAACCCCAGCATCGCGTAGTTGGGCCGCGAGACCCAGAGGAGTTTGACCCCCCAGTTGCACGATCACACCTGCAACGGTGCCCGACTGGGACTCAGCATGGTAAACCTCCATAACGTCTTCGAAGGTCAGTGGCTCAAAGTATAGCCGGTCGGCCGTATCGTAGTCTGTGGAAACAGTCTCCGGATTGCAATTGATCATCACGGTTTCGTAGCCCACCCGTGATAATTCAAGAGCCGCGTGCACACAGGAATAGTCAAACTCAATACCCTGGCCGATGCGGTTCGGGCCGGAGCCCAAGATGATAATTTTCGGCTTTTCCCTCTGTGGGCTCACCTCGGACTCGGCGGCTGGATCGAGTTCATATGCCGAATAATAATACGGGGTCTGGGCCTCAAATTCTGCCGCGCAGGTATCAACAGTTTTGAACACCGGACGAATTCCTAGCGACCAACGCAAGCGGCGAATCCCCGCCTCACCAGCGAATTCTGGTCGCAACTGGGCAATCTGACGGTCGGAGAGGCCATAGAACTTAGCTCGGCGCAACAAGTCTTCTGACAGAGTTTTTGCGGCGATCATTTCTTCGCGGAAATCTACTAGTGATTTCAATTCACCCAGGAACCACGGATCTATTCCGGACTTTTCGTGAACCTGCGCGATTGTGGCACCAAGACGAAGCGCCAATTCCGCGTCATATAAACGGCCTTCGGTCGGACGAACGAGGTCCTCGAGGACGGCCTGGAGGTCTCGGGCGCGATCGCCGGCGAATACTTCATCGTCTACGGCCCAAAAGCCAGCCTGCTTATTTTCCAAAGACCGCATGACCTTTCCTAAGGCTGCGATATAATTGCGCCCGAGACTCATGGCTTCGCCTACGGATTTCATGGTGGTCGTAAGCGTATCGTCGGATCCTACGAATTTCTCGAATGCAAAGCGAGGAGCCTTAACGACCACATAATCTAAGGTAGGTTCGAAAGCTGCTGGCGTTACCTTGGTGATATCATTATCGATCTCATCGAGGGTATAACCAATGGCTAATTTGGCTGCTATTTTGGCAATAGGAAATCCCGTTGCCTTCGAGGCCAATGCCGAGGATCGCGACACTCTGGGATTCATCTCGATGGTGATCAGGCGCCCATCCTTTGGATTGAGCGCGAACTGGATATTACATCCACCAGTATCAACACCCACTTCGCGGATGATTGCGATACCCTGATCGCGCATTTTCTGGAATTCGCGGTCGGTCAAAGTCATGGCGGGGGCCACCGTCACGGAGTCACCTGTGTGCACACCGAGAGCATCGACATTCTCAATCGAACAAACAACAACGACGTTATCGGCGCTGTCACGCATCAATTCGAGCTCATATTCTTTCCATCCCAGGATGGATTCTTCGATCAACACATTGGCCTCAGGAGATGCAGCTAGGCCGCCACCGGCTATACGCTCAAGATCGTCCTCGTTATAAGCCAAACCAGAACCTAAACCACCCATAGTAAAGGAGGGTCGCACAACGACAGGGAGACCAAGTTCTGCAACGGTTTCATGCACTTGTTCCATATTGTGGCAGACTCGTGAACGGGCAGACTCTCCGCCAATCTTCGCTACAATATCTTTGAATTTCTGACGGTCTTCACCCCGTTCGATGGCTGCTATATCAGCGCCGATGAGCTCAACACCGTATGCGTCGAAGGAACCGCGCCGATCTAGCGCGATGGCGGCATTCAGCGCAGTTTGGCCTCCGAGGGTCGCCAGCACTGCATCGATGGGGTGTCCTTGAGCACGCTCTTTTTCGAAGATCGCCTCTATATATTCGGGTTCAATCGGCTCAACGTAGGTATGATCGGCAAACTCTGGGTCGGTCATAATCGTGGCCGGATTAGAATTAACCAGGCTAACTCTCAAGCCCTCGTCCTTTAAAACGCGGCAGGCTTGGGTGCCCGAGTAGTCAAATTCGCAGGCTTGACCAATGACGATTGGACCTGATCCGATAACCAGGACGTGCTTGATATCTTGGCGTTTTGGCATTGTACGCTTCCTCCTGGTTAGTTTTTCTGCTGCGCTGCCATCACGGCAACGAATTGGTCAAAAAGCGGCTGGGCATCCGTGGGGCCGGCTGCGGCCTCGGGGTGATACTGCACAGAAAAAGCGCGGCCATTGACAAGAGCTACACCCTCAACAGTGCCGTCGTTTAAGCACGTATGTGTTATCTGCGCTCGTCCAAAGGGGGTATCGAAACTTTCACCCGGTGACCCCTTTAGAGCGAATCCGTGATTCTGGGAGGTGATATCGATCTTGCCGGTGAGGTGATTAAGAACGGGAACATTGATACCCCGGTGACCGAACTTCAATTTATATGTCTCAAGTCCCAGCGCACGGCCGAGGATTTGATTCCCGAAACATATGCCAAAGAGAGGTATTTCGTGTTTGAGGATCTCTTTGACAATTCCGACCATGATATCTGCGGTAGCAGGGTCCCCTGGTCCATTGGAGATAAAAATACCGTCAGGCTGATGGGCCATAATATCTGCAAAGGAAGTATTAGCTGGAACAACAACAGTTTTAATACCGCGGCGGGCAAAATTACGTGGTGTATTCGATTTGATACCCATATCGTAGGCAACCACCGTAAACTGGGGGTCTCCCTCACTATCCACGGTATACACATCATCGGTACTGACTTGCTCCGCCAGGCTCTGCCCAACCATCTCAGGTTGGGATTTGACGATCTGGATGAGTTCGTCAAGTGGCTTGTCGGCATCGTCACCGGAGAAGATACCAGCCGTCAATGAACCGAAATGCCGTAGATGCCGCACTATGGCACGGGTATCGACGCCCTGGATACCCACGATATTCTGAGCGACCATTTCCTCTTCCAGGGAACGACGAGCACGCCAGCTGGAAACGGTGGTGGAGAGATCGCGAATCACGAGACCAGCGACCCAAATGCGGTCATCGCGAGATTCACCGTCTTCGTCATTCCACCCAGTATTTCCAATCTGAGGGGCGGTGGTCACCACGATCTGTCGATGATAAGAAGGATCTGTCATGGTCTCCTGATATCCGGTCATCGCAGTGGTGAAGACCGCTTCACCTAAAGTGCGGCCAAGAGATCCGAAGCTTAAGCCGCGGAAAACCTTGCCGTCAGCTAGAACAAGGAGCGCTGGGGTGCGCATAGGGTTATTCACTATATGAGCCTTTCGAGAATTTTCCTGCTTATTGAGCTTCGGGCGCCCTAAGCTGCGTGATGGTACCGCGTAAAATGGTGGCAATAACCCTAGCGTCAAAAGTCATCCCCGCATAGGGCGTATTGGAAGACTTCGAAGCCAGGGCCAATGGATCGACTGTCCACGGCTGATTCTCGGCAATGAGCGTGAGATTCGCGGGTTCGCCTTCAGCGATGGGGCGACCGTGGCCCGGAAGCCGGACGAGTTCGGCGGGCCGTTCAGACATGACTTTTGCGACAAAACGCCAGTTAGCCAAGCCGGAAGAGACAAAGAGTTGAGCAATGATGGCAAGCGAGGTTTCCAACCCCAGCATTCCTGGGCGAGCGTTCTCAAACTCACAGCATTTCTCCTCAGAACCATGAGGAGCGTGATCGGTAGCAACTATATCAATGGTGCCATCCAGCAGGGCATCGCGTAACGCCACCGTATCTGATTCCTCACGTAGCGGAGGGTTGACTTTATTCACGCCATCATAAGTTTCTAAACGCTCGTCGGTGAGCAACAGGTGATGCGGGGTAACCTCGGCGGATATGGGAATATCCTGACTCTTGGCCCAGCGCACCAACTCAACGGTGCCCTTAGTGGAAGCATGACAAATATGCATCCGGGTGCCATAATCCCGACAGAGTAGAGCATCGCGAGCCACTATGGACTCCTCGGCAACACGTGGCCAGCCCTGCAAACCTAATGTGGCAGCTCGTTTTCCTTCATGTGCCGACGCTCCATCTGTTAGTCGCGGATCCTCACAATGCTGAGCAAGGAGTACGTCCGTACCCTTAGCGTATTCAATAGCCCGGCGCATCAATAACGGATTGTCCACACATTTTCCGTCATCGGAGAATAGCCGCACCTTGGCTTGTGAACGCGCCATCATCCCAAATTCGGTCAGTACCTTGCCTTCAAGGCCCTGCGTAATCGATCCGACGGGGTGAACATCGCACAGACCTATGTCTTGGCCTTTAGCCCACACGGCCTCAGCGATGATCGACTGGTCCATCACGGGTTGAGTATTAGCCATAGTAAATACTGCAGTGAAGCCACCGCGGGCGGCTGCGAGCGATCCCGTCGCGATGGTTTCGGTATCTTCTCGACCTGGTTCACGTAAGTGCACGTGAATATCTACCAGCCCAGGCAGTAGAACAGCACCCTGACCATCGATGATCCGATCAGCTTGGGTTTGTTGCGAATCGAGTTCGATGATGACCCCGTTGTCAATGAGAATATTTTGGGGTTTGCCTTCGCCATAGGGGCGTATGTTTTTGAGCAATAAGGTTCCAGGAGCCGCCGGTGCGAGCTCACCCGTGGCAGGATAATGAACTGAATCAGACATCTATGTTTTCCTTCTCTGACGCGTGATTTAAAAGCCGTGGTTATCGGAATGAGCAAGCAGCGTAAATAACACTGCCATCCGGCTGTGAACACCATTGTTCACCTGCTGTAGCACTGCAGTGCGAGGTAAGTCAGCGACATCGTAGCTAATTTCCATACCGCGCAGCATTGGGCCTGGGTGCATGACAATGGCCGACTCTTTGAGCAGGGATTCCCGCTCGCGATTCATCCCATACAGGGTTGCGTATTCGCGGTGTGACGGGAAAAAACCTCCATGCATGCGTTCTTTTTGAACACGCAGCATCATTACGACATCAGCGTCTTTAAGCTCGGAATCCATGTCATAGGAGGTTCGAACTGGCCAGTTCTCCACTCCCTGAGGAAGCAGGGTACCTGGTGCTACCAGTACTACGTGAGCTCCAAGGGTGCTGAGAAGATCAACGTTGGATCGTACGACTCGGGAATGGAGACAGTCACCGACGATCACGACCTTCTTGCCCTCAATCTCGCCCAGGCGTTGTCGCATAGTGACGGCATCAAGAAGAGCCTGGGTAGGGTGCTGATGCGCACCGTCTCCAGCGTTGATGACACTAGGGCCATCACCGCCTGGGGCGACCCACTCGGCCAATTGCGCGGCGGCACCAGCAAAAGGATGCCGAATGATGAGGGCATCCGCGCCTACAGCTTTGAGTGTGAGTCCCGTATCTTTGAGCGATTCTCCCTTTTGCACCGACGACGATGAGGCCGAAATATTGATAACATCGGCACTCATCCACTTACCCGCGGTTTCGAACGAGGAACGCGTTCGCGTGGAATTTTCATAAAAAACCGTGAATATAGTCCGCCCGCGCAGCGTCGGCAGCTTCTTGATTTCTCGACCCATTAGGGCCTCGCGGAAACGGTCGGCCTCGTCCATGAGTGCAAGGATCTGATCTTTGCCCAGGTCACCGATGGAAAGTAGGTGCTTCATCTTTACTTGTCGCTTCCTCGAGTTAGGATAACCGCGTCACGGCCATCAATTTCATGTAGCAGTACGGTGACATCTTCGGTGCGAGAAGTGGGAAGATTCTTGCCCACATAATCAGCACGAATGGGTAATTCGCGGTGACCGCGATCAACAAGGACTGCTAATTGTACAGAGCGGGGCCGCCCCAAATCGCGCAGAGCATCAAGTGCGGCGCGGATAGTTCGTCCCGAATAAAGGACGTCATCGACTAAGATGATATGAGATCCGTCAACTCCCCGAGTGGGAATTTCTGTGGGTTGCAGAGCGCGATGTGGCTTAGAGCTGAGATCATCACGATAAAGGGTGATGTCTAAGCTTCCAGTAGGAATATCTACGCTTGAAAACTCGGCGACTTTTTGCTGTAAACGCTTAGCCAGAGGTACGCCCCCGGAGGGGATGCCTAATAACAGGATGGACGAATTGTCAGCGGCGTCAAGGGCCGTTTTTTCGATAATTTGGTGCGCGATGCGTGCGATAGTGCGCGCCACGTCTTCAGCTTTAAAAAGCTCGACCGTAGCGGGTTTAGATTCGCTCATCGTGACCTCCTTCCCCGCCTCTCTGTGCGGTCCGTTAAAGGATGTCGTGCCCCGAATGAGGCGATGGACAGTATGAAATTGTTGCGATGGCTGATCCGCTGGCCACCGCAAAGCGACCGTATAGATTCAACTAGGTGAGATGATAGCACCTCAGGTAATAGACTATAGCAATTTCGAGCGAGCAACTCCCCCACAACTGCCATTGTGTACCCGAACTGGTAAAGCTTCCGAGCAGAAACTGGAATGAGGGCAGCGGCTGCTAGCTGGTTCATAGTCTCCCCTCATTGACAAAAAAGCCCTAAACTGGTGGGTAACGATTATCTCTACGCCTTTAGCTAGGCGCCAAGATAGGCAGAGCCTGCAAGGCTCTCCTTATCGCCATGATTCGACACGGCCGTTCTCCTAAGATCTGCCACGTCGTTTCAGCGACGTTGCCGAGTTTTAAAGCTATATCAAGAAAGAGCACACATCCTTATGAGTCTTCATTCCACCCACGTTGTCCCCGCCCCGAGGAGTGAGGTGTGGGAGTGGCATAATCGAAAGGGAGCAGTATTAAGACTCTCCCCTCCATTTTTCCCTTTCAACCCGATCTCTGAGGCGGAGTCCTTAAGCACGGGTACAACCGTTTTTGCACTCCCAGCAGGGCTGAAGTGGGTAGCCCGCCACGACCTGTCGGGGTATGTTGCTGGACGTCAATTCACTGATATCTGTGCCACAGCTCCGATCCAAGTACTGGCTAACTGGCGCCATACTCATATCTTCGACGACACCTCCATCGACGATATCCAGGCGACTGCTATCACCGATGATGTTCGCACCCGGCTGCCCAGTTTGAGCTTGAATCCAATGTTTGCGTATCGACAGCACCAAATCATCAACGATTTCCAGGCTAAAGCCCGATTCGAGGTGATAAGTGATCGGAAACTACGCGTTGCGATCACAGGGTCGAACGGAACTGTGGGACGCGCTCTCGCTGCGCAACTGAGCACTCTGGGTCACACAGTTATCCCTTTGGTGCGCAGCAATCCCGAGGGTGACCAACGCCTTTGGGACCCCGAGTGCCCCGATAAAAAGCTTCTCGAGAATGTTGATCTCCTCGTTCACCTCGCCGGTGAACCTATTTTCGGCCGCTTCAGTGAGGCCCACAAGAAGGCGCTTTGGGATTCTCGGGTGGAGCCAACCCGTAAACTCGCCCAACTCGTAGCTCAATCGGATGATTGCCACACGATGATCTCAGGCTCCACGATCGGAGTCTACGGTCACGACCGTAGTGGCGAGACCCTCGACGAAGAATCTGACACGGGCGAAGGATTTCTCGCGGATTTGGCTCGCAACTGGGAGGCTGCGACCAGTCCTGCCTCTGAAGGAGGCAAGCGGGTAGTTAACCTACGCACGGGCATCGTTATTTCAGGGCGTGGTGGTTTTCTGCCAGTCATGCGCACGCTTTTCTCGACAGGGTTAGGGGGGCACCTCAGTGATGGTTCTCAAGGTTTCTCATGGATTGCGCTCGATGACCTGACTGACATAATCATCACCGCGGCTCTTGACGGTCATATATCGGGCCCCATTAATGCCACCAGTCCCAACCCTGTTACCAATGCCGAGATGTCTAAGATGCTAGGGGCTCAGTTAAGGCGACCGGCGATATTCCCAGTCCCAACGCTTGGTCCCAAAATCCTCCTGGGTTCGCAGGGGGCCGAAGAATTTGCGCTGGCCGATCAGCGGGTACTACCGCGAGTGCTATTAGCTCGCGAGCATATTTTCAGGTATCCGGGCCTTGAGCAGGCTTTGGCTCATGAACTCGGCAATGAGGAGCTTGTCGACGCTTCTTAGACTGTTCCCCTGCCCAGGACGCTGAGCGGCCTGGGCATTTCTTATCCAGCTGTGGTGCGCCACGTGAAGTCTCAGTGTTTCGCACAGCGATAACCAGGTTACGAGACTTTCCCTGTATATACCCATAGAGGCTCTCGCCTGATTGATATCGTCGGCACGTCGACCGCATGAACGAAACTCTATCGAGTTTCCACAGCCACGATTCCAAAGATTAGATCACAGATCCACCACCGTTCGGTATTTCTGATCCACAAATGCGTTAACCCTTCGAACCTCTCGTCGAATACTTTCTTCAGTCCTCTACAGCTGGAATGGTTGCTACCGTGCGGGCGATATCGTTTCCTCGACGGGGCCGCTGCCACTAAGAATATGAACCCAGTTCACGCACACATAATTCGGACGAAAAGGCTCACCAACGTGGATCAATGGCAAAGTTTTACTTCTCATGAGCCGAATCAAAACTCAATACAACTTTGGGTGCGAACTTCGATGAATCTACCCGTAGGGAGGAATGCAACATAATCTGCGCCACGATCGCAGATATTGCTCCGCCAAAAGTTAAAAGCCGCACCTCCAACCCTGTGGTCTAGGGAGTTGAAGGTACGGCTACGCGCTTAGATGACTACGAGGAGCGTCCCGGAGTAAAGAGAGTAGTCTGGCCGTCCCTGTCCAGGTCAATGTGGTCAGAGGCAAAACCGCTCTGGTAGTTATTGGAATCGAATCGAATATTGATATCGCTTAACTCACTGGGTTTGACCGAGAGAGCTAAAATCCCAGCATCGAGCGGGCGATCAGTTTCTGCCCTCATCTCGGAGATATCACGGCCAGCAATGGTTCCGGACCATGTGCCTTCTGTCACGGGAGTAATTTTGTCGTTAACTTTTTCCACAAAGCTAAAGACAACAGGCGCGGGATTATCGGCTGCGTCAGCTTTAGGAAAATTCGCCACCATAAACTGATCAGTCTGAGGCAAATTGGTGGAGGGCGCAGCAAAGACAATAGCCGGGGACGCAACTTCTTCGTGGGTGGGCTTCGGATCCTCGATTACCACTGTGGTGCTTTCAGCGGCACGCGATCGGTTTACCTCCACAGTGTCGAGCTTCTCGCTCGATCCTGTAGCGAGCGCGGTTAATTGACCGGCTGTCTCCCCAAGTTGTGGATCGTCGAATAGCGTGGTCCCGATATCTTTCACCAAAGTAGGCGCGTTGTCTGGAATCTGGGCCTTCAGCTCACTGACGTTGATTCCGGCGCTGCCCACTATGGACAAGAGAACTGAGGTGATGAGGGCGATAATCTGCTGGACCACTGGAGAGTTGAAGTCGATGTCACCAAGAACTGGCAGGTTGAATTTCACTGCGCCATACCAACTTTCATTTGAGGGCTATGTCTAAGCGCTGAGTCGGCGGCTTACCATATCAACAACACAAGAAACATCCGACACAACTGACTATTTAAAAAACTTCTCTCATTCTAGTCACATCTGTAACAAAATAGCGAGAAAATACCCCCACCACTCTTAAATGATGGGGGTAGCCAAGCTAGATATATTTAGTCGTCTGGGTCGCGACCATCAAAGCTCTCATCGTCGGTTAAATGGGCCTCCGCTTCAGCAAGGGCATCGGCGAACCCCATACTATGCTCGTCCTCATGACCGTCTGGATCATCAAAGGCGCGCAGTTCGTCAATATTTTTCGCAATTGAATCAAGCACGCCGTTGATATAGGCGAATGCATCATCGACTGAGTACTGCGAGGCTAGCTCGATACCGTCCTTGATAGCCGTTTTAACTGGAACGTCCTCATTAAAGATAAGCTCCCATACAGCCACCCGCAGGATAGCTCGATCAACGGCTGATATGCGGTGTAGTTCCCAGTTCTCAGATAGATGAGAGGCTATGACCGAATCGATTCTATCGAGCTCTTCTGCAACCCCTGCCACTATTTCCCTGGTATATGGGTTCACTGGAGCGATCTCACTAGCTGGAAGAGCAGCTAATGAGACTCGATCAGATAACAGGGCTACCGGGTCAATATCACGGGCCTCGGACTCGTAAAGGAAATCAACCGCGCGGCGTCGCGCTTTATAGCGCGATCCATGACGCTTATACTGCGCTCGCGGTGCTGGCATAGGATTATTTTCGGACTCAGCCACGATCTAGTGATTCACGCGTGAGAGGTAGGAGCCGTCCCGGGTATCGACCTTTACTATATTACCGGTCTCCACGAACAACGGAACTTGGATTTCTGCGCCCGTTTCCAACGTAGCGGGCTTAGTTCCGCCGTTCGAACGATCACCTTGCAGTCCCGGTTCGGTGTGAGCAATTTTCAAATCAAGAGAAATGGGAAGCTCTGCAAAGAGCGGCTCTCCCTCATGGAAGGAAACTTGGATGGTTGTGTTCTCAAGGAGGAACCTCGCTCCCGAGCCAACGATATGCTCAGCAAGTTCGAGCTGCTCATAGCTCTTTTCATCCATCACCACGAAGGAAGAACCATCGTGATAGAGGTAGGTCATGTCTCGGCGATCCACGGTGGCTGTCTCAACCTTAACTCCAGCGTTAAAAGTTTTATCGGTCACCTTTCCGCTGACAACGTCCTTGAGTTTGGTACGCACAAACGCTGGGCCTTTACCTGGTTTAACGTGCTGGAATTCGATAATCTGCTGGAGCTTATTGTCGATCTTGAGAACGAGTCCGTTCTTGAAATCAGCGGTTGTTGCCACCTTTATACTTCCTTCTTCATCATTGGCATGAGTGAACGTACAAGATAATACATGATGCATCGCGGTTATTTTAACTCTTCCTCCCGAGACTGCAGACCTGGGGAGGGAGGGAATTTCTCTTAAACGATCATGAGATCTTTGCTCAGACCTGTGAGATTTTCTGCAGCTCCAGCCTGCACAATCAAGGTATCCTCGATACGAACACCTCCGCGCTCGGGTATGTATATGCCAGGTTCGATGGTTACCGTCATTCCCTCGCACAATACTCCCGCGGCATTCTTCGCTGCAGCTGGCGCTTCGTGCACATCGAGTCCGACACCGTGTCCGGTGGAATGGACGAAGTAGTCGCCGTACCCTGCTTTAGTAATAATATCCCGACATGCCTTGTCAACATCGGCAAGCGAGGTACCAGGTACTGCAGCCTTGCAACCAGCCAATTGTGCTTGTAGCACCACATCATAGATTTCTTGGGAAAAGTCCGTTGCATATCCGACAATCACGGTTCTTGTGGTGTCGGAATTATATCCCGCCGCGTAGGCACCAAAGTCTATAGTCACGATATCGCCCTCGCATAGTATCCGATCCCCAGCTTGGTGGTGCGGCATTGCAGAATTCGGGCCAGAAGCGACGATGGTGTCAAAACTGGGCCGCTCGGAGCCTCGCACCCGCATCCTATATTCCAAGTCAGCCGCAATCTCAATTTCGCTACGACCCGCTCGGATGCCACCCTCATCGAGAAGTTCTTGAAAGGCGGAATTTGCTATATCTGCGACACGTCGCAACCGCTCTTGTTCCTCTTCTCCTTTAATACGGCGCATCTTTTCAATGACCTGGGTGACAGGGACTAGTTCGAGACCCTCGCCAGCAGCTTTCTTTAAAATCTCCAGCTGAGTTACCGTGACAAAGTCAGCTTCGAAACCCAGTCGAGCAACGCCGCTGAGACCCTTGATGAGATCCGGGGCACATGCGCGGGCTTCTCGGGCCTTGATATCGGGAACCTCCGCGGCTATTTGTGTTAGGTATCGTCCGTCAGTTGCGATATCTGCCTGCCCATCAGCGTAGACAACCAAACCAGCGTTAGAGCCAGTAAAACCGGACAAGTAGCGCACGTGAGTGAGGTGGGAAATCACGAGAGCATCTAGATTTAGCTCTTTAAGTTCGTGGGCAAGTATTTTCCTGCGATTAACAAAGTAAGAACGTGCGTCCACCATGAAAATTACCTTTCTTCGAAACTCCAGTCGGCCACCTTCGACCAAACTTTGCATGATCTTACTCCTGCTACACAGGTCCTTGGGTTCTAGCTAGCTTCCGCTATTAGATAATCGAGAGCCAAAAGATAGCCACGTACACCCAGACCCGCAATTGTCCCCTTGGCAATGGGTGAGAGATAGGAGTGGTGCCTAAAGCTCTCTCGGGCTGCGATATTTGATAGATGCACCTCGATGAAACCTGCACCCTCGGATATTTCAGCAAGAGCATCTCGAAGGACTACCGAGGTATGTGTCAACCCCCCAGGGTTGATAATTATTGGTTGTTGTTTATCGACGGCTTCATGTATCCACTCCACAAGCTCGCCTTCATAGTTAGATTGCTTACAGGTAACTGTGAAACCCATGTCATTGGCATGTGCATGAAGGAGCTGTTCCAACTGGGCAAGCGTGGTCGAACCATAAATGTGCGGTTGCCTTTTACCCAACCGATCCAGGTTGGGCCCATTGAGTATTAAAATACTGCGACTCATCGCATTCTCCTTCTAAGAAATTCGCGCATAGGCCTCTTTAAGCTGTGCAGTTGTTGCGTCGTCGATTCGCGTCGGCGTAGCCACGTCGTTGAGGGCCACAAACCTTATCCGACCATCTCTGTTCTTCTTATCCACGCTCATCGCAGCGTAGAGATCCTCGAATCCAGCGTTTTGATAGCGAATCGGTAGACCGATTGAGGAAAGGATTTCCTCATGAAGCGCCACAAGATCACCTGTCATCACACCCTTGATCTCACTTAGGTGAGCAACGAATGCCATCCCTATCGCTACAGCATCACCATGTCGCCACCGGTACTGCTCATAACGCTCTACTGCATGACCAAAAGTATGTCCATAATTGAGGATCTCTCGCAACCCTGACTCCTTGAGATCCTGCGCGACCACATTCGCTTTGACACTGACTGACCGATGAATCAACTCCGGAAGGTCACCTGTGATATCGAGGCAGCGGGTGGGAGATTGCACATAGAGCTCCAAAATCTGGGGATCAGCAATAAAGCCTGTTTTTATTATTTCAGCGCTGCCAGCAATTCGGTCAGATTGAGGAACTGACGCTAGATATTGGATGTCAATAAATACTGCCGAGGGCTCATGGAAAGCTCCTACTAGATTCTTGCCACCGGGAGTATTGATGCCGGTTTTGCCTCCCACCGCAGCATCCACCATGGCTAGCACAGTAGTGGGGATGTGGATAACTTCTATCCCACGCATCCACGTTGCGGCAATAAAACCCGCAAGGTCGGTGGCAGCTCCCCCACCAAACCCAATTATTACGTCGCGTCGGCCGATCTTCAACTCGCCGAGGCGATCCCACAGCCTTTGTGCAGTCGCATAGGTCTTTGCTTCCTCGGCGTCGGGTATCTCAATGATAGTGCTCGGAATTTCAGCCCATTGCTTTATAAGCTGGTGCGCATAGTGAGCTACCGTTGGCTGACATAACACCACAACCCGGCCGGGACCCAGGCTAGAGACGTGGGCAGCGCACTCCGCTTCGAGCCGCTCCCCTATGCACACCCGGTAGGGGCGGGGCCCACGCACATTCACCTCGGCCAACATACTCATTGACAATCCTTAGCATCATAGGATTCCATAAAGCTTAAGATATCCGCTACCACCTGCTGAGGTGGCCTGGTATCGGTGGGGATCCGGATATCCGCTACCTCTCGGTAAAGCGGAATTCGAGGTTTCACCAGTTCTTCGTAGGACATATCATCGAGTAAAGGTCGCGCCGTGGTATCGCGAGTTCTCAGGTCTCCTTCCTCAATGCTCACATCTATCCATGCCACGGGATGATCAATCAGAAGCTTTCGGGTTGCATCCTCCTCGATCGCGCCTCCACCAAGACTAAGCACACCGTTAAGCTGTAGCGCCTCCGCGATCACCTCGGCCTCTATAGCGCGAAAAGTCTCAATTCCTTTGGCCTCAATGAAGTCACGGCACCGCTGACCTGTCCGCTGTTCTATCAGCTCGTCGCTATCAATATGCGCAATATTTAGGGCACTGGACAAACGACGGGCGATAGTTGTTTTGCCGGCACCAGGGGGGCCAACGAGAACTATTTTGGGAGCCATTTTATTCCTTCCTAAAACGCTAGCCTGCGGGCGATCTGGTCTTGGTAGGCCGCGAAATTGCGAGAAGTTTCCACCAGGCTGTCGCCTCCAAATTTTTGCAGCACGGCTCGAGCTAGCACGAGAGCAACCATAGCCTCAGCCACCACTCCGGCCGCAGGAACTGCGCAAACGTCAGATCGCTGGTGGATCCCGGTGGCTGCACGTCCAGAATCGAGGTCCACAGTGCGCAGGGCGCGGGGTACCGTTGATATGGGTTTCATAGCACCTCGCACCACGAGACGTTCCCCATTAGTCATACCACCTTCAACACCACCAGCTCGGTTTGAAAGACGCCTTACCGTGCCGGATTCATCGCGCACCATCTCATCGTGAGCCTGACTGCCAAGGCGTCGAGCTTCCTCAAATCCATCGCCAATCTCGACCCCTTTGATAGCCTGTATGCTCATGACTGCCGCACTAAGTTGTGCATCTAGACGTTCTTCAGCACTGGTATGAGATCCTAGTCCAATCGGTAGACCGTCAACAATTACCTCGAAAATTCCTCCGAGGGTATCTCCCTGCTTCTTAGCCGCTTCAATCTCGTTGATCATTGACGCCTCAGCTCGCGGGGAAAACGCGCGCACGGGCGACTGGTCAATAGTTGTAGCGTCGGCTGCAACAGGGCTGGACCCGGGATCGACCTTAGAGCGACCTATAGAGACAATATGGCTGAACACTTCGACTCCCATGAGCTCTCGAAGGAGATTACGGGCGAGCGTAGCAATAGCAACTCGAGCGGCAGTCTCCCTAGCGGAAGCACGCTCGAGAACGGGACGGGCCTCCTGAAGATCATATTTCAACATTCCCGCGAAATCTGCATGTCCTGGACGAGGCCTCGTCAGTTTTTTCGCCCGACCAGAATCCAATTCTCGAGCCACGTGGGGATCATGTTCATCAAGACGATGAGGTGACATGACGGTGGTCCACTTAGGCCACTCAGTATTTCCAATCATCAAAGCGATGGGGCTCCCCATAGTTAGCCCGTGACGAATTCCCGACAGGAGACTAAGTTCATCTGCCTCAAATTTCATCCTCGCGCCCCGCCCGTAGCCTAGTCGGCGCCGCGCAAGTTGATAGGAAATATCCTCAGTCGTGATGGGCACGCCTGCGGGCATCCCCTCCATCACGGTGATGAGAGCTTGGCCGTGAGATTCGCCTGCTGTAGTCCATCGAAGCATGTGGCAATTATTGCACGAATAAGGGTACTTATGAATTCTACCCCCATATGAAATAGGTGCACACTGTCCCCGCTATCATCGCGGGGCCGTGGGCGATCCGTTGCTTTTTAAGGGCACAAGCTAACGCGATGGTGAAAATCTGCGCGAATATAATGGCCCACAGGACGTGGCTGCCGGCAATGAGACCTAAGGAGGGAGCGAGTTTTACATCACCCAAGCCCATTGCTAATGACTGCCCAGTTATTCGTGCACCTACAGCGATCACCGCATAGAGTCCGGACCAGACAATCGCTGGCCACCACAAATCTGATAGATAAAATGCTGGTACGAGGGCTGGAAGAGTAAGAATATTAGGAAGTCTATGGTAGCGAATATCAAAATAGCTCAGTGCTGCCATCCAAAACCCTGTCACTACGACCATCATGAGCTCTAAGGCTAGATGCCCGAGAGCTCCCTTGTCTTAGGAAACGGGCTTTTCCACAATATTCTCAGTTTTCCATAGAGAGGTGCTGGTTAAACGCGCTTCGCATCTGCTCTCGGGGAGCCGAACGACCAGTGAATATCTCAAACTGCTCATAGGCTTGATGAAGTAGCATCTCGTGGCCGCCGACCGCAGCCAGTCCCCGCGATTGAGCGAGCTGGACAAGGGGCGTGGGCCACGGGTCATAGATCACATCGAGTAGCGAAGTGCGGGCGAGAGCATCTTCATATCCCGCCAAAGCTCTACTGGGAACCGTGGAAATGAGAATATCGGCTCGCGCGGCTAGAGTAGCAAGATCCGCAGAGAAATCGCAGAATGCCAAATCGATCCCGACGGATGCTGCCAGAGAAGAAAACTCGGTAGCGCGGTCACTCCTGTTAACGATGGTGATCTTTTGAACACCAAGCTGGCCTAGTGCAAATACTGCCGGCCGAGCTGTTCCCCCAGCGCCGATAATAAGAGCCTGTCGAAACGGTGAGCGCGCTATTGCCACGAGGGCGCCAGTGATCCCCACACAATCAGTGTTATCGGCACCCCATCCGGTGCCTCTACGGACGAGGGTATTCGCTGATCCAATTACCTCTGCTCGCTCTGATTTGAAGTCAGCGCACTTTAAAGCGGCGAATTTGGCCGGCATGGTTACCGAAAAACCTAAGAAGTCCGGGGCAGCCGATTTTAAGAAATGTGCCAGCTCTCCTTCCTCCACAAGGTGCGCGCTGTAGCTCCAATCGTCCATATCAAGTGCTTGATACCCGGCATTGTGGATCAAGGGCGACAAGGAATGCTTGATAGGGGAACCGAGAACTGCAGCGCGGGGCACGAGATCATCAACCTATCGCTGTGAATCTAGTACGCCATTGGCGAGTGATTGATCGACTGCCTGCAAATGTTCCTCGAAGGTATTGGTAAAGACGGTTGTACCGGACTTGTCTACGGTCACAAAGAAGAGCCACTCGCCTGGTGCGGGGTTCTCCATGGCCTTGATAGCGGTAGTTCCGGCGGCTGCAATAGGAGAATCTGGAAGCCCGTCTTTAGCATAGGTATTCCACGGAGTCACTCGAGCACGGTCCTCCGCAGTTGTAGCTACCTCGACATCGTCGAGGCCGTAGTTGACAGTCGAGTCGAATTCTAGGCGCATGGGTTCTTCCAAACGATTGAGAATAACCCGTGCGACCTTGTCAAAATCACCCTCTGGAGCTTCACGCTCTACTAGAGAGGCTGCGGTTAACAATTCGTAAGGGGTCAATCCGATGGCTCGAGCGCGTGCTTCGATATTGGTATTTTCAAAGGTTTTGGAGGAACGCTTGAGCAGGTCGGCGAGAATTTCCTCGGCGCTAAAATGCGGGTCCACGACGTATTTGCCTGGCACGATCAGCCCCTCCAACCGGCGCGGATCGCTTGACCGTGCGGCCACCTGTGCCCTAGCCCACGTGGGGATATGGAGGTCATCCACATTGGCTGTTGCACCTGCTTGTTGCAGATCGGCGACGGACACGCAATTTGTCGAGCCCTCAAAACAGGTGACCGTAGATATCTGAGAATAAATGCCTGGGCGTTTCTTTCCTCCGACTACATTGACATCCATGAGGGTGGCACCACCTGGTATATCTAGCAGGTCGACTTGTTTGTCGTTATCAAGGAGGGCCCGCACCGCGGCAGCGGCACTCATCCCCTGGCGGAGGCGGTAAACTCCCGGCTGAATATTCCCAGCGGCTGGGTTGTTGGCGGCTGCGGTCTGAAATGCCGGGTCACTTGCAACAATTCCGCGCTCAACCAATTCAGGGCCCTTTTCGGCCATTGATGAGCCTTCTTCAATGACCACTAATTCCACTGCTCCGCTACCTTCGCCTTGAAAATCATAGGGTTTCTGGGTCGCGATACTAGCGCCGATATAGATTATTGCTCCGATAAGAAGCACTACCGAAGCGACGATTACGGCTACAGTACGCTCTCGGCGCTTGACATCATATGATTCGGTATCCATCCAACGTATCCATTTCCTCGGTTGATTCGCAGTGCTCGGCAGCTTAACTAATACTCATTGAATTATCAGACTAGTTGCTTTACCTATAATTATGGCAAATGGCGGTTGATATAGGCGAGTCGCCCATCCAACCACGACTGCAAAATTTCTACCGCTGCCGCTTGGTCGATTATCTTACGCCCCGCCTTCTCGTTGATACCTGATGTTCTTAACGCTTGCTGCGCGACCACAGTACTTAAGCGTTCATCAGCCATGCGTATAGGAATCTCGGGCAATCTCTGGGCGAGCCGCTCTGCAATATCCTGGGCGTGGAGTACACTTTTTGATCCGTGACCACGCAGGTCACGCGGTAAGCCCACGACTACTTCCACGACGTCGTTCTCTTCAACGATATCCACGAGACGATCAATGTCGGCTTTATCGTAGTCGTGGAAGCCAGTTTGTCGTTTTATAGTTTCCAGTGGCATGGCCATGGTGGCGCTGCTTCCCGAGAGCGCTGTACCGATACGCACAGTTCCCACATCTATCCCCAGACGGCGGCCCAATCCGGGATCATTGTGGCCGGGTTGATCGGGTTGCGGTGACTCCATCGTCAGTTGCTTCTCCTTAGATTGATGTTGAAAAAACAGGAGAACGAGCGTAGCTTGTCCTCCTGTTTCACCGTTGATGTTATGCGTGCTTGCGCAATTCGTCCTCGACAGCGTTAAATGCGCTCTCGATGCCATCTCTATTACTGCCAGATCCTTGGGCGAGATCAGGTTTTCCGCCACCGCGGCCATCGATATAGGAACCAATGAGCTTGACCAAGTCGCCAGCCTTAATACCAGCATCAATAGCTGCTGGGGTGACCGCTACCACGAACGGAACTTTATCCTGGTCAGGTGCAAGTAGCACCACCACTCCGGCGCCGTTGATTTTAGAGCGAATATCAGCAGCTAGTGATCGCAGATCCGAAGACTGTGTTCCCGCAGCTACCGTGGTGGTCACTAACTGGAAAGAGGCTATAGTTTGCGCCGTATCAAGTAGGTGACCTGCGCTGGCCATGAGTTGAGCTTGACGTAGATCAGCTATTTTTTTCTCGGCTTCTTTAAGTTTGGCAGCCAGCTGCGCCACTCGATCGGGTACTTCTTCACTCGGCGCTTTCAGCACTGTAGCTAAGCTCGAGACGGTGGCGTTTTGACGCGAGAGGTGGCGGAAAGAGTTCAGGCCCGAATAAGCCTCAATCCGCCGCACGCCAGATCCCACGGAAGATTCGCCGAGAACTGATACTGGGCCAATCTGTGAAGAATGGGATACATGGGTCCCGCCACATAATTCGATGGAAAATGGTCCACCCATTTCCACGACTCGGACTTCATGTCCGTAGTTCTCGCCAAAGAGCGCAAGGGCCCCCATGGACTTCGCTTCTTCAAGAGAAGTCTCAAGAGTGTGCACTTGCCAATCGCTATCGACCGCTTGGTTGGTGATTGCTTCGATTTCGGCTAATTGGCTCGGACTTAGCGCCTCTGTGTAGTTGAAGTCGAAGCGCAAATAACCCGGCTTGTTCATAGATCCCGCCTGTACGGCTGTAGGACCGAGCACCTGACGCAGAGCAGCGTGGATAATGTGGGTAGCCGAGTGTGCTTGGCGAGCCATGTGTCGCCACTCTTGATCGACACTTGCGGTTACGGTATCACCGAGACCAAGGCCACCAGCGGTCACAGTTGCGCGATGAATCCATAATTTCTTAGCAATCTTTTGTACGTCGTTAACCTTAAGAATCGTGTCACCATAGCGGATTCGTCCACGGTCACCTAGCTGTCCACCAGCCTCCGCATAAAGCGGGGTGGTATCAAGGATCACCTCAACGACGTCACCTTCATGGACTTCCGAGACCTTCTCGCCCTCTCGCAGCAAGCCAATAACCCTAGAATCAGCTTCGAGATTGTCGTATCCCACGAACTGTGTCGGGTGCTCATCCACCCACTCTCGGTAGATCGACAGATCGGTGTGCCCGTGTTTCTTTGCCTGAGAGTCGGCCTTGGCTCGAGCTCTCTGCTCGTTCATCAACTTATCAAAGCCCTCGGTGTCCACTGTCAGGCCGGCCTCTTGAGCCATTTCCAGGGTCAGATCAATTGGGAAACCATAGGTGTCATGAAGCGCAAAGGCATCGGCGCCGACGATGGTGGACTGTCCGCGATCCTTGACTTTATGTGCGGCATCTTCGAATAATTGGGTACCAGCTTCGAGGGTTTTCAGGAAGGCCTTTTCCTCGGTTATGGCCACCCGCAGAATGCGCTCACGATTGTCAGCAATCTCGGGATAGGACAAGGTCATCGTGTCCATGATGGTATTCATAAATACCTCCATTGTTTGTCCCTTTGCCCCCAAAAGGCGTGCTGACCGGGTGAGGCGGCGCAGCAGTCGACGCAAGATATAACCGCGTCCTTCATTTCCTGGAGTTACGCCATCGAGAATCAGCATCATGGCAGTGCGGGAATGGTCAGCAATCACGCGGAAGCGAATATCGTTGTCGTGATGGGCCCCGTATACGGCTCCTGTCTCACGCTGCGCGACCTCAATAACAGGGCGCAACAGGTCGGTTTCATAGACATTGTCTACGCCTTGGAGAAGGCAAGCAACACGCTCGATGCCCATACCAGTATCGATATTCTTTTTAGGTAGTGGGCCGAGGATTTCAAAATTGTCCTTACCAATTCCGGCACCCCGCTCATTTTGCATAAAAACTAGGTTCCAGATTTCCAAGTAACGGGAGTCATCAGCAATTGGACCCCCGTCCTTGCCGTAGGCCGGACCACGGTCATAATAGATTTCGGAACACGGGCCGCACGGGCCCGGAATTCCCATCGACCAGTAATTGTCGGCCATACCAAGTCGCTGAATTCGCTCTAACGGAATGCCCACCTGATGGTGCCAAATATCTGCTGCTTCATCGTCATCAAGATAAACGGTGACCCACAGTCTTTCCGGGTCAAAGCCGTAACCACCATCCTCCACAGAGTCGGTTAAAAGGGACCACGCGTGCTTAATGGCCCCCTCTTTGAAATATTGCCCGAACGAGAAGTTTCCTGCCATCTGGAAGAACGTATTGTGCCGAGTAGTTATTCCTACTTCCTCGATATCGAGAGTACGCACGCATTTCTGGATTGACGTTGCCGTGCCATTAGCAAAGGGGGGATTTTGCTGCCCCAAAAAGTAGGGTTTAAAGGGCACCATACCTGCATTGACAAAGAGCAGATTGGGGTC
Source organism: Corynebacterium sp. ES2775-CONJ (assembly GCF_024814515.1). NCBI lineage: Bacteria > Bacillati > Actinomycetota > Actinomycetes > Mycobacteriales > Corynebacteriaceae > Corynebacterium > Corynebacterium sp. ES2775-CONJ. The sequence goes on along the minus strand of NZ_JANUXT010000001.1, from coordinate 305,011 downwards.
ATCCAAAATAAGCGAGGCAGAAGGTACGGCCTCGTGACCAGCCTTGACAAAGTGGTTGGTAAAGCGCTCTCGAATCTCGTGAGTTTGCATTCTTCCTCTTTCTTATTTGCGCCCTTGGCTAGGGTGCACACACAAAACCGTTATTCTAGCACCTAGCCTCGAGTTAGTTGCCTTAGCCGCTCAAGTACCCGTTGCAGCCGCTTCTCACCGCCATGGTCAGTGGGACGATAGTATTCAGTCCCGCACAACGGATCAGGCAAATATTGCTGAGCGACCACCGCCAGGTCGCTATCGTGCGGATAAATATACCCTAAAGAATTGCCCATCTCCTTAGCACCGGAATAGTGGCCGTCACGTAAGTGGGCAGGGACAGTTCCAGTTTTACCTTTTCGTATATCATCAATCGCTGCATCGATAGCTCTTAGGGCGGCGTTCGATTTTGGTGCAGTGGCTAGGTAAATTGTGGCCTCCGCCAGCGGTATACGGGCCTCGGGTAAACCAATCAAAGCCGCCGCATCAGCTGCTGCAACCGCAATAGTTAGCGCGTGCGGATCGGCTAGGCCGATGTCCTCTGCAGCATGAATGATCAATCTGCGTGCAATAAACCGAGGGTCCTCCCCCGCCTCGATCATGCGAGCCAAATAATGGATAGCGGCGTCGGGGTCAGAACCGCGAATGGACTTGATAAAAGCGCTTGTCACATCATAGTGTTGGTCCCCATCGCGGTCATAGCGCACCACCGCCCGGTCCATGCTCTTCTCTACGATATCTACGCTTATCTCTCCCCCGTCTGGAACAGCTTCTGCAGCCGCTTCCAAATAGGTAAGAGAGCGTCTAGCATCTCCCGACGCTAGCTGTACCAGTAGCGCTCGAGCATCCTCGCTCAGAGAAATGCGAGAGTTAAGGCCACGCTCGCTGCCGACTGCACGCTGCAGAACATCACCGATATCCTGCTCACTCAAAGGCTGAAGGTGCAGAACGAGAGAGCGGGAGAGTAACGGAGCAACAACGGAAAAGCTGGGATTTTCTGTTGTGGCAGCCACCAAAAGAATATCTCGACGCTCGACCGCAGCAAGCAGGGCATCTTGCTGATTTTTTGAGAATCGATGGACCTCATCAATAAACAGCACAGTTTGCTGACCACTGCGCAGTGCAAACCGAGCTTGTTCGATAACCGCCCGGATCTCCTTGACTCCCGTATCGAGGGCAGAGAGCCCTTGGAAGCTGCGATTGGTTGCCTGCGAAATCAGTGAGGCTATCGTAGTCTTCCCCGTCCCCGGTGGACCATACAAAATGACACTGGCGGCCCCGTCCCCCTCGATCAAACGCCGCAGAGGTCGCCCATCACCTAAAAGATGTTTTTGACCGACCACCTCTTCCAGTGATACTGGCCGCATCCGCGCAGCAAGTGGAGCTTGAGAACTTACACGGAAATAATCACCGCCTTGTGGGGCAGGTGGATGTGTCTCAAAAATCATATACAGAAATCATCTACTTAGACGCTCAGCCGGCTGTTCATCGACGCGGCAAACTGTGCGACGTCTAGGATGCCTTCATCAAGATCTCGGGAGGCAAAACGCCGTAGAGCTTCGAAGGTTTGCTGTAAATCCTTTCTTATCAGCAAGACGTCCTCTTCGAGCTTTTGGGCGTTTTCGTTAAATAATTCATGGGCCCACGGGTCCACAGCCTCATATAGTGCCTGCACCAAACGCTCCGTGTTGGAAGCATCTTCGTTGATCGAGGAGAGTAGTTTAGCCTGCTGCGGGTCGTCGAGATCGATATGGGTCAATGCAATGGAAAAGAATGACCAGCCTACTAAGGCGGTAAGGATGCGCATATTTAAGCGAGCTCGGGAGGCTGTATTGGGCCACAAATTTGCCACCTCGTGCACCCAAGCGTCGATAAAGAGATCTGCCTCCTCGTCACTCATGGCTTGGGCCGAAATGAAGTGGGGGAACCCAGCTATGACAGATGCTACATCGAATGTTACATCTCGGAAGCCAGCCCACTCGTAGTCGAGGAAGTGAAGGCGATTTTTGACCACCAGGATATTGTCGGGGCTTAGATCAAAGGGGGTAAAGGCCCGGTGATTTCCGGAAATCAGGCGCCGTGCCGCGGTAGCAGCGACCCGCTTTACTTCGGGCGGAACTTCTATTCCAGCTGTTTCGACCAGTCTAATCCCGAAAGGGATGGACGCCGAAATTAATTCCTCGCGGTAGTTATTGAGAGCTACAATTTCATCGTTTTGATTTAACATTCTCGATAGCAGGATTCGAAAATCAGGCTCACGGCTAGCGGTAGCTGCATGCATTTGTCCTAAAGCTCGCCCTAGCCCACGCAATAGGGTGTCACGAGACGTTTGACTAGCTACGTTAAGTAGATCAGCGACGGTATCACCATCTCCAGCATCGGAGATGATGAGAATTTTTTGAGTGATATCGTGAGCAAGCAGCACTGGGCCAGGACGTACCGATTCCGGCATGCTGGTGGTGAATTGATAGGACGCTATTTCCCGCATGAGCCGCGATTGGGTCGCAGGATGATCGGCACCGGGAAGATATTTGACTACCAGTGATTTTTGCTGCAGAAATGGCGAGGGTTGCACCCTAGCTCTCAGCACCACAGCGCTACCGGATCCAGCAAGTTCTTCGACCTCCGCAAGTCGCTGTTCTCCGCCATAACGTTGAGAGAGTACTGATTCGGCGACTGCGATGATCTCGCTGTGCTGGGGGGAATTCATGAAACCACACCTTTTTCGAGTCAAATAGGTTTAAAGGGGGCTACCCTTACAACTAATGGTTAGCCCCCTCATCTTAGCGGTGATTGCGAACTCTTAGCTCTTTTTCTCAGCTTTCTTAGGCTGGGGCTTGAAATCCACACCGGTCTCCTTACGCTGCTGCGCGGGAATCGGAGCGGGAGCGTCCGTCAGTGGATCGACTCCGCCCCCTGACTTTGGGAAGGCGATCACATCACGGATCGAATCGAATCCTCCCAGAAGCGATACGATGCGGTCCCAACCAAAGGCGATACCACCATGAGGCGGCGCTCCAAAAGCAAAAGCTTCAAGGAGGAAACCAAATTTCTCGGCTGCTTCCTCTTTACTAATGCCCATCACTTTAAATACCCGCTCCTGGATATCCTTGCGATGAATACGAATGGAGCCGCCCCCAATCTCGTTACCGTTGCACACAATATCGTAGGCATAAGCTAAGGCTTGACCAGGATCGGTGTCAAAGGTGTCGAGACACTCAGGCTTAGGCGAGGTGAATGCGTGGTGCACAGCCGTCCACTGTGAATGGCCCAACGCCACGTCGCCCGAGGCGGTTGCATCAGCCGAGGGCTCAAAGAGCGGAGCATCGACAACCCAGGTGAAGGCCCACTCGCCATCCTTGATGAGATCTAGTTTGCGGGCGATCTCATTACGTGCCGCACCTAGCAGCGCGCGTGAGCTCTTGGTGTCACCTGCAGCAAAGAAAATACAATCGCCGGGTTTAGCACCGACATGGGCGGCAATACCAGCACGTTCCGAATCGGATAGATTTTTCGCGACGGGACCAGCTAGTTCGCCCTGATCATCGATAAGGATATATGCGAGACCGCGGGCGCCGCGCTGCTTGGCCCACTCCTGCCAGGCATCAAGCTGGCGTCGAGGTTGCGAGGCGCCACCTTCCATAACAACGGCACCAACGTACTCGTTTTGAAAGACCCTAAATGGTGTATCTTTGAAGAAATCGGTGCACTCGACCAACTTGATATCGAAGCGAAGATCAGGCTTGTCGGAGCCATAATATTTCATCGCATCTGCGTAGGTCATCCGTGGGATCGGCGTGGAAATCTCGTAGCCAATGAGTTTCCACAGTTCCTTAACAATCTCTTCGGCCAACGCAATAACGTCGTCTTGTTCCACAAAGCTCATCTCAATATCGAGCTGCGTGAACTCAGGCTGGCGGTCGGCGCGGAAATCTTCGTCTCGGTAGCAACGCGCAATTTGGTAGTAGCGCTCCATCCCAGCAACCATGAGCAGCTGCTTGAATAGCTGAGGGGATTGTGGCAGCGCGTACCACGAACCAGGGCGCAAACGTGCCGGCACGAGGAAGTCTCGGGCGCCTTCGGGGGTAGAACGAGTGAGAGTTGGGGTTTCGATCTCGACGAAGTTGTGGTGATCGAGAACCGTACGGGCAGCTTTGTTGGCTGCCGAACGCAGGCGTAACGCTCCCCCTTGTGCTGGTCGACGCAAGTCTAGGTAGCGGTATTTCAGTCGAGTTTCCTCGCCCACTTCGCCGCTCTTACTCGAGTCCTCTACTTGGAAAGGCAGCGGCTCTGCTTCGTTGAGCACCTCGATATCGCTGACGTTGACCTCAATATCGCCACTAGCAAGCTGAGGGTTCTCGGAACCCTCCGGGCGTGGTTCAACAGATCCGGTAATTTTAATGCAGAATTCGCTACGCAAGTGGTGTGCCTTTTCGGCCACGTCACTCTCACGGAAGACCACTTGAGCTAGGCCAGAGGAATCCCGTAGATCTATAAATATCACACCACCGTGATCACGACGACGGGAAACCCAACCAGTGAGGGTTACTGTTTCTCCAGCTAGTTCCTTGCGGAGTTCACCGGCGAGATGAGTGCGCAGCACGTGCACCAAATCCTTTCCATTTCTCTCAATAAGTCAAGAATGCAGACTCTCTTCTAAGCAATTCACCTTACACGCGTTGCACGAAGCTCCCAATATTCATCTCCCAGCTTTACCCATAGATTCTTGACCGTCTTATCTCCGAATTTCAGTCCCTGTGATCTCAACTGCCGCAACCGAGACCGATTACTGAGGCACTCTCTGCTTGCGCAGAAACGTATATGATCAAGAGACTTGTTGTGGACCAGATCAAAACCTGCTCATGCGATGTGATCAGGGTGGAGAGGGAACTAATGACTTTTCGTCATAACCAACGTAAAACTGCCCCCCGAGCTCGTACCGGTGGAGGAACCGGAAAAATCGCCTTGGGCGGAGGGGCAGGAACCATCATCCTTGTGCTGATTGTGTGGGCCCTTGGTGGAAGTCCGCAGGAAATCCTAGGCTTGCTCAACGGCCTTAATAGCCAAGACTCCTCGATGAGCGCGCCGGCGGGTCCGGCCCAATCCCTCGACCATTGCAAGACTGGCGCAGACGCCAACAACTACGTTGATTGCCGTATCGAGTTCACGGCCCTTTCCCTAGATGCTGTGTGGGCACGCGAATTACCACGACAAATTGGAATTAACTACAACAAGCCAGGGCTAGTGATCTTTACCGGCCGCACGCGATCAGCCTGCGGTGTGGCCGGTACCGCAACGGGGCCTTTCTATTGCCCTGGTGATAGGACCGCTTATTTTGATCCGGAATTCTTCCACCAGTTAGAAACACTCGGGGCCCGGAATGCTCCTTTTGCTCAAGAATATATTGTGGCCCATGAATTCGGCCATCATATCCAGCAACTGCAAGGAACACTGGGGCTATCCAACTATAACGATCCCGGCCCAGAGTCGAATGCGGTGCGTATAGAGTTGCAGGCTGATTGCTATGCTGGCATTTGGGCGCATTTTGCCGACAAAGGACCCGATGCTTTTCTGGAACCCGTCACCCGGGAGCAGGTGTTGGATGCACTCGCCGCCGCCCGAAGTGTGGGTGACGATCATATTCAACAACACAGAGGCGGTGAGGTTCGCCCGGACCTTTTCACCCATGGTCGTTCAGATCAGCGCGAAAAGGCCTTTTATGCCGGCTATCGTTCGGGAGAGATGAGCCAGTGCTCCCTCGACGCCATCCTCAATACAACTCGCTAAACGGACATCTCTGGACGGAAATCTCGCATCGTCCACTGCCGACGCCTCTTAGCAGCCAGCATGAATAGGCTCATAAATCCCATACCGATACCTACGAGAACCAGAACAGCTATGACGCCGCGGTGATTAGCGAATATCGAACCGTGATAGATCATCTCCCGCAGAAGATTTACCGAGTAGGACATGGGATCTATGGTATGGAATAAGCGCAGAGAGGTAGGCTGCGTCTCAGGTGGGTGGAGCCCGCCTGAGGAAACCACCTGCAAAGCCATAACTGCAATACACGACACCCGACCAACCGCTGGCCCCAGGAGAGCATTGAAGCCCTGCGTAATGGTGACAAAGCTCAACGAGACCAGGCACATGAATAACCACAAACCCACTTCATGGTGAGCGCGCAACTGTAAGGCACCTGCTTATACTACGAACATCGCTGTAGCCTGCGACAAGCTGATCATCGCTGCTGGAATATAGCTAGCGAGCACCCCGCTGAGCACTCCCGACCCAGAATCGACGGTGCGCCTGCCTAGAAGGCGCAGCAACACGACGATCACAGTGGAACTCTTGAACAACCCCAAAGAAACGAAGATGGGACTCAGTCCTGGACCAAATAGTCCGAGAGAATCCCGCGTTTCTAAGATTGGGACTCGCGTCGATATGCTGGCCGCCGCATTATCGGCACAATGGGGCATCTCATCGCGAGCTTGATGCAATTTCAAAGCTAGTTCGCCACTGCCGGCATCTAAAGTAACTAGCCCACTAGCCAACTGTGCGGCACCCACCGTGAGTTGCTCGGATCCGGCTGCCAACTGGGAGGTGCCGGAGGCAAGTGTGCGAATCCCACGACAAGTTCCGCAGAGCCGCCGTGCAGCAATTTTAGGCCCGACCTAGGCGATTTGCCCCGTGAGTCGCTTGATTGATACCCGATCGATATGCAGCATCAAGGTTGCTGAGCTGATGGTAAATTTCTTTTGCCCCATATTCAGTTGGTGCATCTGAGATATGAGATCCGGTCCCGAGCCTAGGCCACGCGCTCGACTATCGGACACCAGACTATCGGCAGCGTCGACAAGTGCTACTGCTTGGGGAATGCCCGTCAACCGCAACTCGGCACTCTAGTCAGTCAGTGGTACGAGAGCCCTTTTTTTGCGCGGCCACGAGACCAGTAGCGCTGCCGGTAAGTTTTTCTACGCCTTCCGAAAGCTTTTCCGCACCAGCGCCTAGCTGATTGGTGGCAGTTTGTAACTGATTCATACCCGCTGCACGTGCAGCGGCTCCCTCTACCGCGTCCCCTAGCTTCTCGCTAAGTAAGGTGGCACCGTTATCAAGCTCAACAACGCCAGCTTCAGCCCGCCGCATACTCTGTGCAAGCTCCGCGCTACCATCACGGAGTCCGGTAGCCCCCGCTTCCGCTCGAGCATAATCAACATGGAGAGGTGTAGCACCGACACTGGCACGCTCTAAACCTTTATCGATCGTGGAAAATCCCACCACCAATTGGTCGGCGACCTCGGTTCTCAAGTTTTCGCTTATAGTTGCGAGCACTCGTGTCACTACGTGGTTACCGAGGGTGGTTGCAATCAACCCATCAGCATTATCAAAGGCGGCATTAATAATAGCTCGGAGAGGATGGGGACTCGAGGCACTGACAATTGCCTGAGAAAAATCCCGAGGGATCTCCAGCCCAAAGTAGTACGTGCCGCTACCGAACCCCCTCTTTACTTCTGCAGCAGATACAAGATGACAACCAACAGCCTTCCCCTCAATAATTTTTTTAGGGCAACGAGCTCGCCTGCATTGACGTCCTCGCCCTTCACTGTTGCAGGCTGATCGGAGTTGATCAGGGCAACCGGTAATTGGTTGAGCCTACCTATAGGGTCCTAGTAACTCCATACGGAAAGGCCACCAAAAAGAAGCGGAAATAAGACGACACCCAAAATCACCAGCGGCGGCAACGTTCCGCGGCCAAAGCGTCCCAGCTCAGTGCCGATATGGAAAATACTCACAGCTATTTAACTCTCCCACATTCAGCATGCTGGTCCAGGTCTACCTGGTTCTGTGAATCTGGATGGGTCAAATTTAAAAAGATGCACTCTATTCCCGCCGTGTCACTGTTGCAGGAGCTAACGATCACTGGCATTGTAGCGCTGAACGCTCCGAGAATTTCCATACGCTGCTGCCACAGCTTTATACTGCGCAATTGGTCACAACCGTCGACGACCGACAGTCGTGCCTGCGGCCTGGACATTAAAGCCAGCACTATTGTTAGTAGGAATCGCTGATACGGCTCCAAATCTCCTACTATCGTTCTACTGGCTCTCGTATCTGGAATGCAGTCCTCTCCTGTAACACCGCCGGCAAAGCCAAGCGCTGAGACTAAAAACTGATAATATGCGAGATCGTCGATGCTGTTGGGTGTGCGGCGATACCATGGCAGCTGCCAAGCCGCCTGCTCTCGCACCACACTGCGAACTGTCAAACTCAAGGACCCCCGCAAGTCCAATAGCAGAAAAGCGTTCCTGGAGTGAGCGTGAATATTGGAGAAAAAATAACACCTCTTTTGGATTTCATGCGCCCAGCAAAAGTGAAGGAAAGGAGAGTTGATGCTCGTTTACGCGCTGTATAGGGGAATGTTGGCCCTCGATCCGGAACGCTAAAACCCGGGTACTCGTGTCCCGATTAGACTCTCAGCCTTCGGACAATCAAAAGCTCACCCACTGTTTCTTCGACCTCTTCTGAAGCCTCACTTCTTGACATATCAGCCACTAAGCCGCTGGTGTTGGGGTAATAAATTTGATCCCTCTAGCTAGTTTAATCCGATATTGCCGCACTGAAACCCACAAGGTCTGACCGCGTCTATAACCGGGACGGTAAGCAAACCATGCGCCCATAATTTTTCCAATCTCCGCCCTTCCACTTATTCTCTTTATTCTCTGTGACTTGAGCTGTTCCACCCGCATCCGTAATGACGCCACCCGTTTCACCTATCGAACAATTTTCGACCCTTGCGGCAGTATTTTTAGTTACAGTCAAGATATGGATTCCGCGACGACCGACTCCCACGTCCACCGTGCTTGGCCCTTCCTAGCAGCTTTCAATGATATCGAAAGCCTTTTGCGCGGTGAATTACAAGCCCCTCACCACGAAAGTTTTCGGCAACTTGTCTATGGTGCTGTTAAAGACAAATTACTAAGTAAAGATCAAGCTCAGATGCTGATCGATTTTGCCGAGCTTCGTAACGCCCTTGCGCACGGTGCCTATGATGAAGACTTCGAACCGATTGCCGAGCCCAATGAGAAAACGGTGCGCCAAATCGTCGCGCTACGGAAAATGCTACACACGACGCCTCCGGTAATGCAGGTGCTGCCCCCACAAAAGGTCCGCATCTTCAAACCACATCATCCTATTGTCCAGCTGCTGAGTTCTCGTGTGAACAAGTACCCGATCTACAAAGGAGATATATTCCAGAGATTATTGATTCCCGCCGATATCATCGACTATTTGCGCGACAGTTCTTCGCAATGGACAATCCCTGAAACGCTGCGAGTTGAGGACATAATAGCCCAGTCAGCCAAGCACCGACCTGTAGTTTTTCTTGATCAACTCGCTACGGTCCCCGAGGTTATCACAGCACTGAATACAATCGGTGAGTCCGAACGTCCGCAGGCGGTCATCATCACAGCTCATGGGCGGCGCGATGAGAAAGCGATACGTCTGATAACAGCAAGCGAAGCAATCCGCCTAGCGCAGAGCTAACGGTGCTCCTTTCCGTGCCATTTATTACGATCGCCAATTATGACTATCAGCGTGAAGGATCTTTTCAGTATCGGGATTGGCCCGTCATCGTCCCATACTGTCGGACCCATGCGGGCCGCTAAAATCTTTGCCGAAACCGCCGCCCTGCAACCTGGCGATCATGTGACGATCACTCTGTATGGCTCGCTTGCGGCTACCGGGAAGGGTCACGGGACCGACCGTGCCATACTTTTAGGTCTAGCAGGCTATGCCCCGGAAACTATATCCCCTCATACAACACCGGTATATGGAACCGCTATTCCTGTAGACGGTAAGATCGCTGAAATCACGTATCACCTAGAGTTCTCACCCGTACCCCTCGCCGAACACCCCAACGCACTCACCTTCGCAACTGATGCGATCAGCCGTAGATATTTCTCGGTAGGTGGCGGCTTTGTTGTCAGCGCAGATGACCTCGGGATATCTCAGCGTTTAGCTAACACCGCCAGCTCCGCGAGCTCCCGAGAGCCTCATCCCTTTCATTCCGCACACGAGCTATTAAAACTGACACGGAGTATCCGGCTCCCGATTCCGGACATTATCGTAGCCAACGAAAGCGCTATCGATAACTCAGGCCTCGACGTCTGTGCCTATCTTGACCTGGTATGGCAACATATGCAAGAGTGCGTCCGCTCGGGTCTGACAACACGCGGGGTACTGCCAGGTGGATTGCATATTGCGCGCCGGGCGCCCGATCTTTATGCGCGTCTCACCACCCTTGAGGACGCAGAGCACCAGGATATTTTAGCGGGTATGGAATGGCTCAACGTCTACGCTTTAGCTGTCAATGAGGAAAACGCAGTGGGCGGAAGAGTTGTGACTGCGCCCACCAACGGTGCCGCGGGTATCATCCCAGCAGTCATGCACTATATAAGAGATTTTCGGAAGCCGAGCAACCCCATGTGGCACCGCGACTTCCTCCTGACCACAGGAGCTATAGGGATAATAATCAAGAAAAATGCCTCCATTTCCGGGGCCGAGGTTGGCTGCCAGGGAGAGGTTGGTTCTGCGGCTGCTATGGCGAGTGCCGGATTGGCCCAAGTTTTGGGCGCAAGCCCTTCACATATCGAAAATGCTGCCGAAATCGCACTTGAACATAATTTAGGTTTGACGTGCGATCCGGTAGGCGGCCTTGTACAAATCCCCTGTATCGAAAGAAATGCAATTGCAGCTGTTAAGGCTGTCAATGCGGCGCGTCTGGCCCTGCTCGGCAGTGGTCTGCACCGAGTTTCACTCGACGATGTCATCCAAACAATGGCCGAAACCGGCCGCGATATGATGAGCAAATATAAAGAAACCTCCACGGGTGGTCTCGCAGTCACCCTAGGTTTGCCGGTCTCTCTAACCGAATGTTAGACAGCGGCTGCGCCAGAGGGCTGATCCTTTATATATCGAGCACGTATTCAATCACCTTATTGCGGGCAACCTCGATCTGTTCGTGAGTTTTGAGGTTCTTCACGCTCACCACCCCGGCTGCCAGCTCGGAATCGCCAATCACCACAGCGATCCGCGCCCCCGCACGATCTGCGCCCTTCATGGCCCCTTTCAGCCCGCGATCGCCGTAGGCCATATCCGCACTAATCCCCGCGGCACGCAGCTCATCGATAATTTTCACCATAGCGCTTTTCGCTTCGCCGCCTAAGGCGATGCCATATACTTCAACTTTACTATTATCGGTGAGGCTTCGGTTTTCCGCATCGAGCGCCAGCAGAGCTCTGTCAATTCCGAGACCGAAACCGATTCCGGAGAGGTCTTGACCTCCTAATTGTGACATCAGGCCATCATAGCGGCCCCCGCCCCCGATTCCGGACTGCGCACCCAGACCGTCGTGGACGAATTCAAAACAGGTCTTGGTATAATAGTCTAAGCCGCGCACCATACGAGGATTGATTTCATAGTGCACCTCCAGGTCGTCGAGATGCCCCGTTAGTTTTTCGAAGTGGGCTTGGCTCTCGGCAGACAGATAATCTAGCATCAGCGGAGCGTTATGAGTCATCTCTTGGACCTCTGCACGCTTATCATCTAAGACTCGCAGCGGATTTAATGCAGCACGGCGACGAGTTTCCTCATCGAGCGGTAAAGTGAACAAGAATTCTTGCAGCTTTTCACGGTATTGTGGTCGGCAATGGCGGTCACCCAAACTTGTCAACTCGAGGCGGTAGCCTGTGAGCCCGATGCTTCGGAAGCATCGATCAGCTAGCGCAATGACTTCGGCATCAAGGGCGGGATCGTCCACTCCAATAGCCTCAACGCCCATTTGTTGCAACTGCCTGTAGCGTCCGGCTTGCGGGCGCTCATAGCGGAAAAATGGCCCCTGATAGCAAAGTTTAACGGGAAGCTGTCCGCGATCCAGGTTATGCTCGATTACCGCGCGCATGACACCCGCCGTGCCCTCAGGGCGCAGGGTCACAGAGCGGTTTCCACGATCCGCGAAGGTATACATCTCCTTGGAGACCACATCCGTTGATTCCCCTACACCGCGGGCGAAAAGTGAAGTTTCTTCAAAGATTGGCAACTCGATATGCTCAAATCCGGCGCGGTGGGCGTGGTTGAGAAATGTATCACGAACTGCTAAGAATTCACGCGATCGTGGGGGAATATAATCGGGGACGCCCTTAGGGGCGGAGATTTTGGAGAGCTTCTTTTCAGACACGAATTTCAACCTTAGTGAGTTATGCGAATTTAGCAAGAAATGGATTTGAGCGTTTTTCTTCACGTATCGTGGTCAAAGCCCCGTGTCCGGGAAGCACATCGAGGGTATCGTCCAGGGCCATCACTTCCTCCCTCAATGACTTCTCCATATCTGCTGGGGAAGAAGTAGGTAGATCAGTGCGTCCAATGGTTCCTTGGAACAGCACATCTCCAGTAAAGACGACCTTTTTTCCAACCAGAAGTATGGATCCGGCTGTGTGCCCAGGCGCGTGACGAACACTCAGCACCTCCTCTCCGACATTCAAGGTATCTAAATGTCGGAGAGCCTGTAGATTTTTTACTTGAGGCATGTGGTGGGCTCGAAATAGCACGCGCGATTCGTCGCTGAGGCCGGCCCCACCGTCAAGCATAAAAGCGTCGTCAGGGTGAATATAGACCGGTATATTAAAGCGATTCCCCAGTTCGGCGGCGCTGCGAGTGTGATCGAGGTGCCCATGAGTGAGCACGATACGCTCGGGATCTACTCGCTCAGTGCGACAGTGAGCTACTACTTTATCGATGGCATGCATACCTGGGTCGATAATTGTTGCCCGCCCCTCATACGTCAGAATATAGCAATTCGTTTGGTAGGGGCCCGTGGGGAATCCGAATATCTTCATGCCAACCACATTAAAGCACCTGGAGGGCGGGCTCCAAGAAGTTTTGGGATACGAACTCTAACTTTTAGCCCAGCACCGCAAGTGCCGCATCATAACTAGGCTCTTGCGCGATTTCTTCGACAAGCTCCACGTGGCGGACGATACCACTCTCATCAACCACGATGACCGCCCGGGCGAGCAAACCAGCGAGTGGAGAGCCAGCAAGAAGAACTCCCATATTTTTTCCGAAACTGGAGCGGAAACTCGAAACAGTTTCGACCTTGTTAATGCCCTCTGCCCCGCAGAATCGAGATTGCGCGAAGGGAAGATCTGCCGAGATACAGAGGATGACTGTATTGTCCAGTTGCGAGGCTTTTTCATTGAAGACTCGAACCGATTGGGCACATACCCCCGTATCTACCGAGGGGAATATATTAAGTATAAGACGCTTGCCTTCAAAATCGGCATTCGTTACTTCGCTTAGGTCTCCTTTAACGAGCGCGAATGATGGTAGTTTGTCGCCGACCACCGGGAGGTCTCCGACTAGTGGAACTTCGTTTCCGTGGAAATGTGTAGTACTCATAGTCTTCAAGAGTAGCGCCACTTCACCGACTTCACCGTCGATAGGCTAAAGTCGTTGAACGGGGACGATATCGAATCAGTCCGTGGGCTTTTCCCTTGATCGTCTGATGAACTCTGTTCCCGCTTCACTCCCACCTTGGCAGTTGATGACCGACGGGGTGGGGGCAGCCTGCTCCATCACTAGCATACGTCGAAGATTAAGGAATTTTGGTGAGCGATAACAAACAACGTCGTGAAGAAGCACTACGCGATTTGGAGAAGGAGATTGCTTCGCGGGATCGAGCCGAGCGCCTTAAACCACTGGGATTGATTCTCACTGCAGCTTTAGCAATTGTGGTTATCATAGGCGGCGTTGTTCTCGCAGTGAAGTACACCGGTGATGACGCCAGCAATTCAGCGGCGGAGTCAATCGATCAAGAGGACTCTTTTGCAGCCGAACCTCTGACTCTAGCCCGCGCTGAGTCTCTGCAGGATACGGTAAGTTGCGACTACGCTGAGTCTGGTACTGCTGCAAAGAAGGTGAGCTTGCCAGATACATCCAATATCCAGGCAACTGGCACAGTATCTGCAACAATGACTACGAATAGCGGCGAGATCAATCTCGACCTCGATCGCTCGGTTTCCCCCTGCACGGTTAATGCCTTCACGCACTTAGCTTCAGAGGGTTATTTCAACGACACCGTCTGTCACCGTCTGACTACGTCTGAAGGCCTGAAAGTACTGCAGTGCGGTGACCCCACCGGAACTGGCACTGGTGGGCCTGGCTTTAGTTTCGCCAACGAGTACCCCACCGACGAAGCGTCTGAGGATGCGGCAACTTTACCGGTGATCTATCCCCGCGGCACCATCGCAATGGCTAATTCAGGCCCTGATACCAATGGCTCGCAATTCTTCCTTAACTACGGCGATTCCACCCTCCCTCCCCAATACACCTACTTTGGCAAGATCGATGAAGCTGGTCTTAAGACCTTAGATGCTATCGCCAAGGAAGGTGTCGACGGCGACGCGATGGACGGTGCACCAGCCAAAGAAGTCAAGATTTCTAAGGTAACCGTGGGCTCTTAGATCTTCCGGGCCACCTACCCAGCGAAAATACCCGATGCTCGAGAATGACCTCTGACATCGGGTATTTCCATATGCACAGGCTACGATCTTGGCTAGGGCCCTTGAAAAAACTGAAGAACTTCCCTATCTTGGTCACTGTAGGCGTATCTGGAATATTGACATCTTCAACGCCAGATTCACTTCACTTACTCTCATCTCGAAAGAAGGCTTTTATGAAGCGCTTTTCCCGTTCCACTGTTGCTGCCCTGGCTCTGTCTGCAGCCATGATTGGTGGCGCGACTACCCCCGCTATCGCCGCTGAGGCCCCGAAGGATGACTCCTTCTTTGCTGGACTCGCCTTTATGTCCTCGGAAACCGATGCCAACGGCAATACCATCCCCAGCCCTGACAAGGTCAAGGATTTTATCAAAATGATCAGTGATATCCTGCGCACCCTGGAATCTCTCACCAGCCTCGCCGGCAAAGCAAATAACCTATTTGGTTAATGCGGGTTATCGCAAATGCGGTGACAGTTGCCCTTGAATGGGGGCAAGTTAAAAACACTCGAAGGGCGAAGTTAGAAATTGACACAAGTTGTGAGACAATTACTGTCACAAGCGAGAGGAAAATTTCTTCCGCCCGGCTTCATTCTTAGCATTGCTTTCACTCATGCTAAGATCAAAGCACTCAACACAGATCTACCCTCTTAATAAAAGGATAAGTATGAAAATTATTCGCACCGCCGTGGCTTCCATTGCCACCGCTGCTCTGTTGACCACTGGAACCGCCGCTGTTTCCCAGGCTGCGACCACTACTTCAACCTCCACTGCCCCTGATTCACCTAAGCCAACCGGTGAGCGCTCATCCTCCGAGGACCTTCAGGCTGGTTCCCAGGATGCAAACGGCAATATCTCCGCCAAGAAGATTGGTGAATGGATCGGGGTTATCACCAGCGTCATCAGCGTTTTGGGTGCCCTGCTAGGCTTCCTCGCTAAGGCTCAGAAGCAACTTTTCTAATTCGGTAACTACAGTAACGCCGTAGCTACGTACAGTTATTTTGACGAGTGGAATCTCTTTGCAGAGAATCCACTCGTCTCCTTGTTTCTACGTTTGCTAATGTCTTTAGCAGACCATCAGCTCTATCAACTGATGTGATTCACGGCCGTCACTTTTACCGCCTTGGTTCTGAGACGGAACTGGGACGGCTGACGCAGGAAACATCATATACGCTCCACAAGAAAGCTCAGAAACAATCATGAAAAAGTTAAAGCGGAACCTAGCCACAACCATCGCTTTGAGTATTGCGCTCAGCACCACCGTCTCGCCAGTCACCGCAGCAGAACCTCCTGCTGTACCGACGACTAGCGCGCCGATGGCTTCTCCAGTGGAGACGTCCGTACAAATACCCGTAACCACCACTCCCTCCGCAAGTGCGTCAGAGACCACCAGTGAGGTCCCACTCCCGGAGAAAACCTCCACAACTAAAGCCCCTTCTCCTACCACCGAACCTAAGCCTGAGAAACCGAGTAAAGAGGGCTCCAGCTTCAAAAACGTCCTCTTGGCTCTCATCAATGCCATCACTGGAGGTAATCTCTCCAATCTTCTCGGGCTGGGAGGAGATGCTAATAAGGGTGGCACTAATAACGAAGCAACAGAGGATAAAGAGCCCCAAACCGACCTGGAAAAAGCCACCGCTTGGATCGGTATAGCGGCCACCATCTTTAGCGCTCTCGGGGCACTTTTTGGCCTGGTTGCTAAAGCTCGAGAATTATTGAAGATTTAAGCTAACAGCAAGGAACTGCACCTACCCGCACGAGGGAGGTGCAGTTAAATTATGTTCACAGCACTCGGTAGACATCGAAAACGCCCTCAATGTTTCGAAGTTGCACCATGAGCGCTCCCAGTTGCTTTTTATCAGATACCGTAAATTTAAAGCGCACTGTCGCGATATGATCATCGGCTGCTGTTGAACTCATCGACAGGACAACAACCTTCTGCTCACTAACTACCTTGGTAATTTCCATTAAGAGGCCGGTGCGATCGAGCGCCTGCAGCTCGAGATCCGCCTGAAATACCCCTCCGCTACCTTCGTGTGCCCATGACACTTCTTTTAGGCGCTCTGGTTCTTTACGCAGTTGAGGCGCATTGCGACAATCTGCTCGATGGACACTGAC
Source organism: Corynebacterium sp. ES2775-CONJ (assembly GCF_024814515.1). Classification (NCBI taxonomy): domain Bacteria; kingdom Bacillati; phylum Actinomycetota; class Actinomycetes; order Mycobacteriales; family Corynebacteriaceae; genus Corynebacterium; species Corynebacterium sp. ES2775-CONJ. The sequence goes on along the minus strand of NZ_JANUXT010000001.1, from coordinate 288,309 downwards.
TCCCCCACCGCGGGTAACATAACCAAAAATCTCGTCCCCTGGTACCGGCGTGCAGCACTGTGCGAGTTTAGCCATAACATCAGGAACATCTTCAACGAGGACACCAGCCTCGGAGGTTGCGGGAACTCGACTCGATACCAGCTCGCTAAAGGGTGTGCGTGAAACGAGATCATCCTCGGCGTCGTCGAGATCACCAAATTTAGCTATTAGTCTCTTTGTTACATGAGCTGCCGACACCGTACCTGCACCGATTGCGGTATAGAGCGCATCTACATCGTTATAGTGCAGTTCCCGAGACACTGCCTTCATTGATTCCGCGGTGAAAAGACGGTGTAGCGGTAAACCCCCGCGCTGAATTTCGGCGGCGAGCGCGTCACGTCCGGCGTCGAGGTACTCCTCGCGGCGCTCTTTAGCAAACCACTGTCGAATTTTTGCCTTTGCGCGAGGGCTGACTACAAAATCCTGCCAATCTCGAGAGGGGCCGGCCTGGCTATCTTTGGAGGTGAAGATCTCCACTCGGTCGCCGCTGTCCAAGGTGGATTCTAGAGCAACGAGCTTGCCATTGATCTTAGCCCCGATACAGCGGTGCCCCACCTCTGTGTGGACCGCATAGGCAAAGTCAACGGGGGTTGACTTAACTGGAAGACTGATGACATCACCGTGGGGTGTGAATACAAATATTTGCTTAGCGGTGAGATCAAAGCGGAGGGAGTCTAAGAATTCATTGGGATCGGCTGCCTCTCGTTGCCAGTCGAGTAATTGGCGCATCCAGGACATCTGATCGACCTCGGATTCGCCACCCTTCTGCGAACCTTTAGTTTCCTTATAGCGCCAGTGAGCTGCAATACCGTATTCAGCATTGAAGTGCATCTCCCGGGTCCTGATCTGAATCTCGAGTGGTTTGCCACCCTCGCCCATCACCGTAGTGTGGAGGGATTGATAGACTCCAAATTTTGGACTTGAAATATAGTCCTTGAATCGCCCTGGCATGGCCGCGAAGAGGGAGTGCGCTACGCCCACCGCGGCGTAGCAGTTATGCACCGTGTCGGTGAGGATGCGAATTCCAACCAGGTCAAAGATCTCGTCGAATTCTTTGCCGCGAATGATCATCTTTTGGTAGATAGACCAGTAATGTTTCGGCCGACCCATCACTTCGGCTTCGATATTAGCCTCTTTGAGCCCTTGATGAAGTTGATCAATAATCTCGGTTAAGTATCGGTCCCGTGAGGGGGCCCGGTCGGCAACTAATCGGACCACTTCCTCATACTTCTTGGGATAGAGGATAGCGAAAGCCAAATCCTCCAACTCCCACTTCACGCTCGCCATGCCAAGACGGTGTGCCAAAGGTGCGATCACTTCGAGTGTTTCGCGGGCCTTCTTTGCCTGCTTTTCTGGCGGTAAGAAGCGCATAGTACGCATATTATGAAGCCGGTCGGCTACCTTAATAACGACCACTCGCGGATCTTGGGCCATTGCGACGATCATCTTTCGTATCGTCTCAGCCTCGGCCGCCGCTCCCAATGCGACTTTATCGAGCTTGGTGACGCCATCGACTAACCTAGCTACTTCTTCGCCAAATTCCATCGATAGATCGTGGATTGTATAGTCTTCGCAATCTTCGACGGTGTCGTGGAGGAGGGCTGCAATAAGCGTGGTGGTGTCCATACCAATTTCGGCAGCGATCGTGGCCACCGCTAACGGATGGGTGATATAAGGCTCCCCCGACTTTCGCAGAACACCAGCATGGAGTTTTTCTGCGGTGTCATAGGCGCGCGAGAGAGTCGCTATGTCGGCCTTCGGATGAAATTGCCGGTGAATACTCAAAAGTGGATCTAATACAGGATTTACTTTTACGCGGTTGCTGGTTAAGCTCCGCGCCAAGCGAGCTGACATGCTGCGCACAGTAGATGGCTGTTTATTAGTACTGCGTTGACTCATCTCATCTCAGCTTTCCCTATTAGCCCTGTCTTAACTTTGAATTTAACAATACCCGTACCGAGAGAGACTTCGTCGATATCGGAAAGATAAGATATGCGGTTAATCGTTAACCACAAATACTGGAGCTTGATCAATACGATGACGACCACCTAAGCCAGCAACTTCCAGCACGACGCCATAACCGGTCACGGTGCCGCCGAGTTCTGAGATCAAATTGGTAGCGGCAATAAGGGTTCCCCCGGTGGCGAGGACGTCGTCGATAAGCACGACCTTTTTGCCCTGGAGGTCAATGCCAGAAGCCGGCAATTCCAAAGCGGCGGTCCCATATTCAAGTGCGTATTCCTGGGTGTGCACCGGCGGAGGCAGCTTTCCTTTTTTACGAATGGCTAGGATGCCCAAACCGAGCCTGTAGGCTACTGCCGAACCGAGAAGAAAGCCCCTGGCATCTAGACCACCAATGAGGTCTGCGCCCATCTTCTGTGCCGCCGCTGCAAGGTCATCCACCAGTAATGAGAAGGCTTCACCGTCAGCGAGGACTGGGGTTAGGTCTTCAAAAATTACCCCTTGAACTGGGAAGTCCTTGACGAAGCGAGTTTTCTCGGAGAGTGCTTGCTGAGAATTGGCGAAGCGGGCTGTTCGGGCAACGGTCATGGTTTTCAGTCAAACTTTCTGTCAATCGAGGACTAGGCCTCATCCAACCGCCTGAAGTGAGCGGAATCGAGGTTATAGCTTCATACCCCTAAAAGGTATGAGGAATTTGGTCTAGCAGCAAATCTCAGAATTCACCTTCGGGGGCAGCCTTACTCCTGCCAGCGATCAATATTCCAGCTCAGTCCGTAGAGATCGGTATTTTCCACCACGTTGGCGATCTTCTTGTCAATGATATAAATACGGGGTTCTACAGCGATGGGGATACTGGGGACTAAATCCCAACTGCGTTGTTCGGCTTCACGAGTCGCGCCTATATTCGATGTAGAGGTAGCTCGGATCGGGAACTCTAGCATAGGGTCGACAGAGAGCAGATTGGCATCAGCTCCCCCTTCTTGGCTGTAGTACACCCCGAATTCATTGCCAAGAACCTCAGATAGATTCCCTAAACTAGGTGCTTCGCGGGATACATCGACAATAGATACGCCAGCGTCTTGACAAGAATCCGCAATCGCCTGCACCATAGCAGCCTTTCTTTTATCAGGGCCGAAATACCCAATGCGGACGGTTTGACCGCTGATGCGGGTAGCTGCAGGTATATCTGTTCCGCGGTGCGGATCGGTGATATCACGCATTTTGAGGTGGACGGGGTCCTGGGGTCTCACGGTGCGCACGGTCGTGGCAGGGGTGTCTACACCTGAAAACTCTTTACTGATATGCGCCAGCCGGGGCTGATCAATGCAGGCGGCAAAAGCGCGTCGGTTCTCAGGGTCAGCAAAGATACCTCCACTGCCAAGAACCAGTTGTTCACTGAGAACTCCAGGCTTATATATGATAGTAAAGGGGTTATTTGGGTCGTTTCTATTGACCCACGAGGCCTGAGAGGTCGAGGCTACTTCCGCAATTTGAATATCTCCACGCCCAGCTAAAGTCTGAATATCCGAACCAGAGGGCCACACAATCAAACGCTCGAGAGCAGACTTTTCACCAAAGTACCGCTCGTTACGCACCAGAGTAACTTCCCCACTCGATCCTATGGATTCAATCTTTAGTGGTCCTGAGCTTATTTGCAGCTCGGGGTCGAATTGATCGAGGTTGAACCCTGTGTTCCAAATCTGAGCGATAGGTTCCATTGCCGCAGGGTCTCGGGATTTCAGCACGTTGCTAAAAACGTCCAATGGCATGTCCAGCTTCGCTGCAATTGCATGCGCAGGCAGCAGAGTCCCCGCATTGAAAAGATGACGCCATCGTTCGCCGAAGTTATCTTTGAAAACTACTATGGCTAGCTTCCCACCGGGTACGCACTCAACGCTATCAACCTGCTGATAGAGGGGCATAGCAGAATCAAAAATTGGCCTTTGGGTGGCCGCGGTAAATGCGAGAAGGAAGGAATCGCATGTTATGGGAGCGCCGTCAGAATAGACTGCTTTATCGGAGATTTGAATCTGAACACGCTGTTGCGCACCCGGCAGGAGCCTAGCGTCCATCAGATCCGAATTGGGTATTGTCTGTCCCTCAGGTCCAGTGACGTAAATACCTGGGTACAGCCTTCCTGCTAGTTCGTGGGCATTCGTGGATCGTCCCAAACTCGAACCTACATTCGTAGTCAATAAGGGGCGATCGACGGCGTAGCCAAAGATATGTGGTGAAGAATCTTCCCGGGACGATGGGGAGGAGCATCCAGCTAAGACGGCTGCCAAAGAACTAAGGAGCGCTACGCATACACGCCCCCACATTTCGTGCTTCATAACGACCCCTTGTTAGATATGTTATTAGATCCCAGCCTAGTTCTTTAAGAGCCGTTGCAACTAATTTTTCGCTCTCCCAAAGGAATGTGAAGGTCACAATATATCTGTGCTCGACCTTATTGCACAAAGACAAACTCCCGATCACCTCTCAAAGTAGTGATCGGGAGAAAACCTTCATTATTTATACCCGGTTTAAACTCTACGAGGGCGCCAAGAGCTAGGGCCTCGATGATTGAGATCTGGTCCCTGAATCTGTCGTTTCGGCGCTCCATCAAGGTCCGCTAAAACGTCGGCATCAATGCGACCAGTTTCCCGTAACTGTTCAACAGCCACATTATGTTCCTTAGTCTTAGCTGAGCGGTTCTTCAGAGAAACGAGGAAGGGGGTAGCAAGGAAGATCGATGAAATGGTACCTTCGATCACACCGATAAGCTGCACCAGCGCCAAATCTTTGAGCGTTCCCACGCCCATGAGCCATACAGCAACAACCATCAGCGCGATCATGGGTAGTACCGAAATCACAGTTGTAGAAATCGAGCGCATGACCGTCTGGTTGATTGCAAGATTGGCATGCTCGGCATAAGTCATTTTTCGATTGCCTAGATAACCAGCGGTATTCTCCCCCACCTTATCGAAAACAATCACCGTGTCGTAGAGAGAGAAGGCAAGTACAGTCAAAAGACCGATAACGGTGGCTGGCGTTACCTCAAAGCCGAAGAGGGCATAGAGTCCGGTGATGAAAACGAGGTCCACACCGAGTGCTCCTAGGGCGGCCACAGCCATCTCCCGCTGGAGGCGGATTGCTATATAGATGAAGACCGCCAGTAGGAAAACGCCCATCGATATAAACATCCGGTTGGTAATTGTTGAACCCCATGATTCCGAAACGGTAGAATCACCAATCACATCAGGGGTAGCCTCGCCAACAAGGTTTTCTGGCTGGTACTCATCGAAGATCGCTCGACGCGCGCTGTCGATCTGCTCTTGGGTGAGCCTTTCGGAATTGATCTCTAAAATACGAGTGTCGCCGGACCCGACGATCTGAACCAGTGCAGGTTCAATTCCAGTAGCTTCCTCGAAGGTTTGCGAAACTGCTACCTTGTCAAGGTTGCCGGCAGGCATATTCATCTTGGTGCCGCCCTGGAAATCAATTCCCAAATTAAAGCCGCGGAAAAGAATGCACAGTAAGCAGACCACAATGATGGCAAGCGTGACCATATAGCTCACCCGGCGCTTGCCGACGAAATCCAACCCACCCTCACCGGTGAAGATTTTTTCCAAAGTCGTTTTCGAAGACATATTACTTCTCCTCATTCGAGGTAGGGGCTTGAGGCTGCGCTGCTGTGGCCATCTCTGGCGCAGCTGTGTCCAGCGGGGCAGATATGTTGTTGCGCGCTACGTAATCAAAAACTCGACCCAGACCGTTGGCCGCAGGCTGAGCAGTCCACGGACGACGCGACGCAAGTATGACCAAAGGTGCCGTGAAGAGGAAGGTAATGAGCAAATCAAATACCGTAGTCAGACCTAATGTAAAGGCGAATCCCTTAACTTCGCCTACTGCAAGAAGATAAACCACGACTGCAGCGATAATCGTAACGAAGTTACCAGTGATAATGGTGTTCTTGGCTCTGTCCCATGCATGGGGCACCGCTGAGCGGAACGTTCGGCCGTTGCGGATTTCATCCTTGATACGTTCGTAGATCACCACGAAAGAGTCGGCGGTGGTACCAATGCCGATGATCAAACCAGCGATACCAGCTAGATCGAGAGAATAACCGATGAGTCGACCCAGCAAAACTAGGGAACCGTAGACAAAGAGTCCAGACATGATCAGAGAAACAAGAGAAATCACGCCAAAAAAGCGGTAGAAATACAGGCTGAAAAGAGCCACTAAAATCAACCCGACGAGGCCCGCTATCAATCCAGCCTTGAGGGAGGCCACACCTAAGGATGCGGGGACAGTGATGGCCGTTCCACCTTGTTCGCCATTTTCACCGGCGAAGGACAGAGGTAGGGCGCCATACCTGAGATTATTAGCTAAATCCTGAGCTTCCTTATTAGTGAATTTACCTGTGATGGAAGTAGCCGAACCAATGGGAGTTGGGGACTGGATCACTGGAGCGGAAATCACCTTGGAATCAAGGGTGATGGCTACGTTGCGCTTGAGATAGTCCTGCGTGAGCTTAGCCCATGTAGCAGAGCCTTCGGAACCACCATCCGACTTGAAAGCGAAACTAATTTCCATCTGACCAGTCTGGGAGTTAAGACCTCCTGTAATAGGTCGGGCGGTGTCGATTTCCTCACCAGTCAAGCGCTTCGCTTGTGGCCCTTCTGTCTCGCCTACGAGCAAAGGTGCGGGGTCTAGAATATAGACTTGGGAATCCTCTTCGGAATCAGCCGAGCCGGGGTCGCAAGCCACCAGAGGTTTGGCTGGGTCGTCACTGCCTTGGAGGAGGTCTGGGTTGTCGTCGCAAATCAGCAGCGTTGCCGCTGCAAATTGGCGGAGTGGATCACTCGATTGGCGATCCTCATGCATGACTTCGAGAATTTTTTCCCGGCGCGCCGCAGATTCAATGGAATTTTGGGGAGCTTGCGGAGCTTTGGCAGTCACCGTGATCGTCGATATATCCGCGGCATCTTTTTGCTCCGCGTTATCTTTGCTGCTTTCTTCATTCGCAGCGAAAGAAGAGATCTTCTCCAATTTTTCATTGAGCTGATCGGGGCTAGCTACTCCTGCCTCGACCCAGCGATTAGCCATATCTTGGACCACTGGGATCAGCTTTGAAGTATCGAAGTCTCCTGGGTTGGCTACAGGCCTAAAGAGTAGCTGTGAGGTTTGCCCAACAGCTCGAGCCTGAGAGGTGTCTTCTCCGGGGACTGTGATGACAAGGGTCGAGCCATCGATGATGACACTTGCACCAGAGACTCCCATACCGTTGACACGATTTTCCAAAATGGTTCGTGCTTGTGCGAGTTGGTCTTGGGTCGGATCGGAGCCTTGCGGGACAAGGGTCACGCGGGTGCCGCCCTGGAGATCAATACCCAACTTGGGGCTCGCGCTGCGATCGCCGGTGAAAAAAATGAGGGCGTAGACTAAGACGAGAAGGGTGATGAATCCCGCAATGGCTCTCTTGGGCCACTGCTCCCATCGACTTCCGCCGCTTCGTGTTGTCGAAGCCAATGAAGTTTCTCCTTGTATCGGATGTGTAATGAAGGTTATCGAGGTGCCCCTTCCCTTAAGGAAGATACCTCGTCGCCGAGTGTGTTAACCCGCTTGACATAGGCCAAGCTAACAACCTGAATCTATCCTAGACCCAACTTCTCGACAGTTTGTATATGCACCCAGCTATGCTACGCCATGGTTCGACCGATCGGCGATTTTCTAAGAGGAAGTCTCATATATAGTGGAGGTCCCTGCGGGTTGAACCCGTGGGGACCTTGAGCGAGAAAGCCTGCTTTTAAGCGTCTTCGTGATCTGGAAGGGTGCGTTGCTCCTGGGTGAGGTTGCGCACGACTACTGCCTTTTCCCACGTGCTAACTACCCCAGGGGAAGTTTCTAGCTCCACGGTTGCTTCCGCTATGCCTACAACGGTGCCGTGGAGACCTGCGGTCGTAAGAACTTGATCGTTAATCATGAGGGCCTCTTGGAGCTCATGGATTTCTTGAATTTTGCGCCGTTGTTTCCTTTGCATGAGGAAACTAGGCACAAAAACCACTGCCAGAATTAGAATGAGAAGAAAAATTGAATCCATACACCCAGTGTGCCAGATAGCTAAGGGAAAGTTGGAAAACTCACACCCTTTTTAGCGCAGTCCGGTTCCAGGGCACCCCTCGGGTGGTTCCAGATCTAGATGGCGCCATGCTGCTTGGGTGGCCACACGCCCCCGCCCGGTGCGGCTAATCATACCGGCGCGAACTAGGTATGGTTCACACACTTCTTCGACTGTCGATGCTTCTTCCCCGACGGCTATGGCTAGAGTCGATACTCCTACGGGACCGCCTCCATGGCTCTTGATAAGTGCCTCCAAGACCGCGCGATCGAGACGATCGAGTCCCATCTCGTCTACATCGAAGACAAGTAATGCGGCCCTAGCTGCTTGCAGATCGATATAGCCGGTGCCATGAACCTCGGCGTAGTCCCGAACCCGTCGCAGGAGACGGTTAGCGATGCGTGGTGTACCTCTGGAACGAGAGGCGATTTCCACAGCTGCCACCGGTTCTATTTCAACGCCCATGATCGTAGCGGCCCGACTCACAACCTTGGTGAGTTCTGGAGTGTCGTAGAATTCCATCTGCGCAGTAAAACCGAAGCGATCGCGCAACGGTCCGGTGAGCATGCCCGAACGAGTAGTTGCTCCCACGAGGGTAAATGGGGCTAGTTCCAGCGGGATTGAAGTGGCACCCGGTCCCTTGCCGACGATCACATCGATCCGAAAATCTTCCATCGCCATATAGAGCATCTCTTCTGCAGGTCGCGCCATCCGGTGTATTTCATCGATGAAGAGGACATCACCCTCCATGAGATTAGACAGCATTGCGGCGAGATCACCAGCACGCTCCAGTGCCGGGCCAGAGGTCATCCTCAAGCTCGTACCCATCTCATAGGCAATAATCATCGCCATCGTCGTCTTTCCAAGACCGGGAGGGCCGGAAAGCAGAACATGGTCGGGGGTTACTCCGCGGTTCTTCGCTCCGGTGAGTACAAGATCGAGTTGATCGCGGACCTTTGGTTGGCCGATGAACTCCGTCAAACTACGCGGTCGCAGCGTGGTTTCCACATCGTTTTCCCCGTCGTTTATGGTGGGGTTGATGGGCGCATCGGGACGACGGTGCCCCGAAGACGGTTGGGGGAGTTCAAATTCGGTTTTCTCTACGCTAGCCATAATTTTTCCGCAGTTGCTCAGTTCGTTCTATTCTTCCCAAGCGCCGCCAGGGTTGCGCGCAGCGCAGCAGATGTTGTGATGTCAGGGGATTCGTTTAGTACCGCGGCCAGAATTGGCGCCGCTATTTTTTCACTGAATCCCAGACCCACTAGGGCTTCGAGCACTTGATCGGCAATGGCGGAATGGGTGTCGATAGCTAAGGTATTCGCTTCGCTCTCGGCGCTTCCAAAACTGGTGACCTTGTCTTTGAGATCAACGATTAGGCGCTCAGCCATGCGCTTGCCCACTCCAGGAATTTTTTGCAGCCCCTTAATATCATGTTCGGATATCAGTGTCGAAAGCTCTTCGGCATCGTAAACGCTTTGTATCGCTACAGCGAGCTTGGGACCCAGACCCGAAACGCTTTGCAAGAGTGCGAACATATCTCGATCATCAGAATGCCGAAAGCCGTAGAGCGTTTGCGAATCCTCGCGCACAATCATGCTAACCAGCATGAAAGTCTCTTCGCCGCGGCGCAGTGTTCCAAGGGTTTTAGGGCTAGCGACTACCTCGTAGCCGACCCCGTGGCATTCAATGACTGCACTTTTTAAGGTGATATCAACGACGTGCCCCCGTAAGGAAACGATCATAATCGCCTGCCTCCATTTTGTCTTGATTCATTAACCATAGTCTAGCGGCGCCATGCCCCTCGCGGTCGTGTCTGTTGCTGTATTAGGGACCGCAGTTCCGCGTCGGACGGTGCAATATCAGCGGCGCGCTGGAGTGCTTGCTGCTTTGCTTTTCCGAGGACGCCGTTGTGGTGCCGCATGAGTGACTGGGCTCGGACTTGATTCTCCTGTTGCGCTAAGATCATCGGGGCCCGCCAGCAGTGACACACAGCAAGAGCTAAAGCATCGGCGGCGTCGGCGGGTTTCGGAGCCTCATTCAAACCGAGGATACGCGTGATCATCGCTGTCATTTGCTTCTTATCGGCGCGACCATTACCAGAGATAGCTTTCTTCACTTCTGACGGAGTGTACAAATAACAACTCAAATCGCGTTGGGCAGCAGCAAGCATAAGGACGCCCACGCCGTGAGCGGTGTTCATCACTGTTGATACATTGCCACGTTCGAAGATGCGCTCGATAGCTACCACGTCAGGCCGATACTCATCCATCCACTCGTTGACGGCCTTGCTCAACTCCAACAAACGCTTCTCTATCGCGGCATCGACGGGAGTTCTAACCACACCCACCGCCACGGGGATAACACTGCGACCACGGCCGGCTTGCACCACCGAAAGGCCACATCGCGTTAATCCAGGGTCGATGCCCATTATGCGCAACCCCTCGATGGACTTGACAGACATCCGCACCTCTCCTCTGAGCTTCTTTTGTTGAGCCTTTTATCGAGCCATTTATCGAGTCTCAGAATCTTTTGATATGAGAATTCAGAGTAACACAATCTATCACACAGATGTTCGATCACCCTTCGCTCAGCATCCGCCTCGCAGATATAGAAAATCCCCGGTGCTCGTTTCGCAGCACCGAGGAATCTTCGTGTTATTCAGCGTGAAGGGCAGCGATGACCTCGTCACTGAGGCTCATATTCGTATAGACGTTTTGAACATCGTCAGAATCCTCTAAAGCGTCGATCAGCTTCATAATTTTCTTGGCGTCGTTAAGCTCCAACGGAACTTCGACGGAAGCACGGAAATCGGAATCGGAATCTTCAACCTCAATTCCGGCTTCTTGAAGAGCTTCACGTACTGCCGTTGATTCACTAGGGGCACTTAGAATCTCGAAGTTGTCGCCTACCGCGTTAACTTCTTCGGCCCCGGCATCGAGGACCGCCATCAAGATATCGTCCTCGTCCAGTTCACCGCGCTCAACGAGTACGACTCCCTTACGGGTGAAAAGGTAGGAGACGGAACCGGATTCGGCCATATTGCCGCCGTGTTTGGTCATCGCATTACGCACCTCGGAAGCCGCGCGATTGCGATTGTCGGTCAAACACTCGATGAGAACGGCCACACCATTCGGGCCGTAGCCCTCGTACATTATGGTTTGCCAGTCGGCTCCGCCAGCCTCTTCGCCGGACCCACGTTTCCTGGCGCGTTCGATATTATCGTTAGGAACCGAGGCCTTTTTAGCCTTGCGGATCATATCGTCGAGGGTTGGGTTGGCGGAGGGATCACCGCCGCCGGTGCGTGCTGCGACTTCGATATTTTTGATTAATTTGGCAAACTCCTTACCACGTTTGGCATCGTTTGCTGCCTTTTTGTGTTTAGTCGTTGCCCATTTAGAGTGGCCTGACATTGGCTACCTTTCCTCCTCTACACCGCTACAGCCTGTCTTGAAGGTGTAGCGAGCTACGAGTTACGTATATGTTCAGCTCTGTTGTATATAGCTATATTTAGCTCTTTGACCTAACAAAGCTCCAATTATACGGTAAAAGCGCTCCCGATCGGTACTTCTCCTGCTTGAATTGGACACCGTCACCCTCAATGAGAACACCCTGATCCCGTCGATATACGTTGAGATATTCTATACCCAGAAACACTGGTTTAGAATTCTTCTGACATCCCTTCATTGCTCGGAAAAGGACATATTGATGCCCAAGATCACTCGCACCATCAGTATCCACTTCGCTTTGTGGTCGTTGTGGCTATGCGGCCGTGGCATCATGCTGTTAATGCGACCCTTCTGGGTAGATTCAGACGCTGATATTCATTACTATTTTGCCAGCCTCACGGACCCAGCCTCTTCAGGAACTGCCGAATATCCACCCGTAGGAATATGGCCCGCTGAGGTCACATTATGGCTCGCTGGAGAAGATCCGGAGAGATTTCTCCTCACATTTATTGCGCTCATTCTACTGTGCGACGCTGCTTTTCATGGGGCGCTCATATACGGCAGTCGCGGGCTTGGTACTAAAGATCGGGTCTTTGCCAGCGTATTTTGGTCCTTATTTGCGCCCCTTCTTGGTGCGGTCTACCTTTACCGTCTCGACCTCTACCCCGCTGCTGGGGTTGGAATCGCGGCACTATTTCTTTTCTCCTATCCTGCTCTGACCGCGGTCTTTATCGGATGGGCTACCATGGTTAAATTGTGGCCAGGTCTTCTAGCGGTGGCTTCTGTTCGAGGATATAGAAATACGCGCACATATATCGATATCGGTGTCGGCGCGATCACCTTAACCGTGCTCACCATCGCTGTTTTACTACGCTCTGGAGTCTGGCGTTTGCTAACCCCTTTGACGTATCAGGGTGAACGTGGGCTTCAAATCGAGTCGGTCGTTGCTACCCCGCTGCTATTTCGAGCAGCTCAGCCAGGATCGGATGAGTACGAACTTTTTTATGCAGCTTCTAAAAGTTTCGAAATTACTGGCCCCGCCGTAAGCCTAGCCCTATCGATAGCATCAGCGCTCATGCTTCTCACATTTTTGATGGCACTAACCTTTGCGCTTGTAGTATTCCGCTATGACCTGTGGAACCCACAGTTGGCGCTGAGTTTTATGGTTTCTGCAACGTCGATGTTGTTGGTGGCTAACAAAGTATTTAGTCCTCAGTATATAACATGGCTTGGCCCAATGGTCGCGGTAGCGGTGGTCTTCTGCCACCGCAAACTCGTAAGTGCTATTGCATTATTGACTTTGGCATTAGCAGGGCTGAGTCATTGTATTTATCCCTTCCATTACGCTGACCTTTTCTCCTCGGATAATCCTTTGGCCATAGGCTTGGTGGCTATCTACCTAAGAAACAGTTTGGTGGTAGCCCTCATGCTCATCAGCATGGCGTGGACGATCGTAGAGCTGCGAGCTGCCTATGCACACCGACGGGTGCCTACTCTTTAATCTCGTCATACGCGTGCAAAGCAGCGGTGCGGGAAGCCTTCACATCAACAACCGGCTCCGGGTAGATGGGGGTGTGAAGCTCTGGAACCCACGATGAGCAGTAATGGTAATCTGCGTCGAAGCGCTGCTGCTGTGTGATGGGATTGAAGATACGGAAATATGGGGCCGCATCGTCGCCGCAGCCAGCTACCCACTGCCAATTGAAGGTATTGGAGGCTAGGTCAGCGTCCACCAAACTGTCCCAGAACCACTCCTCACCCATTATCCAGTGGGTTCCAAGGTTTTTAGTGAGCAGGGAGCCGACAACCATGCGAACCCGATTGTGCATCGTGCCCGTTCGCATCAGTTCCCGCATCCCGGCATCGACCAATGGGATTCCAGTCTCACCACGGGCCCAAGCGGTAAATTCTGCCATTTTATTATCGGGCGCGATTTTCCTTTGATGAATGTCATCGATGCGGTAGCTTTCTTTCCACCATGGGAAGACAGCAAATTTTTCCCTCAAGGGAGTATCTATCATCTGAGGGTTCTCATAGAGTCGGTGCCAGGCAAAGTCTCGCCATAGTAACTCTTTGCGAAAAACGTGAGCATCAGCGCTATCTCCAACAAGTTCGAAGAGCCGGCGTATGCTAATTTCACCGAATCGTAAGTGAGGGGCGAGCCCACTGGTCGCCTTGACCGCAGGAAAGTCCCTGCCCTTGTGGTAGTTAGTTGGTGTACCAAATTTCTCCACCACCTCCCAGGCACCCTGTTCGCCGGGTTTGAAGGGAAATTCTTTAGCCCAATTGGGTTCCCCGCGATCTGCTGGCAGGAGTCTCAACTGGGCGATTTCCACCATACTGGCCTCAAGATCGGCACCGGCCCCATCGAGTTGCTCGATGAAGGAATTATCGGAAAGAACATCGGCTAGATCAACGGAAGACTGCGCGTGCAGAACCTCAAACGAGCGCTTGGAAAATGGGGTGTACACCCGATACGCCTCACCCTGTAGGGTCCGCACCTGCCAAGGTTCAAGTAGAAGGTGTCCGGGGTAACTGTGGGCTTCAATTCCACTCTCATGCACCATGCTCTTGATATGGGCGTCCATCTCACACCACGGCTGGTAGTACCTGCGAGACCAGGCTACGCTCTGTGCCCCTAAATCATGAGCTAGCTGTGGAATGAGCTTACGCGGGTCACCTAAGGCGATCTGAAGTCGGATATTGTAATCAGCTAGCTGCGTGGCCAAGGAGACGAGACTGTGGTGCAACCACCACTGAGAGGCTCGGCCAAGGGGGCGAGTCGATGAGGAGGTATCAAGAATATAGAGGGCATGAATCCGACTGTGGCCAGCCAGCGATTCCAATGCCTTATTGTCTTCGAGACGTAGATCGTCGCGGAACCACATGAGGGATATTTTCTCTGTCATCTTTTTCCTTCTTGGTTAAAAAGCGCCGACTCTAATCGGTCTCATCGTAAACGAGTTCGAAGTACTCGGGAAGTTTGGCAGTCCCGCCCAAGTGAAAAATACGCACCACTGGTTGTAGCCGCAGACTGCGGGTTGAGGTCACAGCGTCGTTATAGAATCGGTGCGCGATATGAACCCGTGCTTGAGCATCGACAATAGCGGGTTCGACGGTATGACCATCAGCTGATATTGCTCGTGCAATCTCTCGTTCCTTTTCACTTCGTCTCCTAAAGTTGCCTGGAACTAGTCCGATCGCCTCAGTGCCGGCAGTTAGGTCGCGGTACTCGGGTGCCAATGCCGCAAATACTGCTGCGCGGCGATCGAGTGCCGCCTCGAGAGCCGCGAGCGCCGCCTCAGTGCGAATATGAAGACGATGGAGACGCGCTGCGGTGGAATAAAGCGTGAATAAGAAGATCGCACCGATGACCGCACATATGACCGCAATGATGGTAGTCACTGACTCTCGACCGTCACTTTCGTACCGTCACAAACAGTCTCATATACCCGCATGATCTGATCAGCGATATTCTTCCATTCAAAATCAGTAGCACGACTACGTCCGGCCTGACGCAGCTTTTCTCTTTCGAGGGGGTTGGCAATGAGCTCTTTTAGGGCGTGATGCAGGGAGGCTGGGTCACCAGTTTTAAATAGTCGAGCAGCGGGTACGGCTGAGTGGGCATCTGAAACCGCGGCGAAAGCCTCGAGATCACTAGCTACTACCGCACATCCAGCCGCCATCGCTTCGACCAGCACAATCCCAAAGCTCTCCCCTCCAGTATTGGGGGCAACATAGATATCGGCCGCTCCCAAAATCCTTGCTTTATCCTCTTCGCTTACCCGCCCCGCAAAGCTCACACCTGGTTGGGGGCGCACAGAACCGTCTCCCATAACAGTAAGATGTGCGCATTCTTCGAGTCCTTGAAATGCCTCGAGGAGGATATCTAGCCCTTTACGCGGCTCATCTATCCGCCCTAGAAAGGCGATTTCGACCTTTTGAGAGCTAGTCTTGATCTCAGATCGCCGGAAAAATTCAGTATGAACTCCGTTAGGGATCAGAACGGGATCTCCCCCTAATTGTTCAACCTGCCAGCGTCTAGCCATTTCCGAAACTGCAATCCCACCCCGAATTTTTTCCAAGTGGGGCCTTAGTATCGGCTGAACCAAACGCAATAGCCGTGAATTGGCTGCTGAGGCATGATACGTGGCCACAATTGGTCCGTGTGCGATGGATAGACTGACAAGGGAGTAGCTCGGAGAGTTCGGCTCGTGGATATGGAGGACATCGAATTCCCCTTGTTCGATAAAATCTCGAGCGTGGGCGAATGTTTTCGGCCCAATACTCAACCGGGCCACCGAGCCGTTATATTTAATTGGAATGGATGGCCCACCAGGGTGCACGAAGTCAGGGAGGGTGTCTGGGCGGGTACTTGGCCCCAGAACAGCAACGTCATGACCTTGACGGCGGAAAACTTCAGCGAGATCCAGGATATGAGCCTGCACTCCCCCAGGATGATCAAAGGAATAAGGACACACGAATCCGATTCTCATATAATCCCTCCTCTCCACAGGCCGATATTACGATCCCACTCAGTCTAATAGCCCGTCAACTTCAGCAATGAAAAAGCTTAAGTGCCTCTTCGATCAGTTGGCCATACTGGCTGCAGGACATGCCAGTCTGCGGGGTGCTCTCGGATATTTTCTTCCATAATTACTGCCTGAGCTTGCAACATCTCCGCCAAGGTTGTGTGGGCTATCGGTTCGGAGATTTTTATTCCCCACCCGGGGTGAGCGGCGTTCCCCTCGAACCAATTAGCTACGACCAACAAATCGGCTCCGGTATCTAAGGCAAGTTTCACGGCACCAGTTGGCATCGTTGTTTCTTCGCCAAAAAATTGGACTTCTAACCCCCGCCCACCTAAGTCACGTTCTCCCAGCAGGCAGACCACCGTTCGAGATTCAAGATCGCGAGTAAGTTGGCCCATGGGAGATCGACCCAACTCATCTCGGTGAGGGTACACCGTAAAGCCCAGACTTTCCCGAAAAGTGAGGAAGGCTCGGTATAGGATCTCCGGCTTTAGGCGCTCAGCTACGGTACTAAAACCACCCGCTAGGTGCACAA
Source organism: Corynebacterium sp. ES2775-CONJ (assembly GCF_024814515.1). Taxonomy (NCBI): domain Bacteria; kingdom Bacillati; phylum Actinomycetota; class Actinomycetes; order Mycobacteriales; family Corynebacteriaceae; genus Corynebacterium; species Corynebacterium sp. ES2775-CONJ. Next base: position 271,692 of record NZ_JANUXT010000001.1, on the reverse strand, counting down.
GATAGAGGCCTGCGAGATCCCAATTTCCTGAGTGGGTCAGAACTAAAATTGTCCCGCGTTCTTCGGATAGGGATTTCAGCAGATGCTCTTTACCCTGGATATTCTGCTCAATTGCATCAATGACACTGGGGTCATGAGCAATAAGTGGCAACCGAAAGGCTTCTAACCAATAACGCATATAAGAACGCATTGAGTTTTTTACTAAATCTCTGGTGGTATTTTCAGGACCCACAACCCGCATGAGATTTCTGCGTAGCTGCTCCAAGCCGCGTCCATTTTTACTCGCACGATCTGCAAAGCACATAAATAACGGAGCTGCGATGCTTAAGGGCAACCACTTAACCACAGACCAGCCCGCAAGATAGGCATAGGTGGAGGCGAGACTAAGAAATTTCTTGGTTTTTATAGGAGTCATCGTGAGGCTCTTATTCTCATCAGTGGATCTTAAAGCTTCGCCCCGGTTGGTGGAGCAATGGGGTCAAGTGCTCGGGGATCCTTTTTGGCCATGGCTAGACGCTGAATAACAGTAAAGACGCTCCCGACTGCCAAAACCCAGAGAGCTATATCAATAGCCCATGGTACTCCTAGCCCAGTGAGTCCCAGCCCTAGCAAACCAATGATCAGGCGCTCTGCGCGCTCGATGAGCCCACCATCCATGGTCAAGCCACTAGCTTCTCCGCGTGCTTTTACATAGGAGATGACCTGTGAGGCAATAACCACAGTAAAGCTAGCCGCGATCAGGGAATGTGAAGCCTCGTAGCTAAAAATCAGCCACCACGTAATCGAGGCAAATAGCACTCCGTCGGTAATACGATCGCACGTGGCGTCGAGAGTGGCACCAAAAGCCGTGCCCGAGCCGCGCAGCCGTGCCATTGTGCCGTCAATGAGATCAAATGTTGTAAAAAGAGCCGACAGTACAGCTGCTAGAACAAGATGGCCTGTAGGTATCAAGGTCACGGCGATAATAATGGTAATGAATGCTCCGATAACGGTGACAGCATTTGGGGTCAGTCCGACCTGCAATAGCATTTTAGCCAGCGGTTCCGTGAGCACTGCCGCTGGCTTGCGTCCTCGTACGCTAAGCACCGTTCGCTCCAATATCGCTAGGATCTGACTGGGTGAGATCACGCCACCCTGCCGCCAGGAGGCTGCGAGTATCACGCAGCAGTTGCGGCAGTACTTTGGTTCCTTCGATGACTGTCATGAAATTAGCGTCGCCATTCCACCGAGGCACGATATGTAGATGCAAGTGTTCCCCTACGCTCCCACCTGCTGAGCGCCCTAGGTTAAATCCAACATTAATGGCGTCCGGTTGCGACACCTGCTTGAGAACCCGCACTGCCATCTGAGCGAATTGCATGAGTTCGGTCATCTCTGCAGCCGTGAGATCTTCGAGATTCGCTTTCTGCTCATAAGGGACGACCATCATGTGCCCGGCATTGTAGGGGTATAAGTTGAGCACGCAGTACACCAGCTCACCTCGGGCTACGATTAGACCGTCTTCATCGCTGAGCGCTGGGATGCGGATAAAAGGGTTATCACGCTGAGATGATTGGTCATCGTGAGCGCCTTTGTTCACAATATAGTTCATGCGATAGGGAGCCCATAAGCGGATAAGTCGATCTGGGATACCTACTCCAGTATCGACATAATTGGATTGACTATCGTCCACGCTACTCACTTCCCATATCGTGCTTCCCGAATCCTGCACAAGGGCCTACTCACCCTCGCTTCGGCGGTCGAGCTGTCGTTACCCTGTGCCATCACCATCCTATTCTAGATAACAATCAGCACGCACAGACACAGCGGCGGGCTAGCCCAGATCTTTCTGGATCTAGCACCGCCGCGTTCTCGGCTCATTAACGAGCCGCTAATTTTTCCTTAATAATTTCGGCAGATGGCTGGGAATTTTCTCGGCCAAAAATCCAGGCCTCGATGATCGCTACCGCGTCGCCAACGGGAACTCCGTTAACTTGACTACCATCTAGGAAACGGAAGGATACTGCCTGCGCTTCCACATCCCGCTCTCCGGCAAGTAACATAAACGGTGCCTTAGCCTGGGTGTGATTTCGGATCTTTTTCTGCATCCGGTCATCAGAGGTGTCAACGCTCGCACGGATTCCGCGGGCCTGAAGTTGCCCGCACACCATTTCAAGGTGATCTGAGAACGCCTCGGCAACGGGAATACCCACTACTTGGTGCGGAGCTAGCCATGCAGGAAAAGCACCTGCATAGTGCTCGAGAAGCACTCCGAAGAATCTTTCAATCGAACCAAAAAGTGCACGGTGAATCATAATAGGGCGCTTCTTGGACCCGTCAGAGGCAGTGTACTCCAGATCGAAACGTTCTGGCAGATTGAAATCTAGTTGTACCGTGGACATTTGCCACGTGCGCCCAATGGCATCGCGCGCCTGTACCGAGATCTTCGGGCCATAGAAAGCTGCACCTGCCGGGTCGGGTACCAATTCGAGGCCCGAATTGTCTGCGACTCGCTGCAAGATCGCGGTCGATTTCTCCCAAATTTCATCCGAACCCACAAATTTATTGGGGTCCTTGGTGGAAAGCTCAAGGTAGAAATCATCCAAGCCATAATCGCGGAGCAGAGAAATGATGAAATCTAAGACTGTGGTGAGCTCACGCTCGAGTTGGTCCTCGGTACAGTAGATATGCGCGTCATCCTGGGTGAACCCTCGAGCTCGTGTGAGCCCATGTACGACTCCTGATTTTTCGTAGCGGTACACGGTACCAAATTCGAAAAGGCGAAGCGGGAGTTCGCGGTAGGACCGACCTCTCGATGAAAAGATCAGATTGTGCATCGGGCAATTCATGGGCTTGGCATAATAATCCTGCGCCGGCTTAGTAACAGTGCCATCATCAGCACATTCGCCGTCGAGTTGCATAGGAGGGAACATCCCCTCCGCGTAGAAATCGAGATGCCCTGATTTCTGGAAAAGGTCACCCTTAGTAATATGCGGGGTATTAACGAAAGAATAGCCAGAAGCAATATGGCGACGGCGTGAATGCTCCTCCATTTCAAGGCGGACAATCCCGCCGTTGGGGTGGAAGACTGGGAATCCTGAACCAATCTCGTCGGGAAAGGAGAACAGATCAAGTTCCGCGCCCAGTCTGCGGTGATCGCGCTTTTCTGCTTCTTCTAACATATGCTGATATTCAGAGAGGATATCGGCGGATTCCCATGCGGTGCCATAGATTCGCTGGAGGCCGGCCTTGGTCTGGTCGCCGCGCCAGTACGCCGCCGACGAACGCGTCAGGGCGAATGCCGGAATGTACTTGGTGGTAGGGATATGCGGTCCGCGGCACAGATCGTACCATTCAACCTCGCCGCTGCGCGGATTCACATTGTAATATCCCGTTAGTTCCCCTGAACCAACTTCGGTTGCCTCATCAGAAGTAGGATCGACTGAACCTTTGTCCTGTATGAGCTCGAGCTTATAGGGCTCATCTCTCAGCGCTTCCTCTGCCTCAGCTTGCGTGGCATAAACGCGACGTTCAAAACGCTGCCCTGATTTAATAATCTTCTTCATGCGTTTTTCCAAACGCCTGAGATCGTCAGGAGTAAAAGGTTCGGCTACGTCGAAATCGTAGTAGAAACCGTTCTCGATAGCAGGGCCAATTCCGAGTTTTGTCCCAGGGAACTCCGCTTGAACAGCCTGCGCTAAAACGTGAGTGGCGGAGTGGCGGATCACCGCTCGTCCGTCCTCGGTATTAGCGGGAACAGGGGTCAACTCAACGTCTTGATCAGGGATATAGGAGAGATCCCGTAACTGGCCGGTGGCATCCTTAACGCACACAATCGCCTCTGGACCCTTATTGGGTAAGTCCAATTCCCGCATTGCAGCACCGGCGGCTACACCTTGGGGACAAAGAAAAGCGGCATGGGGATTTGCGGCAGCAGTAAGCTGTGCCATATGGGGTGTGCTCCTTTGAGCTCAGGCGCCCCCGTCAGACCTGGACGCGAGCGCAGAAGAATGGGATAAACCGCTACCGACACCATCACTACGAAGGATATGGTCAGACATACGCAGTACGAGGTTGGCAACTAGCAAGCTATTTTAACTGATGCTTGAATCCTTCGAAAATATCGCTTGAGGAGACCGACGAGCCGTTATGTCCGGACTGGGACTCTGATCCACTTCACGAACTTAGGTTTCCAGCAGTGATTGGCCCCAGAAGTGCTCTGGGCCATCCTCTGAAGTTCCAGGCGGTACAATAAACACAGCCGAGCCGATGTGGGTATTCCACTCATTCAACCGGTCGCCGGCATCGAGACGCTTCTGGATCTCAACAAACTGCCGGAGCGGATTCTGCTGGAAACACACAAAGACTAATCCCGAATCCGAGGTACGGGGCGAGCCAGGCTGCGGCGGATCGTCAAAGTTATACGCTCGGCGACGCAACCGTTGCTTTGGTTTATCCGCCGGCGGTGCGGCAAGCGCCATGTGGCTACGCGGGTCGATAACGGGTAATCCAAGCTCATCCGTGGCATCAAAATCTGCGTCGTCGTGCTCGCGCTCGCCTGTCAAGGGAGCGCCCGTGTCGAGGGCGCGACCAAGCGCGACTTCTCGAGAGGTGCGATCGAGGCGCTCCCAGTCATCGAGGTCCATACTGATGCGCCGAACGACCATGCAGCTGCCCCCGTGCGCCCAAGAAGGCGCATCTTGCTCGGAATCGATCCAAATATAGTCGTCATATTCATCCTTGCTATGAGGATTGACAGTGCCATCAATTTGACCGAATAGATTGCGGGGAGTTTCATCGGGTCTGAGAGCCCCATTGGCATTGAGGAAACCCTCTTGCACCCAGCTCACCTGAGCAAAATCGAGAGCTGCTAGTTGCATGCGTCGGCTAGCGAAAGCGAGGGTTAGGGGGTCATCGGAGCATATTTGCAGCACCATATCCGCCTCGCCCCACCGGGGGTCTAGAGCGTCGCGCTCGAAGGCAGGCAGCGGTCCCAACCACGATGGTCGCTGGTCCGCTGCACCGATGATATCGAAAAGTCTTGCTCCGAATCCGCAGGTAATGGTGAGATTAGCTGGCTTATTGATCATTTCGGGCTCAAGGGAGCCTAAAGGGGCCTGACCGCGACACAGTCGACGAGCATCTTCCGTCCACAGCTTCAACAAGCGGCGTACCGATTCGCGATCATTATTGGAAAAAAGTTGAAACGCGACGACTCGCAGCAAGGCCTGTGCAGGAGTTGCTATCCCTGCCTGGTGCGGACCGTCAAAAGGTACACGAGCGTTTTCTAGGAAGGGGTCCGCCTCGGTGTCAGCTGGCTGAGCTTCAGCTAGAGGAGTCGAGATTACCGAAGCGGCGCCGACGGATGCCCCCGCGCCGAGGAGAAAATCCCTCCGGCTAAATCCACTCAAATTGCGTCCCGCGTTATGCGGACACCCCGTACTCATTATTGCATCACCTTAAAAATGTCGTTGTGCGGGCACTAGGACTCGCAGCCTTATGAAAAGCGTGTGAATGATCGAAAGTGGGAGGAGGAAATATCCCAAGAAATTCCCCGCTCCCACCATCACTATTTATCCCATACTCAATGCGATGGAATTATTTCTCCATCTTCTCCATCTTATCGTCATGGTCCATCTTGTCGTAGTCCATGTGGTCCATGGAATAGTCCTCGTCGCCAGCGGAGATAGTCCGTACTGGGATATCTTCAAATTCCAGCTCTGAACCGTCGGCTAGACGCAACTCGATATCGAGATCGTCACCGGCCAGCACCGGTTCCGTGAGACCCAAAATCATGAAGTGGTCATGACCAGGTTCGAGAACAGCAGTCTGACCTGCCGGGATCATTAGACCATCAAGCTTCTGCTGCATTTTTCCATCGACAACCTCGTGAATCTCGAACTTCGCGGCATCAATATCAGCACTGAAGCTGGTGATGTGGAGATCTTGATCAGAGTTATTGTGCAGCACACCGAAAATGGCGGTCATTCCACTGTCCACACCAGCAGCTTTAACGTAAGCATCGGAGAACGTCAGGGCTGGCGTATCTTCCAGGATTTCCTCTTCTGGGGAAATCGTGGTAGCGATGGGGTCCTCGATCAAAGGAGAGCCAGCCTCTTTATCGGAGCAGCCAACCAGGGCGAGCCCGGTGAGAGCAACAGCGGAAGCGGCGAGTCCAGCTCGACGTACGAATAAAGATTTCATAGGAATATATTCCTCCTGTAAGATTTGTTGAGATTAATTGGGTATTTCCCTCAGTGCTTAGCGGCCATTTTTAGGTTTGCCGCCTTTATTCCTCTGGCGTTGGCGGGCAATTGCTAGCGCCACAATAATAGCACTAAGCGCCACTACACCTAGCAGCCACAACCACCACTGCTGTGAGTCCGATGTAGTGTCTGCGGGATCGATTGCAGCTGATTCCGACGGGCGAGCAGCCGTTATTTCTGGAGTAGTCGAGGGTGCGCCAGAGGCGGTCCCTTGAACTGTGAACGTGGTTTTCCCGCGGGTTGAATGCCCATCGGAGGAAGTAATTTGGAAGCCTATGGTGTACGCCCCAGGCGGCAGAATAAGATCAGATGGCATATCAAGACTTACTAGTCGACCGTCTACCTCAGGTTCCCCGCTCGTAATAATGGTGCGGTTTTGGTCAGTCAAGGCCATAGAGTTGAATCCCTCTTTTGGCTCAGCAGAGAACTCGAGGACCAGCCGACGTGGGGTGCCGTCAATGACCTCCCCATCGGCTGGCGAACCACCGACTACCACATCATGTGCTTGCGCATGATGGATAAAGTCTGGGAACAAAGCTCCTACACTCATCGGTAATGCGCTGAGGCAGCCTATGGTGGCAACTTTTCGCACTAATACCTTCATATATCCTCATTCTCGTCTTGATATTCTATTTCGAAGCGTACTACGACTAGGGATTTTCTGCCTCCTTTAGCCCACCTAGCTATACCCGTGAGGACGGAGAGAGACATTGATCTCTCAATCCCTTTGGGTTACGCCTATTACCCCTCATTAGTTTGGTGCTGAGTTTAAAATACCCAGCCGGCCCTCGATATTGTCTTTAGATGATCCGGGAAATTCCTTGTGGGATCCACGCTGCATCACCTCAACGATCCATAATGCCTTGACTCATAGGAACTGAACGAAAGTATATTCCAGTTTCTAGTCTTCCTAGACTCCTTCCTCAAAGAGAACTTTGGCCACATTCGGCTGACCGTAGTTCAACGCTAACTTCTCCACACGCGCGCAGTTGGGACTTGACTATATGGGAGTAGAGATGAGGTTAGGAGAGGAAGAGTGGTGATCGTGCTCCTCCTTCGCTGCCGCCCGCCGGTGGACGGGGAATATGCCGAGCTTTGATTTGAAAATCAGCAGATCTCAAGCTCGTTGTCCTTTGTGAGGACATTCGTACAAACCGAGATATTCTCGTTGCGCAATCAGGGTTATGAGGATGAGGCTACGGACCCCTATGGAAGAGAGATAGTCAGTAAAAATGCCGCACCAAGCGCAGGGCTCCCACACATATAAGGGGTTCACCCGGTAAAAAAATTCGATGGGCGATTGGGGCATGCCGCAGACCTCTCACTCCAGTGATGTCAGTTCCGAAAGCCAAATATAGGGGTTGGCGCGGATTCGCAGATCACTGAGCACGACTCCTCCGACGTACCTGATGGCTTGTCCGCGGTACAGCGTTAATCTGATGGCACAGGCGATTTATCGCACTCTACTTATCAAGATACTTGTTGCTAAAAGAAAGCACCCAGCAGGGACAAATGCCTCGATTGTATTGGGCATAAGTATCAGCTGGGTGATGCATGGAGCGGATGACGAGACTCGAACTCGCGACCCTCACCTTGGCAAGGTGATGCGCTACCAACTGCGCTACATCCGCATGAGTTTGTCAAGGGTTGGTGCGCGATACTGGGATCGAACCAGTGACCTCTTCCGTGTGAAGGAAGCGCTCTCCCGCTGAGCTAAACGCGCAAAATTGGAGGTGGAAACGGGAATCGAACCCGTGTGCACGGTTTTGCAGACCGTTGCCTCACCACTCGGCCATTCCACCGTGGCATTCCTGCCTCGGAGCACTGAAGAGTGCCTGAGCGGATGACGAGACTCGAACTCGCGACCCTCACCTTGGCAAGGTGATGCGCTACCAACTGCGCTACATCCGCATATATTGTTTTAAAGAGCTTCTTTGCTCTGGTGCGCGATACTGGGATTGAACCAGTGACCTCTTCCGTGTCAGGGAAGCGCTCTCCCGCTGAGCTAATCGCGCATAGCTTTGTGTTCAAAGCTGAGCGGATGACGAGACTCGAACTCGCGACCCTCACCTTGGCAAGGTGATGCGCTACCAACTGCGCTACATCCGCAGACGACATTCCATGGTAGGGATTTTGTCGTGCGGATGAAACTTTAATGCCTCATTGCATCTGAACGCAAATCCACGAGCCAAAACCCCATTGAGCTGGAGCTGAGCAGATTTCGCAGATTTTTTAGGCCCTAGGAAGTCAGATGGCGGTGATGCCGCGCACTGAACCCGCTAAATCCCAAACCTGTCACTTCGTTATTATTAGACTCATTAGTCATGAGCGCTCCGGTTGTTTACCCTGTAATTTTGCCCGCTGGCGACACTCCACCACCTGATTTCCTCACCCACCAGGTGGGTCTCAGCACTGTGAGATTTGATTTTGGTACTCGGCTGATAGGGATCACAAGCATTAATGGGTCATCGACTCTTGCAGGCACCAGTGGGGGGTTGGGCAATGCTGTAGATCAAGCTTTATTACTGTATATGCGAGCTCTTTCCGACGTCGTTTTCGTGGGCGCGCAAACGATTCGTAGCGAAAAATACGGCCCCATAGTGGAAAATCTTCAAAGTCAACGTATTCGCCGCACATTTGGGCGCGATCTACCGCCTCGGATTGCTACTCTTACAGCAACACTGGATTTTTCTGGTGCAGCGGAATTTTTTGCTGGCACGCCCCCACTGATTTTCACTACCTTTAAAGCTGCGAGAAGATATCCAGAGCGCCTAGCATTCGTGAAGAATCAAGGAGCTGAGGTGATTTTTGGCGCCAATCTCAGCCCGCGCTACTGCGTTGGTTGGCTACGACGAGCTGGAATGACGAATATTTGCGTGGAAGGTGGAACGCGTGTCATCACCGATCTGATGTCAGCGGATCTGGTTGATCACCTTCATCTCACTTTGAGCCCGTGCATCATTGATAGCTCGAATCTTCGCCTATTTGGGAACCACATCGACGACGCGCGTCACTTTCAACTCCATTCTCTCGCGGCGACCGATGATGGAACCGTTTTCCTCCACTACGAACGATCGAAACGATATATGGTTGAAGATTGAAGAATTTTAGACTCCGTTCGAAGGTAGGGTGGGACTGCAGTGGCATTAGCTATCCAGCAAAAACTTGATTCCTTGTGGGTGCGCCGCGCGCCTCAGCATGCTCGTGACCACCACCCAGCACCGCGCGGGACTTCCATGGACTCTATTGGCAATGCGTGCCTATGGCCGTTGGCTCTCTTGCTCGTGGTTCACCGGTTATTCTTCCTCGCCATCAACGGTTCGATCACCGACGATTATACGACCGTCTATACGGCGCTACGCCGCTTTATCGAGGGTGTCAACGTTTATAATGAAAATTACACATTCGTTGATCCGCATTATCTATACAACCCCGGCGCGACACTCATCCTAGCGCCTCTCGCCTTTCTTGAGCCCTTTGCTGCGGCGCGCTTTGCTTTCATTTGCTGTAACGCCGCCGCGATCATTGTGTCATTGGGGCTACTAACGCGCCTGAGCGGCTTTAAGCTTTCCTCTCTAGCCTTCCCCACCGCGATTAGCATCGCATTTATGACAGAAGCGGTGCAGAACACGCTTGTCTTTTCTAATATCAACGGAGTTTTACTGTTGATTTTCACCGGCTTTATTATTTGCCTGTGGTCGGAGCGCACGGTATGGGCAGGTATCCTCATCGGCTTTGCCATATTGATCAAGCCTATTTTCTTGCCCCTGCTTTTCTTGCCCGCTGTTCGCGGACAAATTTCGACAATCCTTGCTGGTTTAGGGGTACCGCTTATTCTCAATCTCGTTGCATGGCCTATTATCCCAGGCGCCAGTGACTATATCCGGCGCACTATCCCGTATTTGGGCGAGGTGCGCGATTACGCCAATGCATCATGGCAGGGATTCTCCGTCTACTTTGGTCTGCAGCCGTTTCTCGCCACGGGTGTGTGGGTTCTTTTCGCCTCGATAGTTGTTGTTGGTGTTATCTTCTTGCTGAGGATTCGACTCACCGATCCTCTCGTATGGATCACGACGACGTCTGCACTCATTCTCAGTGGGGTTTTTCTGCTGTCGTCGCTCGGTCAAATGTATTATTCGATGCTGCTTTTCCCTTTTGTTTTTACGGTATTCTCGCGAATGAGCGTGCTGCATTCGTGGGGTGCCTGGGCTGGTCTATACCTGGCACTAGCGCCGCTCGATTACGGATCAATCGTGAGTCCACAGCTGGGCTGGTGGCTCAATGTCTATCAAGCTACCGCCGGTTGGGCATTGCTTATCGTTGCTATATCCACCACGGCGGTACGGTGGACATTGATGGAGGGGAAGCAGCTCTAGACGCCCCTGGTGATCTTTGGTAGGTTTCTAGTATTAAGCACACCCAATTTAATAAGGAGATGCAATGACTGACTTTAGGAAACTTAGCGATTCCCAATGGCGCGAGCGCCTCAACTCCGAAGAATACCGAGTGCTACGCCAGGCTGGAACCGAAGCTCCACACACCGGACAGTATACTAATACAACAACATCGGGGATTTACTCCTGCCGGGCCTGTGGCACGGAGCTGTTTCGCTCCACGGAGAAATTCGACTCTCATTGCGGCTGGCCTTCTTTTTTCTCCCCGCTAGCTGGAGATCGGATCATTGAACGTGAAGACCGCTCACTAGGGCACGTCCGTACGGAAGTCATATGCGCACACTGCCACTCCCATTTGGGCCACGTTTTTTCGGGCGAGGGCTATGACACACCTACCGATCTGCGTTATTGCATCAACTCCGTATGCTTAACTCTGCAACCGGAGCAACCTTGAGCAATTGGCAGTAAAAAATCCCCGCCATATAGCGGGGTTTTTTCTATGGGAGAGCTTTAATTAGCTCGGCGAGATCTGTCACCCTCCGCCCTGTAAAGAAGGGTAGCTCCTCGCGAACATGCAGCCTAGCCTCCGTGTAGCGCATATCATGCATCAGATCAACGATACGATGAAGTTCCGGTGCCTCAAAGGCCAGCATCCACTCATAATCGCCAAGGGTAAAGGATGGGACGGTATTTGCCCGCACATCAGGATATCCCCGGGCTTGCCTGCCGTGTTCAGCAAGAATCCGACGGCGATCTTTAGCATCCATTACATACCAGTCGTAGGAACGAACGAAAGGGTAGACACAAATCCACGCACCTGGATCTTCGCCCATAATGAAACTAGGAAGATGGGATTTATTAAATTCACTAGGGCGGTGCAGGCCATTTCCGAACCAGACAGCTGTTGATTTTCGCCCCAGCTTAGTCTCACGCCTGAAGCTTGTGAGGGCTTTCTGAATATCTTCCCACTGCTCCGCATGCCACCAGATCATGAAGTCCGCCTCAGCCCGACAACCCGCAAGATCATAAAGACCCCGCACCGTGATCAAACCTGAGTTTGCCATCTTTGTAAAAAATTCTTGAGCATCAGCCGCAATCTCGGCCTCCCCTTCGTGTACCGCCAAAGGCTGCACCTTGAATACAGCAAATTGTGAGTACCGCTGAATGTTATTGAGCTCTTCGAAGTTTAGTTTCTCTGCCATCTAAAAGATCCTTTGCACTGCCGGCCGATTGGTTGGAGCGGGATATCTGCCCCGCACTTTAGAACTAAACCCATTATATCGACACTCATCCAAAAGATTGAACCCCAACTAGAATATAAGTATGGTTCTCATCACGCAGGCTGGCCTAATATCCGGCATCTTTCCGCCCATAGGCGGCGTGGCAACTCACAGAAGCTTAGATTTTTCGATACCTTTTGATTCGTGACCGAAAATCCCAAATCTCCACCCCCCAAAGAGTCTGGCTCAGACGAGGCCATACCGGAGAACTTCTCGCGCGCCGTGGAGTCCATGCACCAGGCTCAGCTACGCCCAGAAATCTCTCTCGGCACCATTCGCCCACCACAGCGGCTTGCACCTTTTTCCCATGCCATTGGCTTGGAGGTCATTCATGATGATCAACCGCTGACAACACACAGCGACGATGACGCATTCGGTCGGCTGATCCTGCTTCATGACCCACACGCTGAGGATACTTGGGATGGTGATATGCGCTTAGTTGCGTATATCCAGGCCGATATGGATTCCCAAGTAGCAGCTGACCCTCTTCTTCCGGAGGTAGCGTGGCAGTGGTTAGCGGAGGCACTTGAAGGCGTTGGGTATACGAATTTAGGGGGAACAGTCACCTCCACCACATCTGTTCGCTTCGGGGAGATTGGTGGCCCACCATCGGCATACCAGCTCGAGATGCGAGCATCGTGGACCGCTAGCGAAAGCGATCTGAGCACTCACGTCGCAGCCTTTGCGGAAATCTTAGCTCATGTCGCTGGTCTGCCACCCGAGGGTGTGCGCGAATTAGATTCAGTGAACTCTAAGTAGAAGAATATGTCCAGAATCTTGGGTGTCCCACGCGAAGGAACCCCCTCCGTGGCCACAGGCGCCCGCGAAATAGCCGCTGCGGTCAGTGTCTTGGAATTCGGCTACGGCCCTTTTGCCATCGATACTGAACGGGCCGCAGGTTTTCGCTATGACGACCGAGTCTTTCTGCTCCAGGTTCGCCGCGAGGGGGCTGGAACAGTGTTGTTCGACGTCGAAAGTGATCGCGCAGCCACTTCAACATATCTGGAACCAATCCTTAATGGCGCCGATTGGATTCTCCATGCAGCAATATCGGACCTACCCAGCCTAGCGGCCCTTGGCCTGCATCCAGGGAGACTTTTCGATACCGAAATAGCTGGACGGCTTTTAGGCTACGACAAGGTCAACCTTGCAGCTATGGTTCAGCATTACTTTGATCGGGAGCTGCTCAAGGGCCACGGAGCCGAAGACTGGTCTAGGCGGCCCCTTCCTCAGGAGTGGATTAACTATGCCGCTCTCGATGTGGAGTTGCTCATCGAATTAGCTCGCCTTATGGCCAAAGATCTCAAGGATGCAGGAAAAATCACTTGGATAGAACAGGAATGCCAGTTCGTTCAGACTCGCTTTGCCCACTACCAAGCCCCATCAAGACTGTGGACCGACACCAAAGGCCTTAACTCTCTGAAAACCCCCCAAAAATTAGCTGTTGCCCGCGCCCTATGGCAGGAGCGTGAACGAGAGGGTTCGATGGAAGATCTGGCCCCGTCTGCAATTTTGCCGGATCGGGTTTTGGTGGCTCTAGCATCGTCCATGCCGACTCATGCCTCTAAAGTTCTCCGCACCAAGGGCTACCCTCACCGGCTTCGCTCTCGGGCTACGACGTGGGCGAAAATTATTGCAGAGGCCAAGAGAACTGACTCAGCTCTATGGCCAGATCCGCTCGAACTTCCCCACAAAGTGCACACCACATCAGGCGGTGAGATCACCGTATTATCCAAACGTGCTATACAGCAGCACTACCCTGCAGTCTACGAAGAACTGGAGTGGGTAAATAGTCAGCTGGCCAAAAGAGCAGCTGAGTTAGCTGTGCCGCAAGAGAATATCATCACTCCAGCCGATAGCCGCGCTCTGGTGTGGGCGATTGCCCACGAGGGTCTCGTCAGCAGCGAACGGGAACTGCAGAGCTACCTAAAGGATGTTGGGGTACGCCCTTGGCAGGCGGGACTAGTATTCCGGATTTTCAGCCGTCTCATCAATAGGGCACGACGCCACTAAGGTTTCAATCCATCCCTGCAACGACGCTGTAATGCCGCGAGCATCCAAACCTACCTCCGCAAGTAATTCATTGCGGCTGGCATGTTCCGGAAAGATTTCAGGGAAAGCTAACTGCCGAATCGGGGTATCGATATCGCTTGCTGCTAGAGATTCCGCGATCATCGATCCGATGCCACCATGGATAACGCCGTCCTCAATGGTAACGACGAGATCATGGTCGAGTGCCATTTCGAGAATGGAGGGGGCGACGGGCACCACCCAACAGGGATCAATCACCGTAAAGTCCACTGGTATATGTGTGCAAGCCTCAACCGCCGAGAGGGCCGGCTCAGCCATAGGACCCACCGCAATGACAAGTATCTTCTTCTCTGCGTCTCGAGCCGAGCTATAGAGGACTTCCACACCATCTGCACGTTTTTCCAGGGCCGGAAAGACTGGGGGCAGTGCCCCTTTTGGAAAGCGCACAACGCTGGGCCCTTGAATCTCTATTGCCTCATCGAAAAGCTCACGTAATTTTAGCCCATCTCGCGGGGCGGCCACGTGGATACCCGGGACTATGCCAGTAATCGCAAAATCCCAAACGCCGTTGTGGCTTGCTCCGTCGCTCCCGGTGACGCCAGCGCGGTCGAGAACCAGGGTAACGGGCTGTTTTAAAAGAGCTACGTCCATGAGGAGTTGATCAAAAGCCCGATTGAGAAATGTCGCGTATACCGCAACCACGGGGTGTAAACCCCCCAGCGCCAAGCCGGCTGCTGAGGTCAAGGCGTGCTGCTCGGCGATGCCAACATCAAAAAAACGTGCGGGAAAGCGCTGCTGAAAGGGCACCAGTCCGGTAGGGCCCGCCATCGCTGCTGTAATGGCAACGATATCATCGCGGCGTCCCCCGGCCGCTACCAACGCCTTACTGAAAATCGCCGTCCAACCAGGAGAATCTTTGGAGACAGGTAGTCCAGAAACAGGATCAATAGCGCCGGTGGAGTGCATGAGTTCCGCTGCGTCATTTTCAGCAGGTGGATAGCCGCGACCTTTTTCTGTAACGACGTGAACGATAAGAGGACCTTCGAAATCACGAGCATAGTTGAGAACATCTTCGAGAGCTTCGGAATCGTGGCCATTGACAGGACCAACATATTTTATTCCCAGCTCATTGAACATCTCTGTGGGTATGACTGTGGATTTGAGCCCCTCCTTAAACGCATGGAGTGCATCAAAAGTTCGCTCCCCCACCCAGCCGAGACGCTTAAGGGTATATTTGCCGTGCTCCATCACTCTGTCATACGTAGGGAGAGTGCGTAGCTTTTTTAGATTCTCCGCGAAACCACCGATTGTGGGCGAGTAACTGCGCCCATTGTCGTTGACAACGATTACGACTTTGCGTTTTTTGGAGGCGGCAATATTATTGAGCGCCTCCCAGCACATGCCACCTGTTAAAGCGCCGTCTCCTACTACTGCGACGACACAGCGATCGGTTTCCCCTTTGATTTCAAAAGCCTTAGCCAGTCCGTCTGCATAGCTTAAAGAAGCAGAGGCGTGAGACGACTCAACCCAGTCGTGCGGAGATTCTTTCCGAGACGTATAGCCAGATAGTCCACCCTTTTGCCGAAGAGTATCAAATTGGTTCATGCGCCCCGTCAGCATTTTATGCACGTAAGACTGGTGGCTGGTGTCGAAAATGATTGGATCTTTAGGCGAATCAAAGACTCGGTGCAGTGCGATGGTGAGTTCCACAACGCCTAAGTTCGGCCCCAAGTGGCCTCCGGTGGCGGCTACTTTCTCAACTAAGAATTCTCGTATTTCCTCAGATAGCTGCGCCAAATCTTCAGGCTTGAGCCTCTTGACATCAGCGGGGTGTGTAAGTGTTGCGAGAATACTCATGGGCGAAAGAGAAACCTTTGTCCTTTCTCATACTGATCGAAAATCGGTCCTCTCCGATCAGATTTGGAGGGAGTCCACAGGGTCACTGTTTTTCCCACGCACTAATAGTTATTGTCCATCATATCGGCTGAGCGTCTCAGACGGCTAATACTCATTCTACCCCGTAACTTAAGCCTAAGAGCGCAGGAAGAGGCCCATGCTTTCCAGATGATGGGTGCCAGGGAAAGCGTCAATCATCACGCACTCAGAGAAAATATACCCCTGATCGACAAATCGTCGCACATCTCTCGCAAAGGTCGCAGGGTCACAACCGATATGAATAACGATATCCGGTTGAGCAGCAGCAATACCCTCGATAACCCCTGACGCAGCCCCGGTACGAGGCGGGTCGAGGACTACGATATCCGGGTTTGGCAACTCTCCCAGGGCAGCCTCAACGGAATTAGTAATAAAGGTTATCCCCCTATCGAAAGCCTTTCGCCCCGCGCGCGCTGATCCCGGAGATGTTTCCACCGAGTAAATTGTGGCTTGGGGGTTTGACCCTTCCCGAATGGCTGGAACGAGCGCCCCCACTCCCCCATAGAGGTCCCAAGCTAGCAACTCGTGAGACTTAGGACCGTAGTTTTTCAACCACGAGGTAATCTGCTGCGAATACGTTTCGAGGGCAGCCACATGAGCTTGCCAGAATGCTGTTGCTGGGATCTTAAAAGTATATCCAGCGACTTTTTGGATAGCGTGATCGCTGCCTTCTATGACCTTTGTGATGGTTTCACTCCGCTGCCCGCGAGGCGCTTTGGAGATCTCGACGATATGACGGTTATGATCGTCGTCCATGACCACGATCACCTCTGCATGAGGGGTAAAACGACGCGCCTCTTCTCCCACCACTGAATCAAGCAGTCCTGGCACTGCTTGAGCACACGGGGCCGCAGATATAACGTCATTCGACCGGAGAGCCCGCATTCCCGCGCGTCCTTGGTCGTCAACACCCAATCGCATGCGGGTCCGCCACCCCTGATAAGGATTGAGTGCCAGTTGCTGGATGTCGGGCAGATTTTCTAGTCCACCGAGGCGGGTGAGTTGGTCTCGCAATATGGTGGTCTTTAAGCCCACGGCGCTTTTGGGTTCAAGGTCTCCAAAGTCGCAACAGCCGGCGCCTAGAGCAGCTGCGGGACACCGTTGTTCGACCCTCGCGGGTGCTGGTTCGAGGACATCGATGAGTAGCGCTCTGGCAAAGTTCCGCTTCACCTTAGTGACCTCAGCTAGGACAGTATCACCTGGGTAGGAGCTTTGGACAAAGATCACTCGGCCGTCGAAGATGGCGATACCCTCCCCACCGTGGGCCACTCGCGAGATCTTGAGCTCGAGTCGCTGCCCCGTGGACAGTTTTGGTTCAGTGGATCTGGGGTAAAAGTTCATGACAATAACCTAGTTTTCGTCGTTGTTGGTTAATCCGCAGGCGTGGTTTTGAGGGCCGCGGTGGCTTTGCGCACCATGACTACGGTAAATACCATGACGAGTGCGGACAGTGGCCACCCCATCAGCAGACGCGCTATGGCCAGGGAATTGGTGGCATCGGAATTATAGAAAAAGTTTTGAACATAAAAGCGCACGGCAAAAACCACAGCCCACCCCGCGGTGGCCCAGGTATAAGCCCTAACTGCCTGCGGGTTTTTTTGCCACGCCATGCCGTCCCCGTTGATCCCTTTCCATATCACTCCGACCAAGGGCCATCGCACAATAATGGATACAATGAAGATCGCTGCATACAAGGCCGATATCCAAATTCCGAAAAGGAAGTAGCCTTTCGCGGACCCGGTATACCAAGCGATGCCGGCCGCAATAGCCACGCCAAAAAAGCCGGAAATGGCGGGCTGGAGATTCTCTTTACGCACAAGGCGCCACACTAGGATTGCCACGGCCACTAGAAGTGCTGCTGCGATACCAGAATGCAGCCCCCATCTATTGTTGACGGGCACAAAGGTGATCACAGGTACACTCGATGCGACTAGACCCCCGAGGCCGCCCATTTGGTCTATAAGATTGGGTTTTGTCTCAGAATTAGATTGGTGATCGTTCACAGATAGTCTCCTGGACTTAATTCAAAGACACGGAGTTATTGGGGAAACCTCGACCGTTGTTCTGCTGGGAGCGGCGTTGCATCTCCTGGGCGACCTGTTCAGCCAAAGGCTGCGGAAGAGCTACCGGCAAAGAGGTACCAGGAAGAATCGGATCGTTGCCACGGTAGACGAAAGTACGCGCCGCTATCTCGCGGCCCAAGGCTGCCATATCATCGGCTTTATCGAGCGGGGCCGCCAAGGTCATACGTAGCATCCAGCGAGGGCCATCAACGCCGATGACACGGATGGTTCCGCCCTGTTGCGGGGCTGCCCCCACAATTTCCGGTCCCCAGGGGCCCATTTCTTCGCTCACACTGAGACCTTGTTTGCTCATGTCCGCGGTGATTTCTGCGCGAGCCTCATCCCAGTGTCCTCCAGAACGAGGGGCGGCAAAGGCAACCGGTGTGCAACGACCATATTCAGTGAGGACATGGAGCATCGTAGGACCGTTGGGTCCCATCTCAACCTGCACCTCGGAACCTATAGGGAGCGGCACCTGTAGGGAACCTAGATTGAGGATGCCTTGGGCAAAGTCTCCAAACTCGAACTCATCGATATCGACCGAGTCGCCGTCGAAAGGCCCCATGCCCCCATTAACGGCGTCATGAGCTGGGTGAGCTTCGAGCGGCTCTGTCTCGGACTTGTGGGGGGCACTACTATTATCTTTTGAGAACGGCCAGAGTGACATGTCCAGATACCTCTTTATCATTATATTTACGTCATGTGGCGCCAGCTAGAACGCCTGATTAAATCTCAGCGCCTTAGAGCCATTATCTCTCAGCGTTGAGAACACCTATCCCAGCCTAACGTAGACCAGTTGATCCGTGCCCCCCGACTCCGCGCTCGGTGTCATCGAGTTCAGCAACCGCTACGAAATCAAAGAGTTCCACTTTTTGTACGAGGAGCTGAGCTATGCGCTCTCCACGCTTTATTACGATAGGTTCACGGGGATCGAGATTGATGAGACACACCTTAAGCTCCCCACGATAACCAGCATCGATAGTGCCCGGAGCGTTGACAATTGACAGTCCTTTTTTCAATGCCAAACCCGAACGCGGATGCACGAGGCCGACGGATCCTACAGGCAGGGCGATAGCGATCCCAGTAGGGACGAGAGAGCGCTCACCCGGCTCCAGGGTTAAATCGATGGTGGAGTACAAGTCCACGCCTGCGTCGTCACGGTGGGCCCGCCTCGGAACAGGAAGGCCCGGATCGAGCAATTTCAGGGCGACTGTTTTCACTGGCTCGGTATAGGTATGCACAGAGTAATTCCTTTGTTGAGACTTAAATATTCGCAAGACTTCTCGCGTTATCTCCTGCAAGCAGGATAGCCTAAGACCTAGCGCTCAGCCTAGCGACCAACTCCTTGGCTTTTTCCCGAAGATCGCCGCTACAATGAATACCGTGAGTGACAGTGAAAAGAAAACAGCGTCGAAGCCGGCCATTCTCTACTCCGAACGCCAGTGGGTGCCGTGGTATTGGTGGCTGATGGCAACCTTCGTAGTTTCGCTTATTTCCGCGCAACTGGGTCTCAACAGAAGTCTAGTGTGGACTGTGGTGTCAGCGGTTTCCTTAGGCGCTCTTGCAGTCTGGCTCCTGCTTAGCATGTCGAGTACTCGGGTGCGAGTGGAACGAGATCCCGACGGCACCCGATGGCTGGTCACTGGCCAAGCAAACCTCCCCCATACTGTAGTGTCCCGCAGCCTAGCTGTTCCAGCAACCGCTAAACGTAATGCGATGGGACGACAGCTCGACCCTGCAGCCTTCGTGGTCTCCCATGGGTGGGTCCCAGAAATGGTGATGCTTGTTCTTGACGATCCCGAAGACCCCACCCCTTATTGGCTTGTGGCAACCCGCGATCCTGAGAAACTATTGCGGGCCTATCTACCCGATCAAGCCGATAAAGCGACACAGTCCCTGAACTAGGAGGTGCGGACGCTACTTTTCTAAGTAGCGTCTTTTTTAGGCACAATCCATGCAGATGATGCTGCCGTCGTCCTCGACGTGGTCGATTCGTTTCTTGCGCTGCACAATAAAGCATGAGGAGCACGTGAATTCGTCATCGCGACGGGGAACCACGGAAACGTTCAATTCCTCGCCTGTGAGATCGGCTGTGGGGATCTCAAAGGAATCGACCATCTCATCGTCATCATCGAGTGTCGATGAAGCTGATTCTTGAGCCTTGAGACCTTCGAGAGAATCGGCCTCAATGTCATCGTCGGAACGACGGCGTGGTGCGTCATAGTCGGTAGCCATACCTTCGATCCCCTCGCTTTCGGTTTAGCTAGCTGCACCCTCTCAAAGGATGCGAGATTGTGAAGTGTTAGTTGTCGCTATTTATACACGGAATCGAGTTTCTTGTCACACTCTTTCCCATTTTCGAGCAAGCAATACCATAATGCAGCAGCGTTTATGCAAGCAAAAAAGCGCTCCTACTTGCAGCTACACAGCGACTTTCTCCATGTGAGTACCTATTTTAAGAGCTTATAAAGCTCTCGGAGAATTTAAGATTTATCACTATCAGGATATTGGGATGGTCTCGTACTCGTCCACTAAACTATGCGCCATGAGCAGAATTGGATTTGGAATCGATGTTGGCGGCTCTGGAATTAAAGGAGCTCGCGTTGACTTGGATACCGGCGAATTCGTCGGTGATCGCATTAAGATTTTGACGCCGAAGCCCGCCACCCCTCAAGCCGTTGCGGACACGTGCAACGAGATCTTAAGAATCGCAGGATGGGATGGGCCGGTCGGCATCACCCTCCCCTCGGTGATCAAAAATCAGTTCGTGCTTTCCGCAGCTAATATCGACCCCTCGTGGATTGGCGTAGATGTTCGCGAGTTATTTGCTCATCACCTCGGCGAGGCTCGCCTGATCAGCGTACTCAACGACGCTGATGCCGCCGGCTTGGCCGAAGTGACCTTCGGCGACGAAAAAGCATCAAAGGGTGCAGTTATTTTGCTAACCTTCGGTACCGGTATCGGATCCGCCTTCATTGTAGATGGCACCCTGTTTCCAAATACAGAGGTAGGGCATATGATCGTCGAGGGACGTGAAGCTGAGTCATTCGCTTCGTCTTCCGCTAAAGACAGGGACGAGATTGGCTACACCAAGTGGGCCGCTCGGGTATCCACAGTTCTCAAGGAATACGAGAGGATCTTTAATCCCACGCTGTTCATCGCCGGCGGTGGCATCTCCCGCAAGGGCGACAAGTGGATTCCGAAACTAAGCAATGAGACCCCTGTTATTGCAGCAAAATTGCGTAATCGCGCTGGTATCGTGGGTGCTGCACTGGCGGTCGAGCACCGCTTATTCCCCTAGATTACCGCTAGATTGCTTAGTGTCGCTGCGTTGGATATTTCCGAGGAGAATCCAACGCAGCTAATTCCAGAGTATTATTTAGGCTTTTGCCTGCGCGTGCTCTATAATTGCCGTTTGTCTGACGGAGACCCAAGGTTTGGCTCTCCCCGGATTCTATGATCTTAATAATAAAGTCACTACGCGCAGCGCATAGACCTGATACGTCCCCTGCGAACTACCCTTCACCCTTAACGGACTGACATTAAGATCACCGAGACACGTCAATATCTCTCGTTCCCACCCGGGAAACTAGCAGTACCATGGACTTTGTTATAGGAAAGACTCGTGGGTATCGCACGGGGATATCGGCATAACTGTTAATTTTTCTTTATGCTGGAATAAGCATCATAGTGATGGTCACTAATGTGCATAGAGTTTATTTTTGTCGTTAACGTAGTGACCACGCCGGAGAAGGGGCAATTGTGACTGAAACGAAAAAGACTGCAGCAAAGAAAGTAGCGCGTAAGACGACCCGCAAGGTAACCAGAAAAGCTACCAGTAAGAGCGCATCGACATCGCAAGAGCCAACTGTATCCAGCGCTCAAGTAGAGGAAAGTACTGACACCGAATCGACTACCAAGCGGGTCGTGAAGAAGGTAGCGAAGAAGGTCACGCGGACAAAATCTGCTCAGAGCGCGACTAGAGCCGAAGCCGAAGCCGACGCAGGTTCCGAAGAGTCGGCGTCTTTGCCTAAAAAGGTCTCTCGGAAGGTTGCTAGCTCCCGTAAGGTGCAGCCCAAAGCCGAAGACGCTCCGGAGTCGGAAAAACCGAAAACTCGAGCTAAAAAGACTGCAAAGAAATCTGCGAAGAAGACGGCCAAAAAGACTCGGACTAAAAAAGTTGCAGAACCTGTTGTCGAGGTAGAAGATACCGGCGTTCTCGACGAGTCCTCCGATGAAGACGTTGACGTTGATCTCATCGCCGATGATACTTTGATTGACGATGATGCTGAGGATTTCAGCGCTGAAATCGATGAACTCGACGTCCCAGATGACGACGACGAGGATGCTGAAGACGACGAGGACGATGGGTCGTCGGTATGGGACGAGGATGAGTCCGCAGCCTTGCGTCAAGCCCGTAAGGATGCCGAGCTTACGGCCTCAGCCGACTCGGTTCGCGCATACCTCAAACAGATCGGTAAAGTTGCGCTGCTCAATGCTGAGGAAGAAGTTTCACTCGCTAAGCGAATCGAGGCTGGACTCTATGCAACCTACCGCATGGACCAGATGACAGAAGCTTTTCATAATGGCGATAAGGAAGCGAAACTGACCCCCGCAGTCAAGCGCGACCTCAGGGCTATCGCTCGCGATGGCCGCAAGGCCAAGAACCACCTACTCGAAGCAAACCTACGTCTCGTCGTTTCCTTGGCGAAGCGCTATACCGGCCGGGGTATGGCTTTTCTTGATCTGATTCAAGAGGGCAACCTTGGACTCATTCGTGCTGTGGAAAAATTTGACTATACCAAGGGCTACAAATTCTCAACTTACGCCACGTGGTGGATTAGGCAGGCTATTACCCGCGCTATGGCCGACCAAGCACGAACGATCCGCATTCCAGTCCATATGGTGGAGGTCATAAATAAGCTCGGACGCATTCAGCGTGAACTGCTTCAGGATCTTGGCCGTGAACCCACTCCGCAAGAACTTGCCAAGGAAATGGATATCACCGAGGAAAAAGTCCTCGAAATTCAGCAGTATGCGCGCGAGCCCATTTCGCTGGACCAGACGATCGGTGACGAAGGCGATAGCCAGCTGGGTGATTTCATTGAAGATTCTGAGGCCGTTATCGCAGTCGATGCGGTGTCGTTCACGCTTTTGCAGGACCAACTGCAAGATGTCCTCCATACCCTCACCGAACGTGAAGCTGGAGTTGTGAGACTTCGCTTCGGGCTCACGGATGGCATGCCACGAACCTTGGACGAAATCGGCCAGGTCTATGGTGTTACACGCGAGCGTATCAGGCAGATCGAATCTAAAACCATGTCTAAGCTGCGCCACCCCTCGCGTTCCCAAGTACTGCGCGATTATCTTGACTAACGCTGGACGTTAATATCACAATTTTAGACCCCTCGGATAGTCCGAGGGGTCTAAAAATTTCGCTCATTCCCAAGCGAATACGGCAGGTCATATATCGTATTAGTGGCCGATT
The DNA here is from genome assembly GCF_024814515.1 of Corynebacterium sp. ES2775-CONJ. Taxonomy (NCBI): domain Bacteria; kingdom Bacillati; phylum Actinomycetota; class Actinomycetes; order Mycobacteriales; family Corynebacteriaceae; genus Corynebacterium; species Corynebacterium sp. ES2775-CONJ. Next base: position 248,256 of record NZ_JANUXT010000001.1, on the reverse strand, counting down.
TCAGCCGCGGTGAGGTGACCTCGATGGGAAGATCGCGTATACACTCTATTACTCCAGTGCCACACTAGCTATATCTGCATAACAGACCCGCACTACTTGTAGTAACTCACCGTTGCACCTGCGTCAGCTGTGGTGAGGGAGCAGCAGAACCGGCACCTTGCTGGGCTGTCCACGCACTATCGATCTCGGCGTCGACGAGGGGTGTCGGACTCCACATGCGTTTTTTAATGGGTGAAGCATGAAAATCTAAACCAGCACATAACTGGGCCTCCGCGATCGCTGCGTAAAGGTTACCCACCCCCAAATAGGACGTTATTAGGGTAAAGAGCAGTTGGGCGCAGCGCTATTCTCCACACACAGTCTTACACGATGTCAGCCATATAATGCCGTATAAGAGTGACCCGCGCCCCCTAGGTACGTAACTGTACCGATGGTCCGAGAGAAACCTCATGCCCACGGTCTATAAAAAGCCACAACAAATATGGGGACCATACTCGTCCGGGCTCGGTCGCATGCATATCTACCGCCAGCGCCCCGGCAAAAGTCGAAAGTCCAGCACCAGGCTGAGCCGTGGTCCGGATTACACAGCAAATGAGTATTTTGCGCGTCTACACATGGCTGCACCTCGCACTCGTAGCTTGATCTCTCTACCCAGGTATCTGTGCCAATAAGCAAAAAAGTGGTTACCGTAGCTCTTGACCACGGTAACCACCTCACCTAGGTAGTAGTAGCTACTACTGGTTAACGAGCTGCTGCTCGATGCAGGTTTGAAGCTCCTCACCCTCATACTGGGCGCAATCCCCCACGATAGCGCCGAACTGCGCAAAGACGAGTCCGAAAACGATGGTTAGTAGAAGTGCCAGAATGCTCAAGACCAGACCTGTGATGGCCATACCTTTTCGACCGGCACCTGGGGCGAATTTCTTCACCTTAACCAAGGCTACAATGGAGAGCACGAGTCCCACCAGTGCTACAGCCCAAGAAATGATAACGCCAACAACGGTGAGGGTGAGCACCAAAGCTACAGCCGAAACAATCAGAGCTGCAAGTGCGAGGCCATTTTTTGCTACGACGACCGGTGTTGCTGCAGGCGCGGGATCGACGGGATTGTAGGCGGGCAGGCTCTGCTCTGGTTGTACGAACTCGTCATTGTTGTTATAGGGATTGGTCATAAAGATGTCCTTAGAGAGTAGTTATTTGTAAATATCGAGAAAATTTTTCTCCGCGTTCTACGGTATTGCTCCCCTGCGCTTTCGTTTCTGTAGCTTCGCGGGGTACATACCAGCGGGGACTATCCTACAGCACTTATTCTCTGCAACGTTTAAGCCCCACCGCTCCATAGCCACAATCGGGGCTACCACCGTCGCAAATAGGCTATACGCTCGCGCAACTGATCAGCAGAGCACATTGCCGTGGGGGGGCCTCCGCATCTAGCTCTTACTTCTGTGTGGATGGCCCCGTGAGGACGTCCAGTACGGGCCGCTTCCATAGACACTAGGCTATTGAGCTCTTTGCGCAGTGTTGGGATTTCCTTACTAGCAACGTGATCGGTGGAAGAGTCGCTAACGTGGTTAGCCCTTTCTTTTTCTCGCTGGGCAATTTGCTCGGCCTGCCTCTGACGCAGTAATTCCCGCATCTGTTCAGCATCGAGAAGGCCTGGTAAGCCGAGGTAATCAGCCTCTTCAGCCGAACCTGCAATCGAACCCGTTCCATAGGTAGAGCCATCGTATATCAAGGAATCAAGCTCCGCCTCGGCTCCTAAAGACTCATAACTACGTTCTAGATCGGGCTCGGTTTCTGTCCGGTTAGCTTGAGCCAGAAGATCATCATCAAAACCTTCTTTAGATCGGTGAGGTTTACCCAAAACGTGATCCCGAGAAACTTCCAACTGTGCCGCTAGTTCCAGCAACACGGGTACCGACGGTAAAAAGACGCTCGCGGTCTCCCCAGGGCGGCGCTTTCTTACAAAACGTCCAATTGCCTGAGCAAAGAAAAGCGGTGTTGCAGCGCTCGTGGCGTATACGCCCACGGCCAACCGCGGCACATCCACCCCTTCGCTCACCATGCGCACCGCCACCATCCATTCATCGCTGCTTGCGGAGAACTCCTCAATCCGATCTGATGCACCCACTTCATCGGAGAGGACCACAGTAACCGGTGTTGAACTCCAGTTTTCCAAGATCTTGGCGTAGGCGCGCGCTGTGGTCTTATCAGTAGCGATAACTAAACCACCAGCATCGGGGATCGATTTGCGTAATTGGAGAAGCCTCGTGTGGGCCGCACCGAGGACAGCAGGTATCCAGTCGCCTTTAGGGTCAAGCGCAGTGCGCCAAGCGCGTGCGGTTTGCTCCGGTGAAAGAGCCTCGCCAAGGCGCGCTGCGTATTCTTCACCAGCGGAGTTACGCCAACGTGCCTCCCCTGAGTAGGACAGGAATACCACCGGCCGGACCACGCCGTCGGCGAGAGCATCGGAATAGCCATAGGTGTGATCGGCTTGGGAGACGAGGTGCCCCTCGCCATCTTCGTCGTAGCGGACGAAGGGGATCGTGGAATCATCGGAGCGAAACGGGGTTCCCGTGAGCGCGAGGCGCCTCGTGGCATCGCGATACGCCTGCCGGATTCCATCGCCCCAGCTCTTTGCATCCCCGCCGTGGTGAATCTCATCAAGGATCACGAGACTCCTGTGCGCCGTGGTGATGGCATAGTGCTTGAATGGGTGCATGGCAACTTGGGCGTAGGTCACCACAATGCCATGGTAATGAGGGTTAACTGCGCCCGAATTTTTGAAATGAGGATCTAGAGAGATTCCTACCCTCGACGCCGCCTCCGCCCACTGCACCTTCAGGTGCTCGGTGGGAACCACCACGATGACTCGTTCTACGACGTGGCTGTTGAGCAACTCGGTGGCAACCCGCAGCGCGAACGTCGTTTTTCCAGCTCCTGGAGTGGCAACAGCGAGGAAATCTGGAGGTTGAACGGCAAGATATTTCTCTAGCGCTTGACGTTGCCAAACGCGCAGATCATTACTCACTATTTGCGCATACTCCTGTAAATGCTTTCGCAGTCGGGACACACGGGGGACCCAGGTTTTGCTTGCTTGGTTACGGGAAAGGTTTCACCGCAGAGAGCAACCACGATGCGACCGGATACTGCCGATTCCACTATCTGATTTTTCTTCACATAATGGAAAAACTTCGGAGTATCGTCGTCAAGAAGCTCATCGCTACGAATATCTGGACGTTCGATCGTTTGAGTTTGAGTAGTCACTCCTCCTATTGTGCCCCACGTTCGCCTCTGACGCGAAGCGAGACTAGGTTTATAGCTATGGAGCAGGATAAACGAGATACCTCGCACACAGGCGCGGCACCTGACTCCTCGCCTACCATTATCGACGCTACCTCCCGACCACTCTCCGCACAACGGATGAGTCAGAGAGTATGGTGGCCTGGGAGAAGGAAAAAAGCTGCGCTCATTACGTCGGCTCGGCAGTCCCCGGCTGAGAATCGGAAGCAGCGCGAACGCCAATATGCGATCATCCAAGCGATCAGGCTGCCATTTCTAGCACTCGCGGCATTTAGCTACCTATATCTCGAGTTGGTGTGGTTCTCTGCCGTGCTATTTGTCATCTCGGTCCCGTTACCATGGATCGCGGTAGTCATCGCTAATGGAGTGGGACAACCGCGTGATCCGCGCGAAAGATCTGTGTACAAGCCGGCTCTGGCGCGCCAGCAATTATCCCACAATTCCCGGCCTGGTCCCGCCGCTATTGACTCCGGCGATACAAACTAATCTGAGAAAGTGACGAAACTTTATGAAATTTCCCGCCACTGATCATCTGCAGGAACAACACGATGACTTTGTGCGTTGTGCTGCCCAACTAAAGGCAGCCCTTATCAGTTACGAGTTCACGGCTGATGGGGTGCGCGAATTTTTAGGCGAGAATGCCTATAAGGCCCTCTACCGAGGCGAACCCCATGCGGTGCTTTTTTCTATGAGAAATAGCCGAACCCAACCACTGGCTCAATTAATAACTGTATTTCTCCTTCATCGGGCGTTAAGCGAGGAAGATCTCACCAAAATTTTCGGCAGCGAACTGCTCCACGACCTGATTCGAGTCGGCATCTTGGGGCCTAAATCCGCAAACGAGAGCCACGTGACTGCGCTCATCGATATCCATCCCCACAGAGTTGACGGCAATGACTATTTTGTTTTTTCGGACTGCGATGCCTCTCAGTTGAGTAACTACATCCCCGGAAAGGATCACGTTCTAGGGGTAGGTGCAGCCAGCCTCTCTTTGTTATCGGCAACCAGTCGCAGTGCTGTGTCCTCGGTACTCGATCTGGGAACCGGGTCCGGCATCCAGGTATTGGGCCAGTTGCACGCGGCAGAGTCGATCACGGCGACCGATATTCATCCACGTGCTCTGCTATTTGCCCACGCAACCCTCGTGGACACAGCAGGGCTGATATCCGATAACCGCGCCACCGTTGATATTCAGCGCGGGAGCTGGTTTGAGCCAGTCCGCGGGCGTCGCTTCGACCGCATTATCGCCAACCCACCCTTCGTGGTTGGTCCTGATGATGTCTCGCATATCTATCGAGATTCAGGTCTCGCTCTTGATGGAGCAACGCAGTTATTGATGGAAAATATACCCGACTATCTCAATATGGACGGCACAGCTACGCTTTTAGGATCGTGGATTCACGAGTCCGGGCACTCCTTCCAGCAGCGTTTAGCATCGTGGCTTCCAGATAAGGGTGTGATGTGTTGGATACTCGAACGTGACCGGGTTTCGCCTGAACATTATTGCGGCACGTGGCTACGCGATGAATCCATCGATCCCCGGAGCGAACAGGGTGCTCACAAGACTCTCCATTGGCTCGACTTTTTTGCTTCCCATCATGTCTTAGCCATCGGATTCGGTTTTGTCTTCATCAAGAGAATCTCTGATGATCTGCCGTCAGATATTCTTGTTGAAGAACTCACCCACCCCATTGAGGATCTTGCTCAAGAGGCTGAAGAGTATTTCGCCCGTATCTCGTGGCTGCACGCCCAGACCGAGAACGAGATTCTGCAGGCTCGCTATCAGGTGCGTCCCGGTATTGCCCAGGAGGAGATAAGTGTGGCAGATGCAGGAGAGGCTATGGGCTTTGTTCCCGCAGCCAGGCGAATAACCCGCATGGACGGACCGAGATGGTCTCACGATATCGACGCCGAGCTAGCCGCTATTTTGGCTGGGCTACACCCTGAAGGCCTCAACCTCAGCGAAGTTATCGAACTCTTTGCTATCAGTCGTGGTCTCGATCCGGATCTAACCCAACAAGCTGCGCTCCCCGCGGTAGTGGATCTGATTCGTCACGGATTTATCATTCCTGCCGATCTTCTATCTGGGTCCTAGTATGAGGGCAGTTTTAATGCGTGTCAGCGAAGCTCAAGTTAGGGTAGATGGCCACATAGTTGGCCAGATTTCGTGTCCGGAATATGGCGGCATACTGGCCCTTATTGGTGTCGCAGCAACTGACGATGAATCTGACGTTGACACGATGGTGCGCAAGATAGCAGAACTGAGAATTCTCAAGGGCGAGCGTAGCATCTCGGACTTGGCAGCCCCAGTTCTCCTTGTTTCCCAGTTCACCCTTTTAGGACGAACCGCAAAAGGGCGGCGACCTTCGTGGTCCGATGCCGCTCACGCTGAGCAAGCGCGTGCCCTCTTTAATGCTGTAGTTTCGAAGCTCGCCAACCGCGGTATTTCCTGCGAACAGGGGGTATTCGGGGCAGATATGCAGGTGGAGAGTGTTAATGAGGGGCCGTATACGGTTCTCGTGGATACTCGAGCCACACTGTGACAGCGAAGGGAATAATTTTTTTCCAGAAGTAGGCGCGCATTCGGCCTAGGGGAACAAAATCCATCGATGCCCCGTTGTTAAATATAGAAACGTCGCTACCACATCTACTTCAGATTAGTTTATCGCTGTGAGTAAAGTAGCGTGCTTGAGTATAAGACGGAGAAAGCGGGGCACAAGTCGATGACGGCTGCTAAATACACCGAGAACACTGATGATGCTGTGCAGGAAAATATTCTCGACGACCCCCGTCCAGAAGTGGATACCCGCTCGCGACGGGGACAAACCAATGATAACCCCTCCGCAGATCTTGTTCGTGTCTATCTCAATGGTATTGGCAAGACCGCCCTGCTTAACGCGGAAGATGAGGTCTACCTCGCTCAAACTATCGAGGTCGGTCTGTATGCCGAGCATCTCCTGCAATCGGCCGAACGTCCCCTCACCCGAGCCATGAAACGCGATTTGAAAGTATTAGTACGCGACGGGCGAAAGGCTCGATCACACCTCCTGGAAGCTAATCTGCGGTTAGTTGTTTCCTTAGCCAAAAGATACACCGGTCGCGGGATGCCTCTGCTTGATCTCATTCAAGAAGGAAACCTGGGCCTCATCCGTGCCATGGAGAAATTTGATTATTCGAAAGGCTTCAAATTCTCCACGTATGCAACGTGGTGGATTAGGCAGGCGATTACCCGGGGGATGGCGGATCAGTCGCGCACTATTCGCCTTCCAGTTCATCTGGTTGAGCAAGTTAATAAGCTCTCGCGAACCAAGCGTGAGCTCTATCAGCACCTCGGGCGCGAGGCTACCCACGAAGAGCTTGCCGAGGAAACGGGTATTGATGCCTCAAAGATTGAGATGCTTCTACGCCAATCGCGTGATCCCGTCTCGCTTGATATGCCGGTGGGCGCGGATGAGGAAGCTCCATTAGGTGATTTCATCGAGGACTCTGAGGCTGCAGATGCAGAAGCTTCGGTGGTTGCTACCCTGCGACATGCCGATATTAGAGAGGTAATCTCCACCCTAGAGCAGCGCGAACAAGATGTGATCCGAATGCGTTATGGGCTCGATGATGGCGTTCCTCGCACCCTCGATCAGATTGGGCGCCGTTATGGGCTTTCGCGGGAGCGGGTACGTCAGATCGAGCGCGAAGTCATGCGGAAATTGCGCGATGGCGATCGGGCCGAAAAATTACGAGCCTATGCCCACTAGATAAGACGATCGGGTTATCCCCTTGGGGGTAACCCTTTTCTCAAGGTTGTTCGACGCCTGATTAACGTCTGATTAACGCCCTGAATGTGCCAGCCTTAGTGCCTGTGCTAGGTGTGGTGGACACCACTTCTCCGCCTTGGGGCTTTTGTTGTTATTATTTATTCCACGAGACCTCTGCGTGGGTCATCCCACATTTTGTTTACTATTAAAATTCACCCGAGCATAAATTCCACCTATAATTATTGGGAAAAGCGCCCTGGTGGTGACTCACTGCGAATGGAAGGCTAAGCCATGAAAGACCTCGTTGACACTACTGAAATGTATTTGCGCACCATCTTCGAATTAGAAGAAGAAGGGATCACTCCCCTACGGGCACGTATTGCCGAGCGCCTCGAACAATCCGGACCTACAGTGAGTCAAACTATTGCCCGTATGGAACGCGACGGCCTCGTCGTTGTCGCTAGCGATCGCAGCCTCCAGATGACTGTGAAGGGGCGAGCACTCGCCATTTCTGTCATGCGTAAACACCGCCTGGCCGAGCGCCTGCTTGTCGATATCTTAGGCCTCGACATTAATAAGGTGCATGAAGAAGCGTGCCGCTGGGAACATGTTATGAGCGAAGAAGTTGAGCGGCGTGTTATTTCAGTGATTGGCAATTGCGAACGGTCACCCTTCGGCAACCCCATCCCAGGGCTTGAGCAGCTCGGTGTTCACCTTCAGGAGCCCGCAGGTCCGGGGGTCCGTGCCACTGATACTAGGAATATCAGCACTATTCAGCAGGTGCGCATCGTTCAAATTAATGAAATCCTCCAAGTAGACCCACATTATTTCAAAATGTTGTATGACGCGGAGATGACTGTGGGAACCACGGTAGAACTCCAGCACCGCGAAGATGGGGGCATCTCTCTGATAAAGGGAGACAAGGTGATCCACCTCGATGAGGAGATGGCTCACGCCGTTCGGGTTGAAGCTCTCTAGACACTAGAAAGGCCAAGGGTTTGAAACTCCTAGTTACCGGAGGCGCAGGCTATGTAGGTAGCGTGTGCGCCCAGTACCTCATAGAACGCGGTCACGAGGTTGTCATTATCGATAATTTCTCCACCGGAAACCGCGAGGCCGTACCCAAGAAGGCGCAGCTTCACGAAGGCGATGTGGCTGACCTCATTGATCCCGTGCTCGCTTCTGGGCGTATCGACGGCATCCTCCACTTCGCAGCTCGCTCCCTTGTAGGTGAATCAGTAGAAAAACCTCACGACTACTGGCACGGTAATGTCATCACCACTCTTGGCATTCTCGACAGCATGCGACGCCATGGGGTTAATAACCTGGTTTTTAGTTCCACGGCTGCTACCTACGGTGAACCCGATGAGGTGCCCATCACCGAAGATATGCCTACTTCGCCGACGAACCCATACGGGGCCACGAAACTAGCGATCGATCATGCTATTTCTTCGTATGCTCATGCCTATGGCTTGGGAGCCACGTCACTGCGGTATTTCAACGTAGCCGGAGCTTATGGACCTATCGGAGAAAACCGAGAGATTGAAACCCATTTAATACCGCTCGTCCTCCAGGTTGCTATGGGGCATCGTGAAAAGATCATGATTTTCGGCGACGATTGGCCGACCCCAGATGGTACCTGTATTCGCGACTATATCCATATTCTTGACTTAGCCCAAGCACATGCCCTTGCACTAGAGAGTAATACTCCCTTCACCCACAGGATTTTCAATCTTGGTTCTGGTGATGGTTATTCGGTCAAAGAAGTCATAGATACCTGCCGAGAGGTTACTGGTCATTCGATCCCTGCAGAAATTAAGCCCAGACGTGCCGGGGATCCAGCTGTGCTTATTGCATCCTCGAGCAAAGCTCAGAAAGAGCTGGGCTGGAAACCAGAGCATAAGGACCTGCGCACCATTATAGAAGATGCGTGGGCGTTTACCTCCAACCTTGGAGATCAAGCGCACAGTAGCTAGGCGGCAGCGCGGCCATTTTTGAGGAGGTTAAGCCAGGTACGGTCACACCCTCTTTTTGCGGCCTCGATGAGCTCTTCTTTTTTACCTGCTGTATAACACTCATATATGAGTTGACTAAGTCGGTGATGAGGGTCCAACTCCCCCACGGCGCGCTCATCATTTGGGTTGGCGATGCAGTGGGCAAGGTTCACGCAACATAGGGCATTTGCCCGAATACCTCCGCCGTACCGCGCTGCCACCTCGTGGGCAAGTTTTATGGCCGCTCCGGGGCTTATAAAGAGCACTCGAAGAACGGCGTCTCGTAGGGTTATATGCCCCATAAACTGGGCGAGCACATCTATATCGCAATCAGTGATCGGCCGTAAAGGATCCGCTTCGATGCTGAGAAGAATGGTCGCTAGGTCGTGACAGCGATTCAACAGAGTGTCGGGATCAACCTGAGCGCGAGCCACCATCTTTCTACTTTTAGCTTCCGTGGATGCAGCGGAAGTTGGGATGCGACCAGTGATAAAACCCTTTTGCTTGAGATTGGATTTCTTATCGGTAAAAGCAAGATGGTACCGCTCACCGGCGCTCAAGGAAGGGATGAGCCAGCAGCCATCGAGAGGACGGAGTGGGTGGAGAGATTTGAGCAATGGGCCAGGATCTAGCTCGCCGTGGATGATGAGACCGAAACAATACCGTGGAGCCATCGCCGATATTTTCTCTGCTAGCTCTGGGACGGCTTCGGTATCTCTGAGGGCGAATACCGCCACAATGGAGTGCGAAGCATCAAGCGCCGCTACAACTATCCTTTTATCTGACGGAGCTCCAAGGTATGGCGAAAGGCTGGACAGGAATATTGCAGCGTCGAATGGTTTCATATATCCATCAGAGCGCCTCGTGTTGGTCCCCGCGCGGCGGAGCGTCGTGGGGTCCGGATAATTGTGGATAACGAGGTAGTTTTAAGAAAAACTCAGTGTTTGACTAAATCGGCTAGAATTGACCTTTAACTATCTACTAGGGAGGTGTGCCATGGAAAAGCGCATATATGAACTCGAATTTCCTGCTCCGGAGTTTTCTGCGGCGAGGAACGAGGGCCCCTCTCTCATTATTGCCCTCGATGGCTTCGCCGATGCCGGCTCCGCTGTGAGTGACAGCGCGGAGCATCTTCTGGCCGCATTAGAGCATCATCTCGTCGCTTCCTTTAACAGTGACGAGCTCTTAGATTATCGCTCCCGCCGTCCTACAGTAACGGTGGACAATAACTCGGTCGCCCATATTGACGATTTCATGCTGGCGCTTCATGTGCTCAAAGATACGAAGAATAAGTCCTTCCTTCTGTTGTCCGGTCCCGAACCAGATCTACGTTGGGAGGCCTTTAGTGAGGTCATTGCCGATTTGGTCGAGCAGTTTAATGTCTCCCGCACGCTGTGCCTCTACGCCGTTCCTATGACAGTTCCCCACACACGTCCCCTGGTTCTAAGCGCGCACGGCAATTCACAGGAATTACTCGCTGAGCACTACACCCTTGATACACGCTTAGAAGTACCGGGATCAGCATCGCTTTTTATCGAAAAGGCGCTGGCGGATTCCGGGCGGAAAGTGGGCGGCTATACAGCACATATTCCCCACTACGTGGCAGCCTCTGACTATCCCGAGGCAACATTTACCCTTCTTCAGGAGGCCGCCAATACATTGGACCTGGAGTTACCGTTGGGAAGCTTGAAGGAGGATATACCTAAGGTATTTGCCATGATCCAGGAGCAAGTGCAGTCTCATCCTGAAATGTTGAGTATCGTAGAACATCTTGAGCACCAATATGATGAGTCGATGGCGCGTTACCGAGAGAAAATCGAATCCGAACGGGGACGTGCTTCCCTTCTCGGCAACGAGATTCTTGATGCAGAGAAGCTTGGTGCTGAGTTTGAACGTTTTTTGCAGGACATTGAAGATGATAAATCTGAATAATTTAGTTCAAAGAGCTTTTCTGAGTTAAACAGCTAAGTCGTAAGCGAGGGTGGCTATGAAATTGACCGAGGTATTGCCCGATTTAGCGGAGGTGCCTGATTCTCTCATTGATGAGGTTATCTATGACTCCTTCCAGCAATGGGCTACGTCCCGCTCAATTAGCCTCTACCCTGCTCAGGATGAGGCAGCTTTCAGCTTAGTTGCTGGTGATAACGTTATCCTTGCAACCCCCACAGGAAGTGGGAAATCAATGGTGGCAATTGCAGCACACTTCATTGCTCTCGCTCGCGGCCAGCGTAGTTTCTACACCGCCCCCATTAAAGCTTTAGTTAATGAAAAATTCTTCGCTCTGTGTGAGATTTTTGGCGCGGAATCTGTCGGCATGATGACTGGCGACGCCACTGTCAACGGTAACGCTCCGATCATATGCGCGACCGCAGAAATTGTTGCCAATATTGCCTTGCGTGAGGGTAAAGATGCAGATATAGACCTAGTAGTAATGGATGAATTTCACTATTACTCCGAGCCGGATCGTGGTTGGGCGTGGCAAGTACCTCTTATCGAATTGGCACAAGCCCAATTCTTGCTTATGTCTGCAACTCTGGGCGAGACTCGCTTTTTAAGGGAGGATTTGAGCGCCCGAACTGGTCGGACAACCTCCCTCATCGGTCAAGATACAAAGCGTCCGGTTCCGCTTGATTTCTCGTTTGTCTACACCCCCATTCATGAGACAATTGAGAATATTCTGAGTACCTCCAAGGCTCCTGTCTATGTTGTACATTTTACCCAGCGCGATGCCATTGAGAGAGCGCAATCCCTAACCAGCCTGTCCATAGTCAATGCTGAAGAGAAAAAGAAGATTGCACAAGAGATAGGTGATTTTCGTTTCACCACCACCTTCGGCAAAACTCTATCTTCACTATTGCGGCGTGGAATTGGAGTGCACCATGCTGGCATGTTGCCGAAATATCGGCGTTTAGTGGAAAAATTATCGCAAACGGGTCTACTGAAGGTTATCTGCGGAACAGACACACTCGGCGTGGGCATTAATGTCCCAATCCGCACGGTACTCTTTACGGGATTAGCTAAATTTGACGGCTCTAAGATGCGCATTTTAGCATCCCGGGAGTTCCACCAGATAGCGGGTCGAGCGGGTCGAGCAGGCTTTGACTCTGTTGGCTACGTGGTCGTTGAGGCAACCGAACATGAAATTGAGAATTGGCGGATGCGAGAACGCGCAGGTGCAGATCCTGCGAAAATCAGGAAGCTACGCAAAAAGTCTGCACGTGATGGGGAAATTACCTGGACTAAGAAGACCTTTGAACGACTCATCGAAGCGGAATCTGAGGGTTTACGCAGTCAGTTCAGAGTAAGCACCTCCATGCTGATTAATATTTTGTCCCGCGAGGGTGACGGATTTGAGCATATGCGCCATTTAGTGCGCAGTAATCACGACCGGCGCGGCAAGCAAAACAAAGATATTCTCAAAGCTCTCGAGCTATTCCGCAGTCTCTTGGATGCTGGGATCGCCAAGCGACTTGAAACCCTAGATGCCACGGGGAGACGCTATATTCTTACCCAAGAGCTCCAGCGAGATTTCGCCCTCAATCAACCATTGAGTCCTTTTGCAATGGCGGCTCTGGAACTCCTCGACCCGGATAGCCCCACCTTTGCTCTTGATGTGGTGAGTACGTATGAGGCGATTCTGGAAGACCCCAGAGTCCTCTTGATTGCACAGCAAAAGCAGCGTCGAGGAGAAGAAATCGCGGAATTGAAGGCAGAGGGGGTTGACTACACCGAGCGCATGGCCATAGTTGAGGATATTACGTGGCCCAAACCGCTAGCGGAAGAGTTAGAAAAAGCCTACGAGCTCTATGCTCAGGAGGTCCCCTGGGCACGAGAATTCGAGCTACGACCCAAATCGGTCGTGCGAGAAATGATAGAGAAAGGCATGACGTTCTCGGATCTGGTGGCCACCTATTCTTTAGCCCGCGCAGAAGGGGTCATCTTGCGCTATCTCACGGACGCCTGGCGCACACTACGACATTCAGTGCCGACTGAATTTCTCAATGAGGAGCTAGACGATATTATTGTTTGGCTCGGCGAAGTAGTGCGCCAAGTCGATTCTTCTCTTGTCGACGAATGGGCGCAAATGGCAGATCCTGACGCGCCTATCTCCGAAGTGACTCTCCAGCAGGAATTAGCCTTTGGAGTGGAAGATCCAACGGCAGTCAGCGCTAATCGTCGTGCCTTCGGCATTATGGTGCGCAATGCAATGTTTCGGTTGCTGTCGCTTTTCGCCTGGGAGAAAGAGGCAGAGCTCGAGACCATGACCGATTATTTAAGCCCTCAACCAGACTTTGGGGCTTGGATGGATAATTATTTTGACGAGTACGCGGATATAGACACAAGTTCCGCGGCGCGCAGCGGTGACTACTTCCACCTTAAGGAGGAAGGCAGGGTTATGAAGGCCACCCAAATCCTCAAGGATCCCGAGGATGATCGGGCTTTCCGTTTCATAGCTCATGTCGATCTCGATGCCTCAGATGAGGCGGGCGAAGTACGCTTTGCTTCGATCGATTTTGTCGGATAAAGGAAAAATCTCCTCGGTTGGAAGACCAAGGAGATTTCAGGCGTTTGCTGTACTAGCTGAGAATTTCGTCGATATCGAAAGCTTGAGCTAGCCCGTGAACGGTTGCTGCGATCTTGATGGCCTCGAAGATTTGCTCCTTGCTGAGCCCTTCTTTACGCAGAATGTCCTCATGCGCAATCGTGCAGTGTTCGCAGCCGTTGATGGTCGAAACTGCGGTGGCCCATAGTTCAAAATCTGACTTGTCCACTCCGGGATTAGCCATGACATTCATGCGAAGGCCTAAGCGGACCTGGGCATAATCGTCGCCGAGCCACCCTTTGGCGCGATAAGCGACATTATTCATGCCCATAATAGAAGCTGCAGCAAACGCTGCTTCATACGCTTCGGGGCTCAGATTTTCCTTAGCTTCAGCAGCTATTTCCTGTAGTACCACAGCATTACGGGATGCTGCTGCTGCAGCTAAGAAGGTACCCCACTTTTGCTGCTCAGTGAGAACTGAAGCACGCGCGAGCGAACTCACGTTGAGTTTAAGATCCTTAGCGAATTGCGGCACCGAAGTCTTGAGGTTGTCAATGCTCATATTATTTCAGGCCTTCTTGAAGAACGGAGAAGCGATCGATGCTCTTGGTCGGATCGTTCTTTTGCCAGTTGCAGGCGCAAACTTCTTCCGACTGCAGAGCGTCAAGAACCCTCAGGACCTCGTCAACATTGCGACCCACGGCATCTGGAGTCACTGTGACAAATTGAATATATCCATCAGGATCTACAATAAAGGTTGCCCGATCAGCTACGCCGTCGGCGTTTTCAACACCGAGAGCGCGAACCAACTCGTGCTTGATATCGGAGAACATCGGGAAAGGAATGCTTTTGAGATCTTCGTGCTGTGCTCGCCAGTTGAAGTGGGAGAACTCGTTGTCAACGGAACCACCGAGTACCTGGGTATCGCGATCTTCGAAATCCTCGTTGAGCTTTCCAAAAGCAGCAATTTCGGTTGGGCACACGAAGGTGAAGTCTTTGGGGTAGAAGAAAATTACCTTCCACTTACCTTGATATGCGTCGAGGGAAACAGTCTCGAAGTAGTCTTCAGGTGAGGCGGCGTTGACATCGTGCAAGTCGCCACCTTTGAGTGCGGTGAGACTGAATTCGGGGAATTTTTCGCCAATAGACAAAACTGCCATGGGTATGCTCCTTCAAGCGGATGGTTTCTGAAACTGTCGGCCGATGAACCGGCTCTCCATTGATATCTTACATCCGATAGACACATTGCGCTAACGACTGAACCTATAATTAAAGAATGGAGAAAAAGGTTTTGACTATCAATCTTGCTAACTGGGTTCCCTCACCCAGGGTTACCCACTCAACTCAAAATATCGACTTTCATTGTTAATTTTCTGCTATAGATCAACTGAAAATAATACTTCCTTTGCTATTGTCTATAGCTATGATGAACAAAGAGTATCGGCCTACCCTCGCCCAGCTTCGCACCTTCGTCACTATTGCGGAGAATAAACATTTCGGTACAGCGGCCAGTAAATTAAATATCTCCCAACCCTCGCTCTCACAAGCCCTCGTTGCTCTCGAACAAGGCTTAGGAGTACAACTGATTGAGCGTTCCACCAGGCGAGTTATTATTACTCCAGCCGGCGAGAAGCTCTTCCCACTCGCCAAGGCTACCTTAGACGCTGCAGACACCTTTATCGCCCACGCTCACGGCGCCTCAGGCACGCTTACCGGCCCCCTCTCTTTAGGTATTATCCCCACCATCGCACCCTATATTTTGCCGCAGATATTTACGAAAGTACGAGAAGAGTATCCCAATTTAGAACTCCAAATCGTTGAAGATCAAACACACCATCTCATTAACCAGTTGCGAGATGGCACCATAGACTGCGCATTACTAGCTTTACCTACGAATACAGCGGGTCTGCATGAGATTTCTCTCTACACAGAGTCCTTTCTCATGGTGGTTCCTGCTGATCATTCCCTAGCCGGGCGCGACGACTTAGTATTGGAGAACCTCAAAGATGTATCGCTCCTCCTCCTTGATGATGGCCATTGTCTCCGGGATCAAGTAGTAGACTTGTGCCGCCAGGCTGACCATAACTTTTTACCCACAACATACAAAGAAACTCGCGTGGCGTCCCTAACCACCGTTTTACAGCTCATTACCGCAGGTATGGGAGCTACCCTCATTCCCGAATCCGCTGAAGCAATCGAGTGCTCTCGAACGCATGTGGCCACAGCATCTTTTGCCGAGGGAGTCACGGCTTCGCGAGAGGTAGGCTTAGCGTTTAGAAATTCCTCAATACGTACCACTGACTTCGAACTCCTAGGACAGCTTATTACCCGCGCCTTTGATGATATTCGGCACCAGCGTCCTGGGATCAGGTAAAAAAATTGCCCGCATAGGCGGGCAATTTTTTTCTACATCTCCGGGTACTCTCCGTGAGCAAGCTGCCGATACATATGCACGGAAAAATGGTATATGGCGGGCAACAGAATGACTGCGCCCAAACCGCAGGTCACGATAGTTCCCAGACCGGCTACTAAACCAATGAGAAGGGTGGCTCCTAAAACTGGGAAAAAGTTCTTCAGAACAATTGAGATTGACGTGCCGATGGAACCAATTACCGAATCGCGGCGATCAGCAACCAAATACTCACAGAAGCTTAAGAACAGCGAGGCAATAAAGAGCCACAAGTTAGAAACCAACACGGTCGTAATAAGAGCCCCAATGGCCACTGTGGGGAGGCCAGTTTCTGGATCAACAAACATCGTGGAGGAGTTAGCACCGAGAGCTACTTGAATGAGAAGCGTTGGTACCTGAATAATCAGGCTTACAAGAAGCGCCACAAGGAAAACAGGAACATAGTTAGTGCGCTCTTTCATTCCTGCCCAGCTCAATGGGCGACCATCAATCTGGTCAAGGAGGAGAGCCAGCAAGAATGGGGAAAGTGCAGCAATGATTAGGGAGATCCCAAATGTGAGGAGGGTCGAACTCAGCGAATCCTCTGCTTGTACCTCATAGATAGCTCCATCAACCGCGTTGGGGTCAGCGATCATCCCACCTGAGCTGTAAAACCCTAAGACACCGTACGCTATACCGACAATCAGGCTCAGCAGGAGAAAGAGCGCCGCCCCGCCGATCCAGAGTAAAGGCTTAGCAAACGTAGCCTTGAAGGCGTAGCTAAAGGCCATCATGATATCGAGGCCCTTGTCCCGAGTCACCATGCGTGTTTCAGTGTAGGGGTTGATCTTATCTGGCCGATCCTGGACAGGATCGGAAAAGCCGGCTGAGGTGCCATCACCGTAGTAGCCATATGGATTTTCGCTATACGGTTGAGCATTCTCCGGGTGCTGGAAACCCTCAGAACCTGGATCTTCACCTAATGGTGGCTCGTGCTTGTCTGTCATGATTTATGCCTTCCTGTTACGTGAAATACGAATACGGATATAAGGGTATCCAAAAACTTTCACCACTGCTGGCACCACCCCTCAATGTGAGGCCCTTAAAATGGGCGCCACCCTTTCCATACACTAAAGTGATTTAGCAACTATGTCTATACCTACATCACATGACCACAACACAAATCAGCGAGGTCGCCGGCGACGCAATCAGACACAGCTAGATCCAGCGCACTCGCAGCTAAGAGATACGCTTCGAGCTCGCTTGGATAATGTGAGCCTAAGTGATGCCCGAGTTTTTGGTATCAGACTTAAAAAAGCACGCAGCCTGAAGGCCCTTTGTGCGATCGAGAATGATATCACCCGCGCCGAAAAACTCGTCCATTCGCGCAGTATGCTCGTACCCGACATTGTCTACCCTGCTAGCCTTCCTGTTTCCGGCCGTAGAGACGATATAGCGGCAGCGATCCGCGATCACCAGGTCGTTATTATCGCTGGCGAAACTGGCTCAGGTAAAACCACGCAATTGCCCAAAATATGCCTAGATTTAGGGCGCGGGCGACGGGGGCTCATCGGGCATACCCAGCCCCGTCGACTAGCAGCACGAACCGTAGCGGAACGAATAGCCCAAGAACTCGGCCAACGTGTAGGCGAAACCGTGGGTTATGCCATCCGCTACGACGATTCGGTTGGGCCAGCGACCGCTGTCAAACTGATGACGGACGGTATCTTGCTGGCCGAAATGCAACGAGACCGCTATCTCAACAACTACGACACCATCATTATCGACGAGGCACACGAGCGGAGTCTCAATATTGACTTCCTGCTCGGCTATCTCAAACAGCTTTTGCCTAAGCGCCCAGACCTTAAGGTGATTATCACCTCCGCAACCATTGATCCCGAACGCTTCGCGCGTCATTTTGGACCCTCGCCTGATAAGCCCGCACCCATTATTGAGGTATCGGGGCGAATCTACCCCGTGGACATTCTCTACCGCCCCTTGGAATTGGTCGAAGCAGATCGAACGGTAGAAGTGGATCCTCTCGATGGGCTTCTTCTCGCTATCGAGGAACTTATGGGCTACGGTGAGGGCGATATCCTATGTTTCTTCGCCGGCGAGGCCGATATCCGAGAAGCACTCGAGGCAATTGAGGGCCGAGGGTGGCCACGTGTAGAGGTCGTTCCGCTCTTCGGACGCCTATCTAATAATGAGCAACACAAGGTCTTTAGCCCACATTCCATCAGGCGCATAGTCTTAGCAACCAATATCGCCGAAACATCCCTCACAGTTCCAGGGATTCACTACGTGATTGACACTGGCACAGCACGAATCTCGCGATATTCGGTTCGCACCAAAGTCCAGCGGCTGCCTATAGAACCGATATCCCAGGCTTCCGCTAACCAACGATCCGGCCGATGTGGACGTGTAGCCGACGGTGTAGCTATACGGCTGTACTCGGAGCAAGATTTCCAATCTCGCCCCGAATTTACCGATCCTGAAATTCTGAGAACGAATCTAGCCAGCGTTATTCTCCAAATGTCAGCTCTCAACCTTGGCGATATCGAGGACTTCCCTTTTATCGAAGCCCCCGATACCAAGGCCATCCGGGACGGAGTATTGCTGCTGCATGAACTCAACGCCCTCGAACAGACGGAAACAGCAAATGGGAGCTATAAACTTACCCCAATTGGTCGAGACGTGGCTCGCATCCCGCTCGACCCACGTATGGCCCGTATGCTCGTTGAAGCGTATAAACTGGGGTGCCTGAAAGAGGCCCTGATCGTCGTAGCCGCCATGAGTATCCAAGAAATTCGCGAGCGTCCCTTCGACAGCCAAGCTCAGGCGGATCAACTCCATGCCCGATTTAAAGATAAGAAATCCGACTTCTCGACCTATCTCAATCTGTGGGAATATCTGGCAACGATTCGCCAAGAATTATCTGGCAACCAATTCCGCAAGCGTGTATCCCGAGAATATCTCAACTATATGCGCATTAGAGAATGGTTTGACTTAGTTCACCAGCTGATAAATATCTGCTCCCAATTAGGGTGGAACCTTTCTACTGTGCAGGAGCTCAGTGATTTTGTTCGGGGAAAAAAGCAGGGACTTTCTCAGTCACACGACTTGCTCATAGACCAAAATCAGACTGATGCCTTGCACCAATCTCTATTATCGGGTCTTCTCTCCCATATCGGTATACGAGAGCTGGACAGCAAAGAATACCGAGGCTCCCGCAATACTCGGTTCATGATTTTCCCCGGATCCGCGCTCAGTTCTTCGAAGGCGCCGTGCGTGATGGCTGGCGAACTCGTAGAAACGTCGCGTCTCTGGGCCCGCGATGTTGCGGAAATAGATCCACGGTGGGTGGAAAAATTAGGTGGCCCGCTTCTCAAGCATCAGTATTCGGAGCCGCACTGGTCGGCAAAAAAGACGGCAGCGATGGCGTACCAAAAGTCCACTCTCTACGGAGTTCCTGTTGTCATCGACCGGCTTGTCCCCTATCACCGAGTTGATCTGCGAGCTGCCCGGGATATCTTCATTCGCCACGCTCTGGTACAGGGCGAATGGACCACTCACCATTCTTTCTTCCACGAGAATAGGGAAAAACTTGACCGCGCACAGGACATCGAAAGCCGCGCTCGCCGACGCGATATCGTCGTGGACGAAGACACGCTCTTCGATTTCTACGAGCAACGAATCCCTGAACATATTGCTTCGGGGCGCTCTTTTGATAATTGGTGGAAGCGGAATCGGGCGAAAAATCCGCATCTTTTAGACTTCAATCCCGAGAATTTGGTCAACGAACAAGCCCGCGATATCACCGAGGACCTTTACCCAAGCTTCTGGCACCTTAAAGATATGAAGCTGGAACTCAGTTACGAGTTCGATCCCGGCAGCCATAATGATGGCCTCACGGTTTATGTCCCGGTGCCGCTGCTGGCTGGACTCGACCCAGATCCATTTCAGTGGCTTGTTCCTGGTCTACGCGAAGAGCTCATCACTGAATTAATCAGATCGCTACCCAAACCTCTGCGGCGACAAATCGTTCCAGCTCCAGAGTTTGCGAAAAAAGTTCTCCCCCTCCTCGATGCCAGACTTTCTACTCCGTTAACCGCACAGTTATCAGAGCAACTAGGAAAGTTAGGTGCCCAAGGTTTAAGCCCTAGCGCATTTGATTGGGAAAAAGTTCCTGATCACCTCAAAGTGAATTACGCCGCGATCGATCGTCGCGGGAAGGTCATTGATCACGACCGCAATCTCACTCGTCTAAAAAAGCGGCGTTCGGATCAAATCAAGTCCTCCGTGGCAAATATTTCCCAAAACGTCAATACCCGCATTTCACAGACGTGGGCTGCCGACACTTTAGGAACTATCGCCGAGGAAGCGGCTGCCACGGTCGACGGACTGCCCGTGACCACCTATCCCGCATTAGTAGTTACTGAAAAGGGCGTAGCTATTCAGGCGATGGGCACCCGGGCCGAAGCTGAGCAGGCGATGATGACCAGTACGATGACCCTGTTGATGCGGGCCATTAACGTCAACGATCAAAGGATGCTTAATGGACTTAGTCTCAAGCAACGGGTAGCGGTGGAGAATTATCCCCATGGAGGTTCGCACGGACTCGTCAACGATGCTCGTATCGCAGCAATTCGAGATGCACTTATCGATCACGGTGGCCCGGTGCGAGACCCAGAGAGATACCAGCAATTAGAGGCTCTCATCAGAAATGATGCTCCGTCTAGGGTGCGCAGGATGATTGTAGATATTGCACCAGGACTGGTCGAATACTTGGCTGTTTCTGCAGAGCTACACAACTGGACCGGCGAGGCCATCGAGGATATGAGGAAGCAATTAGCGTTCTTGCTACCAGCACAAGCGCTAACGATTTATGGGATAAGACGTCTGCGACACCTTCCCCGGTATCTCAAAGCCATGCAATATCGGCTCGATGATATGGCGGCCAACCCCGATCGAGATGCAGAGTATCAGCATCGAATTGAAAAGCTTGAAGATCAGTTATCACTTCGCATCGAGAACCTCCCCCCAGCGCGGCGACGGTCACGTGAGGTCAAAGATATTCAGTGGCTCATCCAGGAGTTACGCGTCAGTTTCTTTGCTCAGCGATTAGGCACAGCGGAAAAGGTCTCAGAAGCAAAAATTAGTAAAGCTATCACTCGCCTGACATAAATTTAAAAGGGATGGGGGCATACTCCCTCCATCCCTTGGATCTTTTTAGTTGTTTTCAGCCTCGCGCTCGCGGCGATGCATCAGGCGAATCTCAGCCTCAAAGTCGGCAGCTGATTCGAACGATTTATAAACCGAAGCAAATCGAAGATAGGCCACCTCATCGAGTTCTCGCAGTGGATCGAGAATAGCCAAACCAATATCATTGGCGTGAATCTGCGAGGAACCGTGCGACCGGACAGTGGCCTCCACTTGCTGCGCAAGAAGCTTCAAAGCATCATCGCCCACATCGCGCCCCTGGCATGCTCTTCGAACTCCAACAATCACCTTTTCCCTACTAAAGGGTTCAGTGAGGCCGTTCCGCTTCATCACGAGTAGTTGAGCTTTTTCTACCGTGGTAAAGCGCCCGCCACACGACATGCACTCGCGCCGGCGTCGAATCGCCGCACCAGATTCGGCGACCCGAGAGTCGATCACTTTTGATTGCTCATATTGACAGAAGGGGCAGTGCATAGTCGTACTCATACCTTTTCGGATAAAAAGCGATATTTACCTACATCATAGACCGCCCCGATTTAACCACCCAGCGGAATCGAGGAATAGGAAGCGACGGCATATGCACTTTCCCCGTCGGGTTGGCTACTAGCCCCCTCGTCGTTAGCGACGAGCAGTCCGAAGAATATGAAAAGACCAAAGATGCCACCCGCAATATAATTTTTCCAAGCGCTATCACCTTCGTCGTGAGAAACTATCTCCGGATAGGTTGTACCGCGCTGCGGCTCATGCTCGAAGGGGTTGGATACGAGCGAATAAGACAACGTGCGTATATAACGAGGTCCGCTACTACTATGCGTGAGCGATCGAATAGCTCCTCCATCCCAAACCTCAGCCGGAGGAACCATAACAGCATCTGCCTTGTTCAATGGTTCTAATATCGTCATGGTGTGGCTCCTTATATCTCGCTAAAATCACCGGGTCTGGACTCATGATCTATTTCTAACAGTTATGTTCGAATTTAACGTCCCCACAGATCCAAAGCGGGGCTCAATACTATCCATTTAGCAACTATGTTCGAATTATGCTCATGTTCGAGAGATATGTCAATATACAAGTGTGAAATCTCATTTTTTTGCTGCTCAGGAACGCCTTGGGTGGGCGAAGATTTTTCGAACACTATCGCGCAAATAGTAAGTGCGTTCTAATAATTCGGAGTTCTTTACATCTAAACTCGCACAATCGAACACGGTGCCCTAAACTAAATAATCGAATACCTTGGCGAGTCAACTCGCGAGGACCAACCCACTCAAGGAAAGCGCATTATGGCCTCCAAGAAGACCTCCGACGCAACCAAAATTTCTGGCACTCTAGCTCGGGAGAAATTATCAAAGCGCCAGGAGACCATCCTCCAAGTCATCAACGACGCTCTGGTTCTGCGCGGCTACCCGCCCAGCATCCGAGAAATTGGGGATGCCACTGGCTTGCAGTCCACTTCCTCTGTTGCCTATCAACTCAGAGAGCTCGAGCGCAAGGGCTATATAAAAAGGGATGCAAATAAGCCGCGTGCTGTTGATATCAAGGTCAACCTCTCTCCACAGCGCACTGCCGCCAAGAAGGATTCTCAACCCATCAGTGTTCAAGACGAGAGTGATCGTGCACATACTTCCTATATACCGCTCGTCGGGGCGATTGCGGCAGGCAACCCGATTCTAGCCGAGGAAAATATCGACACCTACTACCCTGTCCCCAAAGATTTTGTAGGTGATGGCGACCTCTTCATGCTCCAGGTCGTTGGCGAGTCCATGCAAGACGCCGGAATACTGGACGGCGACTATATCATCATCCGATCTCAGCCTGTTGCCAATAACGGCGAGTTTGTGGCGGCTATGATCGATGGGGAAGCTACGGTCAAGGAGTTCAGAAAAGATCGAACCGGCATCTGGCTGCTGCCACACAACCCAGTCTTCGACCCCATCCCCGCAACTCCCGAAACCGAAATCTTGGGAAAGGTCGTCTCGGTATTTCGCACCTTTTAGGAACTACCGCCCGAACCCTGCGGGGGTACAAACATTACCCCCGAAACGGAATTGTCAGTGAAATCACAGGAAACAACATAAACAAAGAACTAGTGTGTTTATCAGTTTTTCCCCAGCTAGATGAGTCAATTTGAGCGGCCTCGTAGAGGTATAGGTGTGGTTTTTAGGTCGTGATCGCACGGCCACTTCTGATTTTCCCCACATAAACATGCAAGAATAAAGGGAGGAATTTTCCAAACAAAAAGAAAACGGGCATTATTTCTCGCAGGCCTATGCCCGTTTCTAGGGCACCCGCCGCACATGCTCGGGGCAATATGAGGAGTGATTGAGACCATGTATTCAGAAGAACGCCGCCGCCAAATTGCTTCTCTTACCGCTGTGGAAGGACGAGTTAACGTCACCGAATTAGCCGCACGCTTTAATGTCACTGCCGAGACAATCAGACGTGATCTTGCGGTTTTAGATCGCGAGGGTGTCGTCCACCGGGTCCACGGAGGCGCGGTGGCGAACCAGACTTTTCAAACCACTGAATATCCCCTCGATACCCGAGCCCGTTCCGCCTCGGGGGCAAAAAATTCCATCGCACAAGCAGCGGTCAGATTCCTTCCGCCTTCACAGGGAGGAATATTCCTTGATGCCGGTACAACAACAGCAGCCCTGGCAGATATCATCGCGCTACAACCCCAAGCCAAGCAATGGGCGATCGTCACTAATTCTTTGTCCATTGCTCTTAATTTGGCCAATTCAGGTCTCGACGAAATCCAGCTACTCGGAGGCAGCGTTCGCTCAATTACCCAGGCAGTTGTCGGTGATACCGCACTAAGAACCCTCGCACTGCTGCGTGCTGAGGTTGCGTTTATAGGGACTAATGCCCTCACGCTTGATCACGGTCTCTCGACAGCGGACGCGCAAGAGGCTGCTATTAAATCCGCCATGATCACCAATGCACGCAAGATCGTCGTCCTGTGCGACTCGACTAAAATGGGTACAGATTATCTCGTGAGCTTTGGTTCGATTGCAGATATCGATGTTATCATCACTGATTCCAATGCCCCCGAATCCTTTGTAAAAGCACTGAAGGAAAACAATATAGAGGTAGTAATCGCAGACTAGGCACAAAAATATCCCGCTAGTCATAGCTACTAGCGGGATTAGTTCTAACCTTCGAGGATGTCACGCACCTTGGCGCGGGCATCCTTAGCACCGTCTGCGTGGAGAGCAGCCTGAGCAGCTCTCTGGCAGGTCTCAAAATCAACGGCTGCTAGCTGTGCACCCACTCCGGCGATAGCTGTCGCAGCGGTTGATAGCGAGTTCACACCTAAACCGGTGAGCACGCATGCAAGCATGGGATCTGCTGCTGCCTCACCGCAAACGCCAACAGCGGTATTCGTCCGCTGGCCTTCCTTGCACGTGAGATCGATCAAACGCAGCACGGCTGGCTGCCATGGATCCGTGAGATAGGCGAGCTGAGGAGACAACCTGTCGGCGGCCATCGTATACTGTGTCAGATCATTGGTGCCAATGGAGACGAAGTCTAGATACTGCATGATTTTATCTGCCATAAGGGCAGCCGCCGGAACCTCAATCATGGCACCTGCGACGAGGCCACGCTCGCGGCACAAATCTGAGAACCACTTGGCCTCTCGAGTTGTGGCTACCATTGGAGCCATTACCCACGTCGGAGCGGACTCGTCACGGCCTAGTTCACGAGCAGCTTGTGCAATAGCGTCGAGCTGACGGGTCATCAGTGATTCATTAGACAAGGCGATGCGCAAACCACGAACGCCCAGAGCTGGGTTAGTCTCGTCAATAAGGGATGCAAAAGCTATAGGCTTATCAGAACCAGCATCCAAGGTGCGTACAACTACTTTGGAGTCCGGGAACTGTTCGAGGACCTTTCGGTAAATGTCGGCTTGCTCATCAACACTTGGTTCTTCGGTGGCATTCAGGAAACACAACTCAGTTCGGAATAGACCGACTCCCTCAGCTTGTGATTCCTCAGCTGCAATGCGAGCGGCTTTACCGTCTTGCACATTGGCCAACAGCTGAACAGCATAGCCGTCCTTGGTTTGTGCCGGACCTCGCCACTTGGAGACCCACTCAGCTAATTCATCCGACTTGCGCTCTGCTGCTTGAGCAGTCTCCGGATGAGGCTCTACCTCGATAGTTCCCAGGTAACCGTCCACCAGTACGTGCGTTCCGGCTTTGATATCGGTGATTTCTGATCCAGCTGCGACAATGCACGGCACGTTGAGCTGGCGTGCAATGATGGCAGTATGAGAGGTAGGACCGCCTAATTCCGTGACTAAACCGACGAAGTATTTAGTATCAAGCGCCGCGGTATCTGCTGGAGAAAGATCATCGGCGAATAGCACCACGCGCTCATCGACATCGGGGAGCCCAGGCTCTGGTTCACCGCGAAGCTCCGCGATTACACGATCGCGAATATCCTTCAGGTCCGTGGTGCGCTCGGCCATAAGACCACCAGCGGCTTCAAACATGGACACAAATTTATCGGTAGCAGCCATCACAGCGTACTCCGCGGTGTGTCCACCCTTGATTCCCTTGGTCACTAGCTTGCGCCAGCCACGGTCGTTTACCATACCTGCGGTAGCCTTCAGTACAGCAGCGGCGTCGCCCACGGCATGCTCCGAGCGCCTGAGTAGGCGTCCGGCCACAATATCGGCAGCTCCAGCGAAGCGCTCTACCTCTGGCGCCCGAAGATCTTCGGCAAGCTGGGGAGACTCTTTGGGCAGCTCGGGGCGGGCGCTGATCCATACAGCCTTCGCGTAGCGGACACCCCCTACCACACCAGTACCTTTATATTTCGTGTTACCAGTCACATCGCTTGTCAATATAATTCATCCTCACTTTTACATAGCTAACAAACCCAGAACACCACAAAAATCCCAAAAAAGCAATACGATTCACACATTCGGGCGTCAAAACTCACCCTCTTTGTTGGGTTTTAATTGACATCTAAAAATAATAAGGCTTACTCTTCAAGGAAGATCCTGTTATCCTCTCAGCAGCGCGTCACTGAGCTGCACCTTAGCTTCGATGGCTGGATATCAACTCCGTATCAACTATGAGATATTTCAGCCATGAGCTAGGTTGCGGGATCCGCAACGGTTCAGGTGCCCCTCATAGCACCACACGGAAAGCGTTTTGTCCTGTTCTTCATACGCGCAACCCGGCTTTGTGCCATGGTGCCTTCGATGAAAGCCAGTAATTTTTGTGATCGTCACCCTCACTACCAACCCGAGCATAGATACAACTTTTCTGCTAAACGACGAGCTGCGTCCAGGTGGAGTGCACCGCATGGAAACGTCACTCAGTTCAGCTGGAGGCAAAGGGATTAACGTATCCCACGCTATCTTCAAGGCCGATCGCCGAACTCTGGCAGTTTTCCCTTGTTCGAAATCTGACCCGCTCCTCCCCCTCATCAGGCAGACCGGGATCCCCTACCGAAACCTCGAAACTTTAGGTTCTACACGAGTTAATACCACGCTTTCTTCCCCGAAGGGCATAACGACAAAGCTGAATGGCCAGGGTGCATCCCTCAATAGGCGAGATCAACTGCGACTGGTAGACCTGCTGCTGAACACCCTTGATCATGCGAGTTGGGTGGTACTGGCCGGATCGCTGCCGCCTGGGACCTCGCCGTCTTTCTATACGGAGCTCATCACCCTTATCAAAGGTGAATTCCCTCATCTCAACATCGCTGTTGATACGTCGGATGCTCCCTTGCAGTCGGTTAGCGACAACCTCCTGATAGCGGCGCCTGACCTTCTCACCCCCAATAGTTTCGAACTCGGCCAGATTATCGGAATACCCGGGGAAATGCTGGAAAAAAAGGCCTTCGACGACAATATCGAACCTATCATCTTGTCTTCACAGAAGATTCTCAAGCGCGGCGTCAAGGAACTATTGATCACTCTCGGAGCAGCAGGAGCAATATTGGCTACAGAAAGCGGCATATTTTTCGCTAAGGCGCCACATATCAATGTGCGCTCGACGGTCGGCGCGGGTGACTGCGCTCTGGCGGGTTATCTCATGGGGCGTACTAGGGGGCTGTCTTACCCCGACTCTCTAGCTTTGGCGACCGCTTATGGCTGCGCCGCCGCTTCTTTGCCAGGGACCGAGATACCAGACCCCGCTGGAGTACATCCGGAGCGCATAAAGATTAGCCAATGGACTTAAAAGACCCACTTAGGTAGCACAAGCGTCGATAATTGCCTAGAATCAAGTTTGACTCTTGAATTGCGACTTCTAACGTCGCAGCTACGTATAGCTCTGAGTTAATACAAGAGAATGAGTTTAATGACCCGGTGGGCACGTTATGCGTCCACTTTTACTGAAAGGATCCATTCCTATGGCTTCTAAGACCGTTGTTGTCGGCTCCGCAGTCGGCCTACATGCCCGCCCTGCTTCCATCATTGCCGAGGCTGCTGGTGAATTTGATGAGGACATCTTCCTAAGCATTGAAGGCGAAGACGATGACGAAACTGACGCTGCGTCCTCGTTGATGATTATGGCCCTCGGCGCAGAGAAGGGTGACAAAGTTACGGTTGTTTCGGAAAACCCTGAAGCCGTAGAGAAAATCGCTGCCTTGATCGAAAAAGATCTCGACGCCTAGGGCATATCGAACAAACGCGGGTCACTATGAGCCCGCGTTTTTTATTTGCGCCTGAGGAATTTCCTCAAGAGCTGCAGTGCAGGCTCCCTATTGAAGAAGTTCCGTTTTACCCCCTCGGTTATTGTATTTTTTGCGACCTTCGGCACCTTTTTCCCTTGACTGACACGAGCCTTTTGCAGCTCACCTTGAAGTTGGGTCGCTTGCGCGCCCAAGGTTTGCAAACCGCCTATGCGTTGCTCGCCCATGAGAGCCCCACCCTGTTCTAGGATTTCTAAGGCTGGTTCAAAAGCTCCGCGGTCTCTTAAACGTTGTGCTTCCTCAAGGCTGGAAAGCTTTGTGTCGAGGCCTTTGATCACCTGAATTTCTGCAGCGCTAACGCCCTGGGCGGTCACCGCGTCTTCGTTTTCGGTGTTAATCAGCAGATAGTAAACAGCGAGCTCAAGATCATCGAGGATTTCGGTGGCTTGAGTGGTTGCCAAATTAGTGGATGTGGAATAGAACTCGTCTGAGAACTCTGCCATCTCTAATTCCAGACGCATCTCCCCAATTAATCCTAAGGCGCGTTGAAGGTCGACGCGGGAGATGATTGCACTGTTTATCATTAGCATCCGCAGGGGGGCATGGAAAATGGGCGGAATGAGATCCATATGACCGCGGAGTAAAGGTTCAATCGCTGCTCCCAGGCGCGCCCCAGCGCGCAGGAATCCCTCGCTCATGAGTTTGTTACTCACGTCGTAGAGAACTTTGATCATAAGTGGCTCGTAGACTTCAGTCTCCTCAATAAGTCCAATGAACTCATCCGTGGCGTCGACTAAAGCATTAGACTCATTGCTGGCCTCGAGCTCAATTTCCGCAGCTTCGCTGATCATCATATGCAGTCTGAGGACCGAAATCTCTATGTGGTTTTCGGCAATCATCTCCTCGTCTTGAGCCTCAAGAAATTCCTCAAGGAAGAGCTGAGTTCTCATTTTGGCGATTGTCGCCACGGAATTGCGGATTGCCAAAGATTGCGCGAATTCTTGCGAAAGTGTGTCCCACAGGGAGATAGCTTCGGAACACAGTAACAGGATCTCCGCTGTTTCCTTGGTGGGTTGTGCCATAAAATCACTGATACTGATTTGGAATGCTGCGAATACGAGATCGAGACTCGTTTCATTTCCAAATTCGGGATATCTCCGGGCAAAAATAGCCAACGCTCGCGCCCGCTCAATAGAGCGCCCCGAGGACAGTTTGAGGGCTCGGAAAAAGTCCACATGGATAAAAAATTGCTCAGGTTCGCCATTCCATTGCTGCTCTAGACCATGAGCGTGTTCGTCGAGGACAGTGCGAATAAGATCCACATCTGCTAGCCGCCACAACATCAATTCCAACTCTACGAGGATCATGCGTAGCTCAAACTGCTCCGTTTGGTGATAATTGTTGTATAGCTCCACGGCGGCATCAAGCAGACTACGCATGAGTGCGATATCCACCGTGACCTCAAATTCCTGCTGTTTGAGGTGTTGGATATGTATAAAGGCCATATTGCGCATCTTCAGTACCTGCAGAGTGGGCTCTGGCACCTCGAATCCGTAGCCACTGTGCTCCCCGAAATATTCGTCATCGCTGAGTGCGATCGTACAAGCGTCAACAACCAGATGCCAGGCCTCCACTGCTTGTTGGCGACGCAGTTGCGCGTCCTTAGATTCTTCCGCGAAAACCTGTTCCTCGTTGGAGGTTTCCAGCGCCCGGGTGGAGTCCTGAGCATCAGCAACCAATTGGTGGATTTTCTCGAGATAGTTTTCGCTCATATCGTATAAGGTAGCAAGATTTTCACTGCGATATTAAAGGAGGCTGCCCAAGGAACGAGATGCACAATATCTGGCACATAAAATATGAGCGCTGGCACCTCTCCCCTCGCCTATTGTCAACAGACTATACAAGGGACGCTCCAGCACACCCTGCCTTAAATATCCCTAACTTCTATAAAGTCCCTAGGGCGCCTATCGGTGCATTCGGCCTTGCTAATCCTGATGATCCACTTAATCCCCTGCCAACTATAACAGCCAGATCTGCCGTGGTAACCAGCAGAAATAGAACATGGAAAAATAGGTGCGACTTATCCTGGGTCACCCCATGCCTAAATATGCGCGACCACTTTCGTAGATAGCCGACAACTAGCCGGCGGAGCACAGCATATACCAACACGATCGCATCGATCCCTCTATCCAAGGCCTATTTTTCAAGAGAAAAGAGAGACAAAACTCCACCTACACATGCGTCGCCCCTAAGGATATCCACCATGATCACGATTGGGTCCAGGATTTATCTCAGGATCGAGGAATAAAATCAGCCGCGACAGCAGGCTCGGGGTATAGGACAGGAAGACCCCAAGGGTAAGCTCAAGGGGTTAGAAGTTGGAAGACTAATATCAAAACACAGCTCAGAACTGTGCGTTCTGGCCTTCGCCCAAGGTAGTATACACCCGTTTCAATAGCGGGTAGATGATAATAATGCCAACAGAACCCCACGCTATGCCTTCTAGTTCTACTCCAAATATCGGAAGGGTGAGATTACCAATGCCTGCGACCAAGGCGATAGCGGCGGCGGTTAGATTAACCGGATTGTTAAAGTTAACATGATTGTCTTGCCAAATTCGCACGCCTAACATGCCGATGAGACCGTAGAGCACCAATGCTGCCCCACCGAGAACACCGACAGGAATCGTGAAGATTAAAGCACCAAATTTTGGAATGAAGGCTAGAATCACGGCAGTAAGTGCCGCAATCCAATACGCAGCTGTTGAATACACCCTGGTAGCAGCCATAACACCAATATTTTCGGCATAAGTAGTAGTACCGGAACCACCGAAGCCGCCAGCTAGGGTGGTACCAATTCCATCAGCAATAAGAGCATCACCCGCAAGGTCGTCGAGGTCGCGTCCAGTCATTTCACTGACTGCTTTAACATGACCGACATTCTCAGCGATGAGGACAATGACCACCGGTAGGGTAATAAGGATTGCGGAAGCGGTAAACTGCGGCGTATGAAATTGTGGCAAACCAACCCATGGTGCCGCAGCTATAGTCTCGCGGGCCCCCTCCGAAAGATTGCCACTTATGGCTGCAAATAACCAGCCGATAATGACACCTAGAAGGATTCCCAACCGCGCGATCATTCCGCGACCAGCAACCGTGCAAAATAAAATTGCAGCCAGGGTGACTGATGCCACCACTGGCTGCTCTTGGAAATTATTGACGGCTGCTGGTGAAAGATTGAGACCTATGAGAGCCACGATCGCTCCCGTGACAGCCGGCGGCATCACCATATCGATGACCCGCTTACCCATCGCCTTAACAATAAAACCCACCGCGATGAGGGCGATACCGGCAGCGAATACGCCACCTAACTGCACTGCGATCCCCTCGGATTGGCTCGCCATGAGGGGCGCGATAAAGCCAAACGACGAGCCTAAATAGGAAGGCAGGCGATTCCTGGTGACCAAAAGGAAGATCATTGTCCCCAAACCTGAGAACAATAAAGTGGTATTAACGGGGAAACCAGTAAGGGTAGGCACCAAGAGCGTAGCGCCAAACATGGCGATCACATGCTGCATACCGATCCCGATGGTGCGACCCCAACTAAGTCGCTCTTCAGGTGCTACAACTGCACCAGGTTGAATTGTCTTGCCGTCTCCGTGGAGGGCCCAGCCCAGGGTAGATTTACTCACAAAGGCTTATTATCCAACGGCATATGACGTTTTGTAAATTTCTCCCCCAACCAGGCTCTAGGCATGACCTTCCGCAGAGGCGATCTGGAACTCCGCCAACTGGTTGGCCATAGACTGAGGTAAGCGAACGTCCATTCTCGTTCCCTCTTCGGTGTGGGATTCCTGCAGCACTGTTCCCAGGTGGTGCAGCTTAGAGACGATATCGCCACGGGTATAGGGGATGAGCAGCTCGGCATGGGCATCGAGGGAGTTGAGGAAAAGCTCAACTCGAGCTTCTAACGCTGGAATACCCTCACCAGTTTTGGCAGAGACGAAGACAACATCGTCGAGCGCATGTCGCAATTCAGCGAGAACCAACGGATCAGCCTGATCAATCTTGTTCACCACGATGATCTCCGGGGGAGCGTCGGCTTTTTGCTCACGCACGATTTCACCGATCACCTCGTTAACAGCAGCGATCTGCTTGAGCGGAAAGGGATCCGAACCGTCGACAACATGGAGGACCAGATCTGCCTCCACAACCTCTTCAAGGGTTGATCGGAAGGCCTCGACCAACTGCGTGGGAAGGTGGCGCACAAAGCCGACCGTGTCGGTGAAGACCACGTGGCGACCATCGCCAAGTTCTGCTTTTCTCGTGGTGGGATCAAGGGTGGCGAAGAGGGCGTTCTCCACCAATACCCCGGCCCCTGTCATGGCATTGATCAACGAGGATTTTCCAGCATTGGTATAGCCCGCGATGGCTATCTGGGGGATCGAGGAATCGCGGCGCTGTGAGCGCTTAACGTCACGGGCGGTCTTCATCCCAGAGATCTCTCGACGTAGCTTCGCCATATCAGAACGAAGTCGGCGGCGATCGGCTTCAATTTTAGTTTCGCCAGGACCACGCAGACCGACACCACCATTGGAGCCTGCACGTCCACCCGCTTGGCGTGATAGTGCCCCACCCCACCCACGAACGCGAGTAATCAGATATTCCATTTGTGCAAGCGAGACCTGTGCTTTTCCTTCTTTACTCTTCGCATGTTGCGCAAAGATATCGAGAATCAGCATGGTGCGGTCGATAACTTTGACATCGAGAGCTTTCTCTAGTGCAATCATCTGGCTGGGACTTAGCTCACCATCGCAGATAACAGTATCTACTCCGGTGTCATTAACGATCTCTTTGAGTTCTTTAACTTTACCGGAGCCGATATAGGTACTGGGGTCGGGACGGTCGCGCTTTTGGTAGAACATATCGGTGATATGCGAGCCTGCAGTCTCTGCGAGAGCTGCCAATTCCTGCATTGTTGCTTCGATCTCGGCGGTAGTGCCCTCGGTCCACACGCCCACGAGGATGACTCGCTCGAGACGGAGCTTCCGATACTCGACGTCATAACCGTCTTCTTGGTCGGTCGCATGGAGTTCGGACTCACCGCCGATTCGCCTTAAGGAACTACGCTGTTCCAAATCGAGTTCACCGACCGTAGGTTGAGCGCTCACTAGGCCGGTGAGGTCGTGGCCGGAAGGCTCGGTGGGTACTGTCTGCTGGTGGTCGCTGAAAGCTTGGGCGAGTAGTGCGTCGTGGTCGATTTCGTTATTTTTCTTATTATTGTTCATCGTTACTACTCATTGTCTCACTTCCTAGGCAGTCTTGGCCAATATTTAACTGGTATTCATAAAATGGTAAAGACCGATCCCACTGGATAGTATGGGTCCTATGAGTCATGATTTGGAAGCCCTAGGCTTGAACTACGAGCACTGGCAAGATGCCGTGGAGGCAGCTATTGCTACTAATAATCTCTCTGTCACAGGCGAGGTTCGCGGCGGACAATTAATCCAATACGCCGACCCCTCTGGGGCTCAGATCAATATCCTAGCTGTGGAACCCTTCGCAACATTCGCGGGGTTTGAAGCCGAGACCACGAATTTTGGGCATATCGCGATGATCAATGATGTGCTCGCACTTGTGGAGGTTGTTGATTGCCACGGCGCTCCGATCACGACCCTGACAGTTAATCTCGCTCAAGGTCCGTTGTTGGTCGATGAGTCACAACAGCGCTGGCAACAAGTGGGTATCACGGCGCTGGTTGACGAGCACACACTCGTCATACACCCAGATGAACAAAGATATCGCGATGCCTCCGGTCGTGAATCGGGGTACATCGAATCTCCAGGAGCCGAAGTAATTAACGCTGGCTCAGCTGCCTCTGCTCCAACAGCCGCTGTTAAATTTAGCGCGCGCGTCTTGCAAGCCGAGTATCGCCGTAACGCCCTCAATGGTCAGCAGTTCATACACTGCACTATCGATGCTTCGATAGCATTGGACCTATGCATGCCATACCAAACAGAGCTGCCTGTGAAGGGCAGCGTCATCACGGGCGAAGCTCTCTTGGTGGGATCTGTAGTCGCTCCTCAGGGCTGTAGTTCGGGGGGTTGCGGCTGCGGCTCCGGTGGTTGCGGCAGCCATTAATAATTAGACGCTAAGAGACGAGATCTTGTAATCTGAAGGCCTTATGAGCGAATTAGAAGCAATCGACGGTGGGAACCCCCAGCCAACGTGGCCGTGGCCCGTGGTGCTGGTGTGCTGTGCACTGTTGATCTTCTTTTTCAAAATCGAGGGAGTCTTACTGTCTGTCTTCATCCTGGCGGGGGTCTTTCTCATTACTAAATTCCAACCAAATTATCAGGAGGGCTCGGCCCTGAAGTCCTCGATCACTCTGTCGAAAGAGGATATTGAGGACGTATTGGCCGAGTACGACAAATTCTTACATGGTATGGAGGCAGACGATCTAGCTGATCGCACAATCATAAGACCAGCCCTAGCTGACTCGGATTGTACGGAGCCCGATATTTCAGAGTTTATCTTCTTGTCTAAGACGTCCAAGCGCTTCGTCTCCCGCCTCGATTCACGTTTGCGCCGCAACCTCTCGGTAACCCAACTAGAAGAACTTCTCAAGATCACCGATGCCCGAGCCCTCGAACTGCAAGAGTCGTGGATACGGGCACGCCGCGCTGCCCAACGGCTCGGCACTGATTACAAATCTTCCTAGCGATCAGTATAGGCTTTAAGATCGATCGTTCCCCGCGCTACGATCTGCGAAGGGCCACTCAAAATTGCCCTGTCTTCGGTAATTTCCACAGTCACCTCGCCGCCGAGAACCCCTACGTGCAGCGTCCCAGTGGTATCCCCCCGATCTGCAAGAGCAGCCACGGCCGCAGCTACGGTTCCCGTTCCACAGGAACGGGTCTCACCTACTCCGCGCTCATATACACGCATATAGATATCTCCACCGGGTTTGAGCGCAATGATCTCCACATTCACACCAGAGGGGAAAAAATCACGATCAAAGACCGGTGGCGCCATCTCCAGAGAATTAAGGTGCTCTGCCGTCATTCCAGGTACCACACAGGCAAGATGGGGGTTACCTGTGCTCACTGCTAATCCAGCAAAGGCTTGTCCCGCTACGGTACACGTGGATAGACCGCGGACCTGAACCGATCCCATATCAACGCTGACCATCGCACGGTGAGGATCGGCGGCTAAAACCCGCACCCGACGCGCCCCTGCGCGTGTTCCTACCGTAAATTCGGTTGTACCCACGAGGCCTTCCACGCTGAGCACGTGGGCGAATACTCGTAGTCCATTCCCGCACATCTCGGCCACTGATCCATCTGCGTTGTAGTAGTCCATAAACCAGTGTGTTGCGTTAATGCCCTCGGCGAGCTCAGAGATATAGCCTCCTTCCTGTAGCGCCCCGGCATGAGCAACGCGCAGCAACCCGTCGGCACCGATACCGGAATGCCGGTTGCAGAGGGCCTGGATGATCTCGGGGGCTAAATCTAAGCTGGCAGCTGGATCGACAACGATTATGAAGTCATTTTCCGTACCATGACCTTTTATAAAAGGTACGAGATGGGCTGAGGTATTCACTGATCGATCCTTTCTCGGTTAAGGGGCACTTATAGTTTCTAGGATATCCATGGTTTGAGATAGGGTATCGCCGCTGGCCTTGATCCACTGCACCCGCGGATCTCTACGGAACCACGATCGCTGGCGGCGGACGTATCGCCGTGTCCCTATCACAGTTTTCTCCCATGCCTCTTCAAGATCCATATTTCCGGTGAGTACCTCCAGCATTTGGGAGTAACCTATGGCGCTGCCCGCAGTCGAATCAGCTCGTAACCCATGGTTGCGGTAGAGATTTTCCACTTCTGCTGCAAAGCCGCGATCGAACATCAGGTGGGTGCGCTGTTCGATTCGTGGGTTCAGCCACTCAGGTGTGGTAGCCAAACCAATAATGGTTGTATTCCAGCGCGGCGCGGCGCTTTTATCTGGCTGCGAGGCTTTATACGGTTGACCAGTTAATTCAATGACTTCAAGGGCGCGAACGGTCCTACGAGGATCTTTATCTTCGATGATTTCTGCAGCGACAGGGTCGAGGTGATGCAGATAGGCGTGGAGTTGGTCAATGCCATCTGTTTCGAGGCGCTGTTCCCAATAGGCTCTTACTCCAGGATCGGTTGGAGGGAATTGCCAGTCGTCGATTAGCGATTGTACGTAAAGCATGGACCCACCAACGAGTAGAGGGGTTTTTCCGCGTCGTTGGATATCTTCTACACAGGCGATAGCTCGCGCTTGATAATTCGCAACCGATGCCCGCTCGGTGACATCGAGGATATCAAGTAGGTGATGCGGTATTCCCTCGCGCTCACCGACGGTGAGTTTGGCGGTCCCTATATCCATGCCCCGGTAGAGTTGCATGGAATCAGTATTGACAATCTCTGCATTAACGTGGTGGGCAAGTGCGATGCTCAGGCTGGACTTCCCAGAGGCTGTAGGCCCGATTATCGCCACTGGATGAGGCAAAGTGGCAGCCATAATATCCCTTCGTGTTGCATACTTGAGGTCCTAGTGTAGAGCAGTATCCACACGGATATTGATATGTGCAACATAGCGCGCTACTCCCAGGCTGGAGTCGACGTGAATGAGTTCAGATTTGAGGAATTCCTGTCGGTAGTTGGCCAGTTCTAACCATAGGTCGGGGTTTTCCACACCGGCCTCGAGAAGAAAATTGTACGAGATCCTTCGAAAATTTCTTCCCTGGAGAAGATCGAGGCACCAGCGATCACTTGCGCTAGATTGCGGTAGCAGACTTAAAGGAGCGCGTTCGGTCATGCCGGCGCTTCCGTCGAGCATGAGGATAATGACCTCCCCATCGCAAAGGGGGCCTATAGACTCACTCGTGTGAGTGATGGAAGCCTCTTCGTATGGAAGTAGGTGTCGAGCGATAATCTCTGGTAGATAGTGGCCTGAACTGACCCGATACGAGGTGGGTGCCCACGCCTGCAAGCTGCCGGTGTGACGAGTAAAGTCACGTCTACACTTGCGGTACACAATGCGAGTTGAGGCGGCCTTCCCTGTCACTAGCTCGGTGAGCTTTGCCCTCGCCCGCTGGTACAGTAAGGCTCCTTGCTCATCACCGCGACCGATCCCGGGGATAATGGCCGGAGAAGGCGGAATGAGAATCAAATCGCTTGCCATAGAGTTTCCTCGAGACTGATCGTTGAAATTTCTCCCACACCATTCTAGCGTGTCTGAGTGGCTAGATTCTCTACCCCCGCTTGGTTAGCTGGGGGATCATCAAGCAATGACATTCATTGGCTGCAGCGGTATGTTTATCACAGGAGCATTTTCATCTCTCCGCTCTGTGAAGTGGGAGATGCTCTCTCTAGTTGTTTCCCGTTGAGGCAGCCGCGTCGCGCGGCACGATCGCATGAAGTAAAGGATGGCACCGACCATGACCAGTATCCCTAAACCCGTACCCCGCCCTGGCACTCTTGCTGGTGCTAAGCCCGCCACGGTGGCACCAATAGTTACCGCTACACCGGTGAGCGATCCAACTCAGTGGGGTCGTGTAGAGGAAGACGGCAGCGCCTATGTCACCACCGCTCACGGGGATCGTCTTATTGGCTCATGGCAGGCTGGTACTCCTGCTGAGGGTCTCGCACATTATGGGGCGCGATACGATGATCTTGCAACTGAGGTCGCATACCTGGAAAACCGCCTCGTCAGTCACCCTAATGAGGCATCGCATATCAAGACTAAGGCTAACGAACTTTTTGCCAGTCTCGCAGATGCTGCAGTTATCGGTGATCTTGCAGCCCTTGAAGATCGTCTGAAATCTACCATTGCAAATGCCGATGAAGTAGGACATAAGGCTAAGGAAGAAAAGGCACGGCGCCGCGAAGAGAATATCAAGCGCAAGGAGGCGCTCGCCCTGGAGGCGGAGGATCTCGCGGAGAAGTCCACCGACTGGAAACAGGCGGGTGACCGGATTCGGGAAATCCTCGATGAGTGGAAGACCATTCGCGGCATCGATAGGAAGACTGATGACGCTTTGTGGAAACGCTATTCCCGGGCCCGAGATTCTTTCAACCGGCGCCGGGGGGCTCACTTTGCCGAACTCGATCGAGGACGCGCTGCAGCTCGTCGTGTCAAAGAAGATCTTGTCGCTCGTGCAGAGGAATTAAAAGACTCGACGGATTGGGGCGAAACCGCCCGAGCTTTCCGCGATTTGATGAAAGAGTGGAAGTCTGCTGGGCGTGCACCTCGTGACGTTGACGATAAATTGTGGGAGGCTTTTAAGAGCGCCCAGGATCACTTTTTCGAGGCACGTAATGCCCAGGCCCATGAGCGTGATGTGGAATTTGAGCACAACGCCCAGGCTAAGCAGGAGCTTCTCGATCAGTATGATGCGCTGATCAACCCCGAGAATGGGCTGGATAAGGCTCGAGCTCACTTGCGAGAATTGCAGGAAAAGTGGGAAGCCATCGGATTTGTTCCTCGCGATAGGGTGC
Organism: Corynebacterium sp. ES2775-CONJ; assembly: GCF_024814515.1. Taxonomy (NCBI): domain Bacteria; kingdom Bacillati; phylum Actinomycetota; class Actinomycetes; order Mycobacteriales; family Corynebacteriaceae; genus Corynebacterium; species Corynebacterium sp. ES2775-CONJ. The sequence goes on along the minus strand of NZ_JANUXT010000001.1, from coordinate 209,876 downwards.
GCGAATTCGAGCAGAAGATCGGCAAGCTGGAAAAGCGCGTGACTCAGGCTGCCGATGAGCAGTGGCGGCGCACCGATCCCGCGGCGCAGGCGCGCGCCGCTCAGTTTAGTGCCAAAGTTACGGAGCTTAATGCTCAGGCTACTGCTGCCGAAGAAAAAGGGCAGGCCAAAAAAGCTCAGTCACTGCGTGAGCAAGCTCAGCAGTGGCAGGAATGGGCAGATGCTGCGTTGAGCGCAGTTGAAAATCGCTAAATAATAAGCGGCCAAGATACCCATCTTGGCCGCTTTTCTAATCGTCTACCGGTCTTATTTTTCGTTTGCGTGATGCTCGCTGTCGTCTGTCATCAATAAGCAGTGGATTCGTCTCTGGATTTACCCTCGCCTGGCGCTGGGCGTATCCCACTTCATCCAGGTTTTCTCGGGCAGCTCGCATCTGGGCGATCTCCTTTTGCCGATCTGTACGCTGCCACACAATCAGGCTCAGCACTACTACCGCAAAGATAACGGATCCGACCTCTAGATAAAATCCGGGACCTATCCCTGGAGCCGCTCCTACTTCTTTATCCTGCAATCGCATCCACAAGGCGAAGACGGAACTAACAAGACCGACTCCGCTCAGCAGCCAGGCCACCCAGCCGAATATGGTGCGAGACGTCGTCAACAGAAGACCTCCCATGACGAGCACACCGAGGGCGGAGACAATAACAAATACCTGCTCCGCGATCCCGATGCGGATTCCCTCCGATGGTGCGCGAAGGAAGAGTACCTGCCAACCGCGCATATCACCCGCATGCGGTATGAGCAGGCCCACCGCGAAGAATAATTGGGCAAGCCGGAGGTAGGGCCCATAGGGGCGGTAGGAGATGATGCGTGATGCCTCCCGCTCCTCAAGTGCTAATTGTGCTGGGCTAAGATTCTCTAGCTTTGCTGACACCTATTTCTCCTCGCCATCAACATATTGCTTGTTGCAGCATCATTCTACACCCTAACAACAGCCACCTTGTTCGTCCGGTACTCGAGCTGGCCGGCCGATGGGAGGCAGGCCCAGGCGCACGCCAACTGGCGGGGTAGTTGGTAGTTGTCCTTGCGCGCTCATATCACCGGCCTTTGTCGCACGGTAGGTCAATACCCCGTGGTCAGCTGTCACATAATAGGACTTCGCACCAGTGATTTCCACGGTGACTATATCGCCGGGGCGAATATCGATCGAAGAACCGTCAGCGTGCATTTGTGGTGCGAAGTGAACGAGTCGACCATCTCGAGCTCGCCCTGAGAGCCGGTGGGTGAGCTCATTTTTGCGTCCTGCTGCTTCTTGCACTAATAACTCGACTTGGCGGCCGATAAGCTTATAGTTTTCTTCGAAGCTGATCTGCTCTTGCAGTGCTATCAATCGTTCGTACCGCTCTTGCACAACGTCTTTGGGTATCTGGTTCTCATACTCGGCTGCTGGAGTTCCAGGCCGCGGTGAGTATTGGAAGGTATAGGCAGAAGAGAAACGTGATTGTTCTACCACAGCAAGAGTTGCTTGGAAATCTTCCTCGGTTTCGCCTGGAAAGCCCACGATAATATCGGTAGTAATGGCAGCGTGTGGAATCTTGTGCCGCACTTCCTCCAATATTTTGAGGAACTTCTTTGACCGATAACTGCGACGCATCTCTTTGAGAACCTTGTCGGATCCCGATTGCAGAGGCATATGCAATTGGGGACAGATATTGGGTGTCTCAGCCATCGCATCGATGACATCTGAGGTGAATTCAGCAGGGTGAGGCGAAGTAAAACGCAATCGCTCCAAACCGTCTATTGTCCCGCAGGCACGCAGCAGCTTGGAAAAAGCGAAACGATCGCGAGGTAAATCTGGATCCGCAAAGTGGACACCATAGGCATTAACATTCTGCCCGAGCAACGTCACCTCACTAACGCCTTGATCTACCAAGGCCTGTACCTCGCTGAGAATATCACCTGGGCGGCGGTCTGTTTCCTTGCCTCTGAGAGATGGAACGATGCAGAAGGTACAGGTATTATTACATCCCACCGATACCGATACCCAGCCCGCATAAGCCGACTCACGCTTGGCGGGGAGCACGGAGGGGAACTGTTCAAGCGCGTCAAGGATTTCTACCTGGGCCTTGTTGTTGTGCCGCGCCCGATCTAGAAGCGCCGGAAGTGATCCGATATTGTGGGTTCCGAATACTACGTCTACCCACGGAGCCTTTTTCAGCACCACATCTTTGTCTTTTTGCGCCAGGCAACCCCCCACCGCTATTTGCATATGTGGTCTTTGCTCTTTGAGTGCACGCAGATTGCCAAGAGTGCCATACAGTCGCATATCGGCATTTTCGCGAACTGCGCATGTATTAAAGACTATAAGGTCAGGGTCTCTTCCTTCGGCGACGTGCTGATATCCGGCTTCCTCAAGCAGGCCCGAAAGGCGCTCTGAGTCGTGGACATTCATCTGACAGCCAAAGGTGCGAACCTCGTAGCTAAGTGGAGACCGCGATGAATCGGTAAGGGCTGAAGGATTATTGGTGGCAGACACTTGGGTGATTCTAGCGCTTGCCTTAATTTTTGACGAACTGCATCGAGAACTTTCATTCTTAGAATTAATCAGACTACCCTGCCGTTTATACCTCACCCCCGCCACACGTGATCGTTCAGCACTTTTTCTACTTTTCCCACACCCGCCTTACTGCAGTGACATAAGCATCACCAGGCTAGAACTATGACACAAAACACATACGGGCATGGGAGCCCCTCCTCTGATTGGTTCCCTATTATCAGGTTCGATGGCGTCAACAAGTATTTCGATGACTTCCACGCTCTGAAAAATATCAACCTCGATATACCGCGCGGTCAAGTGGTCGTCGTCATTGGGCCATCGGGCTCGGGCAAGTCCACGCTGTGTCGCGCGATTAACAGACTAGAAACCATCGAACAAGGCACCATCTATATTGACGGTGAGCGTCTACCTGAAGAAGGAAAAGATCTCGCGCGGCTTCGCAGCGAGGTGGGCATTGTTTTCCAATCATTCAACCTTTTCCCTCATATGACCATCCGTGACAACGTCACGCTCGGCCCCATCAAGGTGCGGGGTATGCCTAAAAACACAGCTCAGGCCCTCGCCCTCGATTTGCTCGACAGGGTTGGAATTGGAAATCAAGCGAAAAAGTATCCAGCTCAACTCTCAGGTGGCCAACAGCAGCGAGTTGCTATAGCCCGTGCTCTGGCAATGCAACCCAAGGTGATGCTATTCGACGAACCGACCTCTGCTTTAGACCCTGAAATGGTTAACGAAGTTCTCGACGTGATGACAGACCTTGCCCACGAAGGTATGACTATGGTCTGCGTCACTCACGAAATGGGATTCGCACGCAAGGCTGCGCACCGAGTTCTTTTCATGGCCGACGGTGAAATCATCGAAGACAGCGATCCTCAGTCCTTCTTCGATAATCCGCAGCACGAGCGATCTCAAGATTTCCTCAGCAAAATCCTATCCAATTAAATCCCTTTACAAATCTCTAGGAGAACCACTTATGAAAAACTCTCACTCCACCTCTATTGCTTCTATGACCACCCTCGCAATTGCCGGATTAGCTACCCTTACCAGCTGCGGTTCTACCGAGGAGTCGGGCGCAGGACTAATCGCACATATTGAAGCAGGATCAGTCACAGTAGGAACTAAATTCAATCAACCTGGACTCGGCCTCAAAGAAGCCTCGGGGGAACTCACCGGACTTGACGTTGATGTTGCCACCCATATCGTCAACCGAATCGCTGCCGATAACGGCTGGGAGGAGCCGGAAATAACATGGCGCGAGTGTCCTTCTTCGCAACGCGAAACATTGATCCAAAACGGCGAAGTCGATCTCATCGCGGCCACCTATTCGATCAACAAATCGCGCAATGAAGCTGTCAACTTTGGTGGCCCCTACCTGCTTACTCATCAGGCACTACTCGTGCGCTTAGATGATGACCAAATCACGAGGCTAGAAGATCTTGGTGCTGGCAAGATTTTATGTTCGGTATCGGGCTCCACCCCCGCCCAAAAGGTCAAGGACTCGCTTCCAGACGTGCAACTTCAAGAATATGATACCTACTCTTCATGCGTGGAGGCGCTGCGCCAGGGCAATGTCGATGCCATGACCACCGACGCCACTATTCTCAATGGCTACGCAGCTCAGGATGACGGCGCCTTCACAGTGATCGAGATGACTAAGGACGATATGCCTTTCACTGATGAACATTATGGCATTGGTCTGGCCAAGGATGATCAAGAGGCTACTGACGCTGTTAACAAGGCACTACAAGAAATGTACGACTCCGGTGATTCTGCAACGCTCATCACCAAAAACCTCGGTAAAAATGCCACTGGTGTCTCCACTGACGTCCCAGGAGACCTTGCCTTTATTGGTTAGATCACTCAATCAGCCCAGCTGATTTTTGAGATGCTTTCCATCGAAGATGGCAGTTTTTGCCTCTTTATTGTAGAGGTAACTATTGAGAAGGAACTATATGGATGCACTATGGGCACAACTCGGGCCAGCTATCCTTCCGGCTTTTTGGATCACCATTAAACTGACTATCCTTTCTGCACTAGGGCGCTGGCCATCGGGACCATCCTGGTATCTATGCGGGTGTCCCCGATTGGGATCCTGCGCACGCTAGCCACCCTCTATATCAATACAATAAGAAATACTCCGCTCACCCTGGTCGTGCTGCTCTGTTCCTTCGGCCTCTACCAAACCCTCTGATTGCAATTAGCCCAGCGCGACTCTACATCTTATCTCGTAGATAATAACTTCCGTCTCGCCGTGATTGGATTCACCATCTATACCTCTGCTTTCGTAGCAGAATGCTTGCGGGCTGGGATTAATACCGTGGACTTCGGCCAGGCGGAAGCGGCGAGATCTTTGGGCCTTAATTTCCGGCAGACCTTCATCGCTATAGTATTCCCCCAAGCATTCAGAGCCGCTGTTGTCCCTCTCGGCAATACCCTTATTGCCCTGACCAAAAACACTACCGTAGCTTCGGTTATAGGAGTAGCTGAGGCATCTCTTTTGATGAAAGAGGTTATTGAGAAGAATGCCAACCAACTGTGGATCATTTTCGGATGTTTTGCTCTTGGCTTCATGATTCTTACGATCCCTATGGGGCTTATCGTAGGCCGCGTCTCGCAGAAAGTGGCGGTTAGTAAATAATGTCTACTCGTGCCACAGTTCTCTACGACACTCCGGGCGCCCGCGGCCGTCTCTTCAATCGCATCTACACCTTTGCTACCTTGGTTATGGCTCTCGCTATAGCTGGATGGATCTTCACCATTCTGGGAAGAGAGGGACAACTCGAGGCCGATAAGTGGACCCCTTTTCTTCGTGCTAATACGTGGACGACCTACCTTCTTCCTGGTCTCCTGGGTACCCTGCAGTCGGCTTTTGCATCGGTCATCCTAGCTATCGCCATCGGAGTGCTCCTTGGGCTCGGAAAATTATCGCAATGGCGAATCATCTCTGTGTATTGCGCTGCCTTCGTGGAGTTTTTTCGCGCAATTCCCGTCCTGCTTCTGATTATCTTCGCTTATCAGCTTCTCGCGGTATACAATATCGTGTTTCCTCGTTACCTAGCTTTCACAGCGGTCGTAATCGCCCTCACCTTGTACAACGGTTCGGTCATAGCCGAAATTTTGCGCTCTGGTATGAAGAATTTACCCAGGGGACAGTACGAGGCGGCTGCGGCTCTCGGCCTCAGTCATGGACAAACGATGAGGTCAGTTATGCTCCCTCAGGCCATTGCCGCTATGTTGCCGGCGTTGATCGCTCAGGCGGTGATCGCTATTAAAGATTCGGCGCTAGGTTATCAGATTGGTTTCGTAGAGGTAGTCAGACAGGGTATTCAATCATCGGCATTCAACCGAAATTATCTAGCCTCACTTGTCGTGGTGGCAGCCATTATGATTCTCATCAACTACACCCTCACCGTGTTCGCGGAAAGGGTGGAACGCCAATTGCGCGCCGGGCGCGCTCGGCGGAATATTTTCGCCACGGTCCCCTATCAACCCGATCCTGGAATCGATACCAAGGATTCCGTTATAGTTGATTGGCACGATCCAAACCACAAGGATCTGCGCGACCCTGGGCGATTTTAGAGTGCTTTTATAACTTACGCGCTGAGCTTAGTTCACTGATTCGCTCATCCAGCACTGATCGTCCGATGTTTAGGCTTAGAGAATCTGAGTACCCGCGCCGCGCTAATACGCCGACAATACGACGCAGAAATTTTTGGTAATCCTGGTAATCAGAGGGGGCTGTATGTACACTCCGAGCCTTTTTCTCAGCAAGAGCTAGAGCGGCGCGATACTCGTCGTTTTCGTCGATTTGAGCGAGTGCTTTTAGCCTGAGGTCCTTAACAATTCCTTTGTCGCGAAGCTCGTGGTCTAGGGCCTGTTTCGACTTACACCTCTTCTCATGACGCTGTCGCACCCACTCAAAAGCGAAACTCTCGTCATCGAGAAGGCGCGAAGAGCGAAAATCGTGAATGACTTCCTCGATAAGTGCTTCCGCGAACTCCATATCCATCAACCGCGATCGCAGTTCCGCTTCGGAGCGTGGCCGCTGATCGAGGAGCAACAAGGCGCGCCTACGGATTTGCTGTTTAAGTTTGTCCTTTTCCTTGTCGAATAGGGAGCTGCCATCTCCGGCGTAATTGTTAAGAGCTTTCTTCAGTTCGGCGAGTGTTTGCGCGTGCGACGTCATTGTGGAAGTTTTTTAGTCCTCGTCATCAAAATCAACATTGGGCACGAGATCTACTGGCTCATCGCTGAGTTCATCGTCAGTATCGGCATACTCGCCCACTTTAAGCTTTTGTAGGATTTTTTGCTCGATCTCATCAGCCAACTCTGGACTATTGCGGAGATTAATCCGCACTTTTTCCTTGCCCTGTCCCAGCTGATCTCCCTCGTAAGTAAACCAGGAACCGGATTTTTTAATGATGCCGTTATCAACGCCCAGATCGATCAATGAAGATTCACGAGAAATACCCTCCCCGTACATGATGTCGAATTCGGCAACCTTAAAGGGAGGCGAAACCTTATTCTTGACCACCTTCAACCGAGTCCGGTTACCAATGGCATCTTGGCCATCCTTCAGGGTTTGGATACGACGCACGTCACAGCGTACTGAAGCGTAGAATTTGAGCGCTTTTCCACCTGTAGTGGTCTCGGGAGAACCGAACATCACTCCAATTTTTTCTCGAAGCTGATTAATAAAAATCGCCGTAGTCCCTGAATTATAAAGAGCACTAGTCATTTTGCGCAGCGCCTGGCTCATCAAACGGGCTTGCAGTCCCACGTGAGAATCGCCCATCTCCCCCTCCACTTCAGCTTTTGGTGTCAAAGCAGCGACAGAGTCGATGACAATAATATCGATGGCACCGGAGCGCACTAGCATATCGGCAATCTCAAGTGCCTGCTCACCGTGATCTGGTTGCGAGACTAACAGCGCATCAGTATCAACACCGAGTTTACGCGCATATTCAGGATCTAAAGCATGCTCAGCGTCGATAAATGCCGCTATTCCGCCAGCCTTCTGCGCCTCTGCAATGGCGTGCAGAGCTACCGTGGTTTTACCGGAAGATTCTGGACCGTAAATCTCTACCACGCGCCCGCGGGGAAAACCACCGATACCAAGGGCGATATTGATTGCGGTATTGCCAGAGGAAATCGCACTAATAGGTGGACGTTTCTCGTCACCCAGACGCATCACAGCACCTTTGCCAATCTCCTTTTCAATAAGAGCGAGCGCTGCATCTAGAGCTTTAGTCCGGTCGCTTCCAGCTGGCGCTTTAGATTTAGTGGTTTTCTTCGGAGCCATAGGGCATTCTTCTTTCTTGTCGGCAGTCTTAGGCGGGATGCTATAACGAACACTCCGCATTCATCTTCTATAAGACTGCTCTGTATTAGTTGCAGTTCCTTAACGATCTGTGTGTAATCATAATAAATGAGATGGTTCGAACCGTTAGCTTACAGGAACATATGTTCGAAAAGAAATCTTAGCGCTCTGTCAACTCTAAAGATCTTGACCGAGCCAGCGCTCCTCTGGAATGCGGAAATCGTGACAAAGCCCCCACCAGATTTCTCGCACTTCGGTACCCTCGGCTAGTAACTGCCGAGCAGTTTTGCCAAATTTTTCGATAACATGACTATCGACCAGCCAGGCACCATGAGCCGAGCCGAATTCTTCATTAACCAATTGGTGAAATTCCGTCAATCGCATAGGGATAGTTTAGCCATATATTGAGCGGCTGCTTTTCTTGAACGGCGTTAAATACTATGGTTATGAATATGAATTCGTCCTCTTCACGCGCAGGCGTCCAAGATCTTGCCTATATTGCTGTATTTACAGCTCTGATCATTGTTCTAGGCTTCGTTGCCATCCCCATCGGTACAGCCGGTGTGCCTATTGTATTGCAAAACGCTGCCATAATTCTCGCTGGGCTCGTTCTTGGTCCGAAGCGCGGACTTAGCGTAGCTCTGCTTTTCTTGGGCATCGGTCTACTGAACCTCCCAATCCTAGCGGGGGGACGCACTCTTTTCGCCGCCCTCGCTGGCCCCACAGTGGGCTATCTTGTAGGTTATGTATGCGCTGCATTCGTGGCAGGTCTCATTGCCTATCGTGCCCCCAATTCAGACCGCGCACGCAGCACACTCTTCATCACTCTGGGTGGTTTCGCCGGCCTATTACTGCAGTATTTCTTCGGCGTTGTCGGGTTAATGCTGCGCGCTAACATGGATTTGACTGCTGCGGTAGTGGCTCAAGGACCGTTCATTCTTCCTGATATTGCCAAGGTTGTGTTCATCATCTTCATCGCCCTCGCAGTTCATGCTGCTTTCCCAGACCTCAAGCGTCGATAAAACAAGCATTCATTAGCGCTGCTACGGGGACAGCCCTGTGCAGCGCTTTTAACGAAAGTATCCCCATGAGCGTCATCGCATTCGAGAATGTAACCGTCAACTACGATGATCGGCTCGTGCTTAGTGATATTTCCACCGAGCTCACTGAGTCGCGCATCGGTATCATAGGGGCAAATGGCGGTGGTAAATCCACTCTAATCCGGCTGATCAACGGTCTCAGCGAAGCCTCGACCGGTACTGTCACCGTGGATGGGATCGATGTAGCCAAAAAGGGCAAAGAGATTCGCAGAAAAGTAGGTTTTGTCTTTTCGGATGCCGATAATCAGATTGTGATGCCTACTGTTGCCGAGGATCTTGCTTTTTCTCTGCGCCGCCTCAAGCTTCCCAAAAGCGACCGTCAAAAACGGGTAAAGGACATACTCGAGCAATTTGGCCTGGCTTCCCACCACGATCACTCGCCGCATCTTCTATCCGGCGGCCAAAAACAGCTCCTCGCTTTAGCTAGTGTCATGATGGTCGAACCAGATATCATAATTGCCGACGAGCCTACAACCTTGCTCGATATGCGCAATAGGCTCGAGATAAAGAAGACTTTTGCTCGTCTCCCCCAGCAACTGATCGTGGTTACCCACGACCTAGATTTCATTCGCGATTTCGATCGCGTGCTGCTCATTCATGATCATCGAATTTATGCTGACGGCAAACCCGAGGACGTCATTGCGAGCTATGAGACTCTCATGCAGGAGATGACGGCATGATTCGTTCTGTTCCCCTCGGGGTTTATATCGACCGAGACACGGTCATACATCGCTTGGCTCCCATCTGGAAATTTCTCTTTCTTTTTATTTTCGTTGTGACCACAACAATCTGGGTGCATAGCGTCTATCTAGCTCTGGTTTTGGTAGGGGCGGGTCTGGCCCTTCATGCTCTCGCTAGAATCCCACTTCAGGTGGCTTGGGGCCAACTATGGCCGGCCCTTCCTGTGCTCATCATGCTCGGTCTCTTTCAGGCGTGGCAGCTTGGGATTGCCGAGGGGGCCAGATTGGTGCTGGTTATTTTTTCGGCACTAGTGCTCGCTACGCTTTTTACTCTCACCACTCGGCTCGAGGATCTCATGGATTCTCTAGAGTTTTATCTCAGACCACTAGCTAGATATGGGATGAATGTCGATGCCATTGTGCTAGCCATCTCACTGACCTTACGTCTGATTCCGGTGATGCTGAGTACCGTCAATGAGGTCCTCGATGCTCGCAAAGCACGCGGCGCCGATTTCTCGGTCTTAGCTTTTGGAACCCCTGTGATCATCCGGGCTATTCGCCGTGCCCGCGGTATTGCTGATGCTTTGTGGGCACGAGGAGTTGGAGACTAGAAAAGGTGCCCTTGAAAGGACACCTTTTCTTCTGCAGACTATTATCTAAGATTCGTCGCGGAGTTCATCAAGACGGCGGGTCACGGGGTCGTCTCCGCTAATTGCCTTTTTCTCGCTAGTAGCCATCTCTGCGCGTATCTGCTCGAGACGAGAATGTCCAGCAAGCTGCACTCCGGCCTGCTCGATTTCGACCATGCGACCACCAACCGAGTTCTCGGCAAGCTCAGCGGTCCCCAGCGCATTGGCATAACGACGCTCGATTTTCTCGCGCACCTGATCCAAATTAGGGGTATTACGCGCGGTAATCGAATTCATCGAGGTGATGGAATCAGCCACCTTCTCCTGCATCTTTGCTTGCTCTAACTGCGAAAGCAGCTTCGTCCGCTCAGCTACCCTCTGCTGCAGGGCCATGGAGTTGCGTTCTACTGCTTTTTTCGCTGCCGTTGCTTGCTGCAGAGCTTGATCATGTAGCTGCTTAGTATCCTCTACAGATTGCTCTGCGGTTACGAGCTGGGCAGCAAAAGCCTCGGCAGCGTTTTCGTATTCCTGCGCCTTCTGATCGTCGCCAGCAGCGCGAGACTTATCTGCTAACTGCAGTGCCTGACGCGTATTAGCCTGAAGTTTTTCAATTTCAGCAAGACGCCGATTCAATTGCATTTCCAATTGACGCTGATTTCCGATCACTGCCGCAGCTTGTTGCGAGAGTTCCTGGTGCTGGCGCTGGGCATCCTCAATAGCTTGCTGAATTTGAACCTTCGGATCGGCATGCTCTTCGATTTTGCTATCGAAGAGAGCCATGAGATATTTCCAGCCTTTAGTAAACGGGTTAGCCATCGGGAATTAAGCCCCTTTCAGGAACGAGTATTAGTGATAAAGATCTGCACGTCCATCTTAGACGATCGCACGCTCTCCTACCTAGAAAGCCTTTAGACGCCAACGAGCTCCGGCTCAGCGTTACTGAGCGCCATGGACCCAGCAGCCTCAATTAAAACATCGGCAACACTGGTTCCCAGCGCATGACAGACACTAGCCAATAGTTCTGAGGACACCTCTTTGCGTCCACGCTCAAGCTCTGAGAGGTACCCGGGCGATACTCGTGATATTTCTGCGAGTTCTCGCAGCGTGACGCCTCGCTCGGCGCGAAAGGCACGTAGTGCTGCACCAAGAGCTTGCCGCAGCAGCGGCTCCGAAGCCTTTGGCTTGGGCTTTTCAATAACTGCAGTATATTTCATCATCACTCAGCTAACGTTCTAGCTATCGCAGAAGTTCCCGAACTAGATTCCAGGAAAATCCTCAAGGCAGCCCTAACAGCTAAATACCGGATGGCGTCGCGGTCGCCGCAAAGATATGAAGCACTACCGAGAATCTGAGCCGCAGAATATGCGGATACCTGACCTTCTGGGGTAGCTAAACCCACCCATACTTCACCTACGGGGTGACCGTCTTGCTCATCAGGGCCTGCCACTCCGGTGAGCGCCACTGCCCAATCGCTTCCCACTACATTCCGAGCACCCTGCGCCATAGCTCGTGCGGTATGCGGACTCACCGGCCCGAAATCCTCGAGAATATGCTGCGGGACATGAGCCAACTGTTGTTTAGTATCAGTGGCATACGTTATCAGGCCCCCGCGAAATACCTGACTTGCCCCGGCAACGCCGGTGATCGTGGCTCCCAGCAGCCCCGCACTCAGTGATTCACACACACTCAACGTTTGCGAATTGGCGCGCAAACGTGCAACAACGCGGATAGCGAGGTCGGTGTTCACCCCCTAGCCTTCTTCACCGCAGCGGCGTCGATAAGATACTGCACACCCGTTAGCGCTGTTACTGCCACAGTTATATACATAAATAATGCGACAATGAAGCCCATATAGTCTGGTAGCGGAATCAAGTAGAGCGCCACCGCCACTGTCTGCAAAACCGTTTTGAATTTTCCACCCTTCGAAGCAGGGACGATGCGACCCTTGCGTAGCTCCACCATCCGCCACACCGTGATGCCAACTTCCCTGACGAGAATAATAACGGTGACCCAGATAGGGAGAGCGCCTGTAATATTAAGAGAAATAAACGCGCCCGCCATTAATGTCTTGTCAGCTATGGGATCGGCGATCTTACCAAAATCGGTGATGAGGTTACGCGAGCGAGCGATATCGCCATCCAATTTATCGGTGATCATCAGCGCCGCAAAAACCACAAAAGAGGCCCACATCCATCCAGGCCGCGTACTCTCACTGGTGAGGACCAGCCAGACGAAGAGCGGAACAACAATAATCCTTAAACTAGTAAGAATATTGGGAATATTGAGGTTAGTTGGCTTGAGTTGATCGGGGCTGGGAGCATTCATATTTCCCGATTTTAGCAGCCTCTTTCAGCTCTCGAAATTGCTGGAGACTAGACTATTAAATATGACAGTTTTCGCAGTTGAATACAGCTACTCCCCTACTAGTCCTACCATTGCCGAGATCCGTCCTCAGCATCGCAGTTTTCTAGCCAAGCTCAAGGAACAAGGAATTCTCATCGGCTCAGGCCCGTATACGGATGGGAAGGGCGGTGCACTTATTATCATCCAGTTAGCAGATGGAGCCGATCTCAATCAAGCTCGAGAACTTCTCGATCATGATCCCTTCTTCACCTCAGGTGCTCTGGAGAAACGGCACTTCCATACCTGGAATCCGGTGCTCAATATCTTTGGTAGTGCTTAAATATATTTGAATAGAGAAGATATGAACGTGAGAGAGGGCCCGACGTTCACCGTCAGGCCCTCTCTCACTAGTTAGTTATGCTGGGGAGTTTTTCTTCGATTTGATCAGCGAGGCGATAATTGCCACCGCCAAAATTCCCACGATGATGAAAAGGGATGTCAGCGTATCCACTTCCACAACACTGACAGGTTCACCGCCGTTGATAAAGGGCACACTATTCTCGTGTAGCGCGTGCAAGATAAGCTTGACGCCGATAAAGGACAAGACCGCCCCTAGTCCGTAGGAGAGATAAACCAAGCGATCGAGGAGGCCGTCGAGGAGGAAGTACATCTGACGCAAGCCCAATAAAGCCAGCGCATTGGTGGTAAAGACAATATAAGGTTCAGTAGTAATTCCATAGATGGCAGGGATTGAATCGAGAGCAAACATAACATCGATCAATCCAATGGCTAAGAGCGCGACGAAAAGAGTAGTGACCGCGAATTTACCCTTCTTGTGCACGAAGAGGTGGTCACCTTCATAGCCACTCGTAACAGGCACGACTTTTCGCAACATCCGAATGACCCACATATCGTCAGGGGCAGTCTCGGGAGCATCGCGAACCTCATCCACAATGAGCTTGATCGCGGTATACAGCAAGAAGATGCCGAAGATATAGAAGACATCTGACCACAGGCTGATTAAAGCTGCGCCCGCCAGGATGAAAATCAGTCTCAGAATGAGTGCCAAGGCTATCCCGATGAGCAAGACTTTCTGCTGGTATTTGCGTGGTACCTTAAAGGATCCCAAGATCAGCGCGAAAACAAATAGGTTATCAACGCTCAGCGCTTTTTCGGTGATATAACCAGTGAAGAATTCGATTCCGTGTTGGTGGGGATTACCCGGTTCGCCCCAGGTCAGCCACAGAAAACCTCCGAAGGCAACAGCTAGTGCAACATAGAAGGCAGACCACCACGCTGCTTCTTTGAGGGTCGGTTCGTGGGGGGTGCGAACGTGGGAGTAGAAATCGAAGATAAAAAATCCGCTCACTACAGCACAGGTAATAACCCATGTTAGAAGATTGACTTCCATTAAAAAGACCTCCGGTCTCATTCGAGGACAATATTTTTCCGAATAAGCCAGAGGTCTCTCCCAGCCAGCACCAGGTACTAGCCCAACGGAACCGGATCCCTATAAAGCGTGCTTTATAAATCACGTGCTGACGATTCACGTTGTCACCGGGGTACTCCCCTCCAACGATCTACGATGCTAGCACAGCCATGCAGCGGCCTAGGATCCGCGCCCTAGAAGGCGTTGCCTGTGGGGTTGTAGGTCACAATATTTGTGTCGTCCTCCTCACGCGGCGCTTGCTCGGGATCTGCTCCTTTTAGCAGCCACAAGATTGATTCTAATTCCTCTGGTTTGGCAATAACTTCCCGAGCTTTCGATCCTTCCGAAGGGCCGACGATATCGCGCGATTCCATAAGATCCATCAGCCGGCCTGCCTTGGCAAAACCGATGCGCATCTTGCGCTGCAGCATCGAGGTGGATCCCAGCTGAGAGGTTACTACTAGCTCCACTGCTTGCAGCAGATCATCCAGATCGCCTCCGATATCTTCGTCTATATTCTTCTTCGCCTCGGCGGCTTTGTCCTCGGTTACGCCCTCAGTATATTCTGGCTCACCTTGGGATTTAGCGGCGTCGACTACTGCTTGTACTTCTTCATCGGTTACATACGCACCTTGAATTCGTTTCGCCCGGCCGCCTTGTGGGATGAACAGACCGTCGCCCATGCCGATGAGTTTTTCAGCGCCTGCCTGATCTAAAATCACACGAGAATCGGTCAGGGATGAGGTAGCAAAAGCCAGGCGGGACGGCACATTTGTCTTGATGAGCCCAGTCACCACATCTACGGAGGGTCGCTGCGTAGCAAGGACGAGGTGAATACCTGCGGCACGCGCCTTTTGGGTAATGCGCACGATGGACTCTTCGATTTCCTTCGGCGCGGTCATCATGAGATCGGCTAGCTCATCGACGATGCACACGATATAGGGATACGGTTTATATTCACGCTGTGAACCCAGTGGAGTCTGAATTTCGCCATTTTCTACTTTACGGTTGAAGTCCTTGATATGACGCACGCGAGTGGATTTCATATCCATATATCGCTGTTCCATTTCTTCGACCAACCATTGCAGTGCAGCAGCGGCTTTCTTTGGCTGGGTAATGATGGGGGTGATTAAGTGCGGAATACCTTCATAGGGCGTAAGCTCCACCATCTTCGGATCCACCAAAATCAGGCGGACTTCTTCCGGCCGCGCCCTGGTCAGCAGCGATACTAGAAGTGAATTTACAAAAGCAGACTTACCCGAACCTGTGGAACCGGCCACGAGTAGATGGGGCATCTTCTGGACCGAGTGTGCCACAAATTCGCCCTCGATATCCTTGCCTAGTCCCACCAGCATCGGATCATGATCGCCATGGATGGCAGGTGCGTTGAGGACATCAGCCAGGCGAACTACTTCCCTATCCGCATTGGGGACTTCGATACCTACCAAAGATTTGCCAGGAATTGGGGTGAGCAGCCGTACGTTATCAGTGGCCACTGCATAGGCTAAATTAGACTGCAGGTTTGTGATCTTCGAAACCTTAACGCCCGGGCCCAATTCGACCTCATATCGAGTCACTGTAGGCCCTCGGCTCAGTCCCACCACATGGGCGTCCACCTTAAATTCCTCGAAGACCGCACTGATGGCCTCAATCATGCGGTCGTTAGCCGCCGAGTGCCCCTTAGGCGGCGCCCCGTTCACTAGAAGTTTGGTTGAGGGTACTTCGTAATCAGAGTGAATAATCTGTGGCGCTGAGGCGGGCTCCACGTCCTCTTCGACCGACGCGGGGTCTGTATGCTCATCCACGGGACCTATGAGAGTTGGTCGCGAATCAGACGCGGGCGCTGCGGCCTCAGTCGGTTCTGCCATTGGTTGTGAAGCAACCACGGGTGCCGCGGACTCGGTCCGTTCTTCCGTTGGCCGGGGCAGAATAACTGTTTGCTCCGGGACCACTGGGAATTCATCGGTTTCCGATGCTTCATTGACGGGGTAGTTCTCCATCGGGCCGCCCCCAAAGAGCAGCTGCGGATTATTTTCTATACGGCGCACACGTTGATACGGTGGTCGGATCTCCGCGGGCGCTGGGCGAGTTCGGCGAGCGATAGTTGTGTCTTCCTCGGCCTCGGAATATTCGTCCTCATCATCCCCGTTGAGTTCGTCGTTCTGATTGCGGCGCTGCTCGACAAATTCTGTTGCGGCGTCGATGCACTCTCTGATGCTGATACCTGTGAGCTTGAGCGCGCCGTAGATGATGATGATAAATAGCAGGGGCACGGCGATAAAGCCGCTAAAGCCCTGCGCCAAAGGCCCACCGATATAAGCACCCAAGGCGCCACCGGCCAACTGGCGCTGCGACCACTTGTCAGGAAGACCGGCGAAAATATGGCATAGTCCCAACATTGATAGCACTATCAAGCCACCGCCAAGCACCATGGAACCCTTCATATTAAGGCTGGGCTGCTTCTCAAGCATGACTAATACGGCAACAACGAGAAGAATAATCGGGAGGATATACGCGCCAGCACCAACGAGAAGGTGTGCCACCGTGGAAATCCACTGCCCAATGGGACCTGCGATGCTTAACCATTCAGAAGCCCCGAGAACGATGGCTAAACCAATAAGGACGAGTCCGAAGCTGTCTCGGTGAGATTCCTTCTCAGCATCACGTGTATCTTCTTCGAATTCCTGGTTCTCGTTGGGGTGGTCTTCGTCCAGAGGATAGAGGTCGTCTTCTTGACCAGCTACGGATCGTGTCAGAGTACCCACGCCGTGGGCTGCTGCTGAAAAGAGGGTGCCCAGTCCCCCACCCACCGCCTTCAGGGCGGAGCCTGTGCGTTCCTCGGATGATTCAGCCGCACGTCTGGCCGAACGAGCGTAATTGCCCGAGGCGGCAAATGCCGTTGTGCTCACTCGTCTTTCTGGTGCTCTGCGAGATGATCTGTCACCAGAACGTGAGGGGGGACGTTTAGATCCGGCCCCTCCGCGGCTGGAGGAAGTGCTTTTGGCAGTCATGTCTTAAAGCTTAACCTCAAAAATCACACTATTCACATTTGAAACACTTTCGAACCGTATTTTCCCTCGATCAACCTCAGAGACTTGATCGATCGATTCCGTCATAGTCATCGACGATATCGACATGAGCCCAATCGCGGCCGTAGAGATAGAGCAGGATTTCACCCACATCACCCCGAATCCTTGCCACCTGGTCCCCTTTAGTGGCGACCCCACGCTTGTTTTTTCCCACAAACCGTTGGAAACCGTGAGGTTCGATGACGACGGGCACACGTGAACTCCGCAACATCATCGGTGCGAGCCACTTCAGCAAAGTATAGAGTTCTTTGTTTTCCGCATCGGTAAAGTTGCGGGGTGCCACCGAGTCCGGCTCCGATCCACGACGTAAATCCTCGTGGTGAACAAAGAACTCTGCAGCATTAACGAAACGATCAAGGTATCGAAACGGGCTCAAAGCACCTGGACCTTGTTCAAAGCAATCGATAAGTTCCTGGTAGTCACGGTTCGCCGCCTTCTCGGACTGTTTTTTCAAGCTACCTTCAAATCGGGAGCTCACAATACCCAAAGCGGCTGGAAACTCATTTTCACGCACCACCAGGTGAACAAGAAGATCTTTGGCGTTCCACTGGCCACACAGTGTAGGCGCCGAGGGGTCAGTATCTCGAAAAAGGGCAGCCAAGCGGGAACGTTCGGAAGATGAAAGAGTCATATATTTAGCCTACCGATCTTCTTTTGCTTTGGCATAAGCTCGACATAAAAAATCCCCGTCTGAATGAGGCGGGGATTTTTTAGTTACCAACTCGGACGCGAGCGACGCACATCCTCATCGGGTATCGGAGTGCTGTTATCTGAAGACATTGGCACCACCGTGGGCATAATCATTGGCTTACGACGCCATGTCTGCTCCACGTAGCGGGAGACTTTTCGCCGCAGTTGTTGCACCATACGATAGGGATCGTTCTCCCCTTCCGCCGCGAGATCATTCATGGTGGTGGAAACTAGATCTTTAACCTCGGGCATCATCGCTATAGCATCCTCAGAGAAGCCCTTAGCTTGCACTGTGGGGGCTTCGAGGAGACGGCCTGTGCGATTATCAATCACAGCAGTGATAGAGATAAGACCTCCTTCGCCAAGGGCCGTGCGATCATCAAGCACTTCTTGATCGATATCGCCCATGGTTACGCCATCCACATAGAGGTGCCCAATAGGGATTTGACCCGCGATCTCTACCTTGCCGTCGACCATATCGACGACCACACCGTTTTGCGCTAGTACAGTATTTTCCCGCGGCACACCTGTGGCAATGGCAAGTTCCTTGTTGGCGCGCAAGTGTCGCCATTCACCGTGTACAGGCATCGCGTGGCGTGGGCGCGCAGCGTTGTAGAGGAATAATAGCTCGCCCGAATAACCGTGGCCAGAGGTGTGTACTTTGGCATCTCGACCGGTGATTACGGTGGCTCCGATTTGAGCCAACATATTCATCACGCCAAATACAGCCTCTTCGTTACCGGGGACCAAAGAAGACGAAAAAATTATAACGTCTCCATCGCGAACAGTAACCTGGCGGTGCTCGCGACGAGCCATCCTCGACAGAGCGGCCATCGGTTCACCCTGGGTACCGGTAGTAATAAGGAGAACCTTCGATGGAGCCATTTTGCCGGCATCGTCCATGGACACAATAGTTCCACGCGGGGCCTTGAGATAGCCGAGCTTCTCGGCAATTTCCATATTACGAATCATGGAGCGGCCGTTGAATGCCACCTTACGTCCGCACTCCGCAGCGGCGTCAATTGC
Organism: Corynebacterium sp. ES2775-CONJ; assembly: GCF_024814515.1. Lineage (NCBI taxonomy): Bacteria > Bacillati > Actinomycetota > Actinomycetes > Mycobacteriales > Corynebacteriaceae > Corynebacterium > Corynebacterium sp. ES2775-CONJ. The sequence goes on along the minus strand of NZ_JANUXT010000001.1, from coordinate 191,014 downwards.
CGCCTGGACTCTGTCAACGTTGGACGCGAAACACGCTAGAATGACCCGCTGCTTCGCATCGGTGATGATACGTCGCAATGCAGGGGCAATATTAGATTCGGATTCAGATACACCAGGAGTGGTGGCGTTTGTGGAATCACACAGGAATAGGTCAATCCCCTCATCCCCGAGCCTCGAGAGTGCAGGCAGGTCGGTGGGCTTTCCATTGGGAGGGGTTTGATCGAGCTTAATATCGCCGGTCATCACGACCATGCCAGCTCCAGTCTTGATTGCTACACCTAAGCAATCGGGTATGGAGTGATTGACATGCCAGAAACGAATATTGAACGGTCCGCGATCGAGGTTGGAATCTTTATCTACCTCCGTGATCTTCGGGCGAATTCGATGTTCGCGACATTTTGCCATGATGAGAGCAGTCGTGAAACGCGAGGCGAATATGGGGAGATCGGGGCGCAGCTTTAGCAGCCATGGAATGGCGCCGATATGGTCCTCGTGTCCATGTGTGATCACCAGTGCTTCAACCTGGTCTAATTTGTCTTCGATGGGCGCGAAATCTGGGAGGATCAAATCAACGCCGGGTTCGCCTGATGACGGGAAAAGTACACCACAGTCGACAATAAGCAACTTATTGTTGTACTCAAAAACGGTCATATTTCGTCCGATTTCCGAAATGCCACCTAAGGCATAAATGCGCAAACCGTTCCGCTTCGGCTTACCGGGCAACGGTAGGCGACCAGTAAGATCCGCACCTTGCATTGATTTCACCACATTACGGCGACTGTCGCGCTGACCACTTTCTTGGCCATGACCCTTTTTATTTTTCTGAGGGCCGCGATTATTTCTGCCACGTCCCTGCGTGGCATTCTTGCGTTTTTCGCTTGGCGCGCCCGATGTATCAGGGCTTCCTTCGGGCGAGATGAAGGTTGGGGCGTCTGCAGTCTCTGGCGAGCCAGCTTTTCGCACAGCTCGTCGGTTGCGACTACGGGTTTCACTCATTAGTTAATACTCCAGCTATTTTCATATCGTGGCTGAGAGCTTCATATTCCTCTACTGAGGGAGCAAGGTTGGGTAGGCGGGGTTCGCCCACATCTATGCCCTGCAGCCTTAAACCAGCTTTGGCAAAGGCCACTCCACCCAAGCGCGCTTGGGCACGCACGAGTGGAGCTAATGAAGCGTTAATCTCACGAGCTTTCGCGAGATTGCCGTTGTTAAAATTTTCGTACATTTCTCGCAATTGCCGCGGAGCTAGATGCCCGATCACCGATATAAACCCGACGGCGCCTACACTCAACCAAGGAAGATTGAGAGGGTCGTCACCGGAATACCATGCCAGATTGAGCGCATCGATTAGTGCAGTCGACAGGGCGATATTTCCCTTGGCGTCCTTGACAGCCGCAACTGTTGGAAGTTCCGCTATCCGACTCAGGGTGTGCGCCTCGATCGCTACTCCCGTGCGCCCTGGTATGTCATAAACACAGATGGGGAGCTCGGTTGCTTTCGCGACTGTGGAGAAATGTTGGTAAATGCCTTCTTGACTCGGTTTGGAGTAATACGGCGTGACAATTAAAAGCCCATCTGCACCAGCGTCGGCGCAGGCTTTTGATGCTTCCACCGTGGATCGTGTGTTATTAGTACCAGCACCAGCAATTATTCTGGCCGCTGCTCCTATTTCCTCACGGACGGCGGTGAGCAGGTCGATCTTTTCAGTAAGCGTGGTGGTCGGAGCTTCGCCGGTCGTTCCCGAGAGAACGAGCGAATCTACTCCGTTATCAACGAGGTGGCGGGCCAGCTTAGCAGCTGCGCCGAGATCAAGTTCACCATTTTCGTTAAAGGGGGTAACCATAGCAACGGAAATCGAGCCGAAATACTCGGCCCCCGTTAGCGCTACTAAACCTTTGCTCATGGCCTTCAACGTTACCTTCTTTTGGGCATAAGTTTGGCATCCACCGCCCAGGGGTTGGAAATAATTCCTTAAAAGTCGCTAACAAATGGGCTTGATGCCATACGTGAACCGTCGCTTAAAGTGGTGACCTCAAAGTCTGAAAAAACCGCAGGAGCGGCACTTCTTAAGACCTCCGCACACCGCACAGCGACCTCCCGGATTTCATTATCGGCGTGCTCACTCGCGCGCATTCCGATAAAGTGGCGCCAATTGCGAAAATTGCCAGAAACAACGATTCGCGATTCCGTCGCATTGGGCAAAATAGCACGAGCAGCCTGTCGAGCCTGCTTTCTCCGCAGCAGTGCGTTGGATTCACCATCGAGTTGTTGCTCGAGCGCATCAACAAGCTCGTTGTAGACGAATCGAGTCTCATCGACGGCTTCCATAAACAGGCGTCGAAGTTCTTCGTTCCGATCAATCAATGGAGGAACGACAACCTCAGCATGCTCGGCATGGACAAATCGCTGCGACAGCTGCGAGAAACTGAAATGCCTATGGCGGGTTAATTCATGTGTAGCGGCACGAGATAAACCTCGTATATAGAGGGTCGCAGTCGGATGCTCCAACAATGCGAGGTGACCGACCTCCATGATGTGGCGGATATAGGCGGAATTATCTGCGGTGCGAGGATTCGGTTTATCAAAGGTTTCATAACAAGCACGCCCCGCAAACTCGATGAGAGCCTCCGAATCTGGGGTTTCTGGGGGAGTATCCCACTCGATATCTGAGGGTGCATAGAAGGAACTACACGCAATTAACTCGACGCGTAAGTGGGCAGTCTTAGCCATTGCTACCAAAACCCAGGTAGTGCTCGAGGCCTACGGTTAGACCCGGGTGCTTCCCAATCTGTTGGATGCCCTCATAGACTCCTGGCCAAAAAGAAGACCGATCATAAGAATCCTGGCGAATAGTCAGGGACTGTCCTTGGGTGCCAAAGATAACCTCTTCGTGCGCAACCATGCCCGTCATTCTCACCGCATGCACTGGTACCCCATCGACGAGCGCCCCCCGTGCTCCTTCCAGGCTTTGCTCTGTCGCATCTGGCATCGCTTCCATTCCAGCGGCAGCGCGCGCCTGAGCGATCATTTCCGCAGTATGAATAGCAGTTCCTGACGGGGCATCGAGTTTTTTAGGATGGTGATATTCCACGACTTCGGCGGATTCGAAAAAACGCGCCGCTATCCTAGCAAAATGCATGGTCAGCACAGCTGAGATGGCAAAGTTAGGGGCGATGAGGCAGTGAGCCTTGCCCTCATCACACCACCTGTGCACCTGGTCGAGGCGCTCCTGGGTAAAACCAGTAGTCCCGACCACACAGTGAATGCCATGACGTAGGCAAAATTCGAGATTGTCCATCACCGATGACGGTGTGGTGAAGTCCACAATGACTTCGGTTCCTGTCTGAACTAATTGTGCCAGGTCATCACCGCGATCAAGAGCGGCTGAGAGCTCCAGATCCTCCTGAGATTTGATGCCGTCGACGATTGCTTGTCCGACGCGTCCGTGTGCGCCCAGCACACCCACTTTGATTGTCATGAAAACCTCTTTCTCGCGTTTGCTGTCTAATAGTGTAGAGCAAATGCGGAAGCGCTAAAAAGGTCCGATCCTTCTCAGAAGGATCGGACCGTAGGATCTAGTCGAGTCGACGAGCCCCGTAGCTTGGCGTTGCGAGGAGGAATTCCGGTATCGGGAACCCCTGATCCCTAGCCTTGGTGTCTATCCGGCGAGCTAACTCGGTAGCGTCGTGGGTTCGCACAAGAGCGATGGCACTTCCGCCAAAGCCTCCCCCGGTCATGCGCGCTCCGAGGGCGCCCATGGCTCGCGCTTCTTCGACAACGAGGTCGAGTTCTGGAGTAGACACCTCATAATCATCACGCAATGAAGCGTGCGACTGCCACATTAACGTGCCAAAACCAGCGATATCGTTGGCTTTGAGTCTATTGATGGCCTCAGCAGTACGGTCTATCTCCGAAACGACATGCCTGACCCTGCGATACACCACCTCTTGCCACTGTTGTGCGCTTTGGCTAGCGGGCTGGTTCTTAGCTGCCCAGCTTGCCGCCACCTCGAAAGGATCCTCCACCTGGCGAAGTGTGGAAACTCCCGCCGCGTGGGCAACCCCATCGATAACTGCTCGCCGTGAAGCATACTGCCCATCGCCGAGGAAATGAGGGGCGTTAGTATTACAAATCAGTAGGCTTAAGCCCGCCGACTCGATATCAAAAGGAACGTGCTGACTGCTGTTATCACCGAAGTCTATTGCAAGAGCGTGTCCGGGACGCGCAAAGAGCGAAATCTTTTGATCCAGCCCGCCGGTCGAGGCTCCTACGATCTCGTTTTCCGCTCGCATGGTGGCTACGACAAGGTGCTCGCGAATCTCATCGTTGAGATTTCCTGGGTGGATTAATTCCACCGCGGCTAGGGCGGCCGAGCACTCGATCGCAGCCGAACTGGATAATCCAGCTCCCACGGGCACATCGGAGACGACCGCAATATCGAAACCTTGCTCGTCAATGACTCCCGCTTGGTACGCGGCCCAAATTGAACCAACGACATAACCAGCCCAAGAAGCGGGATGTTGGGGGCCAATATCGCGAAGATCTATAGACTCGATCTCAGCATTAGGCCAATCCGAGACGACGGCGAGTTTCCGGTCATCTCTACGTGCGATCGCTACATAGCTGCGCTGACCCAGCGCGAAGGGAAGACATATACCGCCAGCATAATCTACGTGTTCCCCGATCAAATTGACTCGCCCCGGCGCGGCAACAGTGATTTCTGGGGCTCGGTTGAATGTGCGAACAAATAACTCTCGTGCCAGGCTAGCACCGGCACCGTCGCCGTGTGTCTGCATCCAACGTGGGCTATAAGACATCAATCTTCCCTTCTAAAAGATCTCGGAAGCGTTGAGCGATCCGCTCAGGTGTTGTATCGGAGATCCAAGCGCCCTGAGCTGACTCTGACCCCGCTAAGTATTTCAAGCGGTGTGGTGATCGCATAAGGGAAAATAACTGCAGGTGTAGCCTGCCGAATGTTCGATCCGCACCAACTGGCGCTTGGTTCCATCCAGCGATATAAGGAGTTTTGTCGACGCCCTCAAAGAAATGATCGAGAGCTTGTAATACGGTGAGATAGATACGAGCGAGCTCATCTTTTTCGGGATTGCTCAACTCCGCAAAGTCTGCCACGTGTCGACGCGGCATGACCATCAGTTCGACTGGCCACTTAGCTGCTGCGGGGACAAATACCACCCACTGTTTTCCCGCTACCACAATTCGTGTCCCTGCCTCTAGCTCGGCAGTGAGGTAATCATCAAAAAGATCTCGACCAGTGCGTTCTTGGTGCGCCCGGGCGCGATTGACAATCGCTTGAGCGCGGGCGGGGAGGAAGGGATAGGAATAGATCTGGCCGTGGGGATGCTGGAGAGTGACCCCGATCTCCTCTCCCCTATTTTCGAAGGGAAATACCAGTCTCACCCCCTTAATACGAGAGAGTTCAGCTGTCCGATGCGCCCACGCTTCTATCACTGTGCGCGCCCTAGTCAGGCTGAGGTCCTTAAATGATTGGGACGCTTCAGGTGTAAAACATACGACCTCGCAGCGGGCATATGCCGGCTGGCGCGGCACCAACTCGATACCGTCGACCAGGTGGGCGAAATCATCGGGAATATGCATATGGGTAGACAAAGACGGGAATCGGTTTTCAAAGACCACGACGTTGTAGTCTCGAGCAGGGATTTCGGTGGGGTGTTTACCCGGGTGCGAGGGGGCGAGGGGGTTGAGGTCCGCCGGCGGCATAAAAGTCCGATTCATGCGATGCGCGGCATACACTACCCAGTCCCCAGTGAGGGGGTCACAGCGCATCTCTGATTCGGTGGTCGCCGCGGGTAAATCGCGAGGGTCGGTAAGCTCACGCGTTTTCTCGCCGGTCGTATAGCTGGGATCGTCGTCGAAATATATCAGTTCGCGGCCGTCGGCAAGCGTTGTGCGGGTTACCCGTATATCAGTCATGAGTCTTAGTGCTCTTTGACTTCCGGTATGACCGGGTTCAGTTTTGCCCACAGGAAAAATACTGCGGCGCAGCCCACCATCGCGAGACCAACCCAGAGGTTATAACCGGCATCTTTGGGCATACCGGTGCTGGGGTCGATACCTGGGTCGATGGCGAGGTAAGCGAAAACAAGGATGACGCCATAGATGCCGATGAGGGCGCCGATTACGTTTCGGATATCAAAGGCACTCGCTTTGATTGAACGTGGATGAGCCATTGTGCTGGTCCTTTACTGTGGTTTAAGCGAAGACGATATTAAGAACGATGACCATAGCCATGCATAGGGCACCCAGTGGAACTGTGCGCTTATACCAGGCCACACCTACCTCGGCAGCATCGCTCAAGTCCTCCTTAGGGGTTACCGAGCGTACGAAGCCCACCATCTCATGATCGGCTTTAGGTACCGTAAGAGCAGAGACAGCAATGGAGATGGCGATATCGACAGCGAAAGCTAGGGATGCGGCAACAAAGGCTGTGCCCTGACCCGGAAGATTGAACAGAGCCGCCTCTGAGCCGGAGAACGTGGCTAGAACCCAGTAAATAATGGCAGAAAGAGTACCGCAGACCAGGCCCACCCAGCCGGCGGTGGGGGTCATTCGCTTCCAGAACATACCGAGTATGAAGGTGGCAAAGAGCGGAGCGTTGAAGAACCCAAAGAGAGTCTGGAGATAATCCATCACGTTGCCGAAGTTCTGCGCGATCAGGGCGGTGAAAATCGCGATTACTGTTGCGGCTACAGTAGCAAGACGACCAAAGCCTAAATAATAACTATCCTCTCGGTCTTTGACTACGTATGTTTGCCAAATATCGTAGGAGATCACGGTGTTGAACGCGGAAATATTGGCAGCCATTCCAGCCATAAATGCGGCCAAGAGACCAGCGAGAGCCACCCCGAGTAGACCGCTAGGGAGGAGATCGCGCATGAGGTACAACATGGCATCATTTGGCTTGGCACTGCCGTCCATAATGGGGGCTACTGTAGCACCGGCAATCATGCCGGGGATGACCACTATGAAGGGCACGAACATCTTGGGGAAGGCGCCGATAATCGGAGTCCGTCGCGCTGCGGACAAGGAATCTGCTGCCATGGAGCGCTGTACTTCAACGAAGTTGGTAGTCCAATAACCGAAAGACAGCACGAAGCCGAGGCCAAAAACCAGCCCAATCACGGAAATAATTGGATTATCAAAACCCGAGATATCGGTGCCAGGCCAGGTGTGGAAGTGGCTTTCCTCTGCCACTCTCTCTTTCAATCCCGACCATCCGCCAACATTGTGCAGGCCGATAATAGTCAGCGGCAGCAGCGCAGCAATGATCACGAAGAATTGCAAGACCTCGTTATAGATAGCAGCAGAAAGACCACCGAGAGTGATATAAGAGAGCACAATAACCGCGGCAATGATGAGGGTCAGCCATAGTGGCCACCCGAGTAGGGAGTTAACCACCTTTGCCAGCAGGAGCAGGTTGATACCAGCGATCAAAAGTTGGGCAACGGCAAAAGAGATAGCGTTAACAAGGTGCGCTCCGGGGCCAAAACGCCGCAGCATAAACTCGGGTACTGAGCGTACTTTCGATCCGTAGTAGAAGGGCATCATCACGATGCCGAGGAAGACCATGGCGGGGATGGCGCCGATCCAGAAATAGTGCATCGTTTGGAATCCGTACTGCACACCGTTGGCTGACATACCCACAATCTCCACGGCACCTAAGTTCGCAGAAATGAACGCGAGGCCAGTCACCCATGCGGGCAGGGAACGTCCGGAGAGAAAGAAGTCAATCGAACTTGAAACTTTTGAGCGAGCCGCCCAGCCGATTCCGAGAACGAATGCAAAATAGAGTGCCACAAGCGCATAATCGACCCATGAAGCATCAAGTTTCAGCGCAGATTCAGCCATGGGCATGGCTGCCTCCTTTAAAGAGTAGGAACGAAGGAAGGACAAAGCCGCAGCCTGGGTGGAATATTGTCAGACTGGGCGGTTTTATTAAGTTGTTGTACGTTGGTAGGCGCCTATACTCACACTGACTTTTTTCACCTCATTCGGGGCGATGGTCATAAGGTCGGTGCCGGAACGTAAAGCATCGGGCGGGCATGTCATTGGCTCCACAGCCACTGCTCGCCCTACCCCTGGGAAGCCGCAGCCACGAGCAGGGTCTGGGGTGAAAACCTGCATCCAGGAAATTGACTCGTCGCCTGTAATCCTCACTCCACGTCCGCTCCGGGGGTCGATGAGAGTTGCCTCATTAACTCCAGGCCCGAAGCAATGGTCAAAGAATACTCCTTCAAGTGGCATCCCCTCTCCTAGCATCTCGAGCTGGTGTGTCGTAACAGTGCCTTCGTTCTCCAGAGTGTGCAGTGGAGAGACAGGGCCGGCTGGGAGATTCCGGGAAGTTTCGAGTGGGAGATACGATGAAACCGAGTGAAGAGCCAATAGACTTCGATCTACCGGCGCCCCTTGGGCACATATATACGGGTGGAAACCGAACCCAAAAGGCATGGCAGTATCTGATGTATTGTGGGCCTGGAAATCTAGACTCAGGCCGGTTTCAGCTCCAAGTGACCACACCACGGTATAGGTCACTGCCCACGGCCACCCGGGATGTGGTTGATCTCGAAGGCGTAGGGTTGCGGAGTGTGGAGAGAGGCTAATAACCTCGAATTCTTGGCGACGAATAAATCCATGAATCGCATTGTGGCGGGCCGCCTCGCTGCGCTCGAGTTCAAAGGTGCGCCCAGCACATATGAAGCGCCCGTCCGCGGTCCGGTTGGGCCAGGGGGCCAAGAGTTGGTGGGCACCTAAGGGAGCTGGCTCGCCTGGGTTATAAGACTGAATGAGTGGTCGCCCGCGATAACTGAGCTCGCGCAGACCGGCGCCCCTACAGGTTATGACAGCGCGGTAGTCCGATGCCTCCAGTACGAGCTCCTGAAAATTCTTACCCATAACGGTAGCCTTTCGAGTTATTACCGCTCCACACACATGGTGATCATCATCCAAAAGTTATATTAGCTTTTAGATAAAGAGTTGTTAACGATTATCGCCATAAAAGATGAGGTCCTTTAGTTGAATAAGTACACACCTGATGTGTAAGCGTTGTGTTTTATTCGACATCGCAGTTGCAGCGTGAACTAATTCACATTATCTTTACCCCCACTTGGGCAAAGCCAATAGGATGCACAAGCATGCAGTTCGCGCGTCCCTTATATCGTGCGCGATGTCGGATTCGGGGACCACCTAGGTAGGCTTGTCTTGCTTGGGGTCCTATATCTCTGCGCCAACTCCGTGCCTACTCTGCGCCCCATGTAATTAGGGATAGCCTTAGATATCTGATTATGCACGGAGTCTACTACCCTGTACTGGTATTCACGCTAAGCGGTTGGTCTACACCTGCTCGCGCCCGGTAACAGCAGATGCCTTTACCAGAGGGAGCACATCAGAATCTGACCAAAGTCCTCGGTAATTTTTTCTAGCTATCCGCTTGCTCTGCCCCGTGATTTTAATACCCGGTACTGATGGGAAACCGGCGTAGATTTCTCATCAAAACCATCGGTGGGATAAAAAAATTAAATAGGTTCGAGCGCCTGACATGGCGTGAGCTCCGCTGAGCTCGACAACGCTACTCCCTTGAAGCGTGATGGAGCGTTATCAGTGCCCTAAAAATCACAACGACCACCACACCCCAGTATGTGGGGGGTGGTGGCTCATAACGGAGTTTCTGCTTAGCTTTCTTCCTCGTGACTAACTAGGCCTAAGGAAATCTTGCCGCGGTTATCGATATCGAGGATTTCAACCTCGATTTTCTCGCCCACGTTTACGACATCTTCGACTTTACTAATGCGCTTGCCATTCCCGAGCTTCGAAATATGTACTAGACCGTCGCGACCAGGTACCAAGGAAACAAACGCACCAAAAGCAGTAGTCTTGACCACGGTACCAAGGAATTGCTCGCCTACCTTAGGCAACTGCGGATTAGCGATGGCATTAATGCGCTCGATGGCAGCATCTGCAGCTTTGCCGCCGGTTGCGGAAACATAGACGGTTCCATCGTCTTCGATGGAAATATCGGCACCAGTCGCCTCGGTGATTTCATTGATGGTCTTACCCTTCGGCCCGATCACCTCACCGATCTTTGACACAGGAACCTTAACCGAGGTGATTCGCGGAGCGTATTCACTCATAGCATCGGGTCCATCAATGACCTCAGCCATTGTATCCAAGATATACAGACGAGCATCGCGAGCTTGAGATAGGGCTGCTGCGAGTACCTCAGAGGGGATACCGTCGAGCTTGGTATCGAGCTGCAAGGCGGTGATGAAATCTGCTGTACCGGCAACCTTAAAGTCCATATCGCCAAAGGCATCCTCAGCACCCAAGATATCGGTCAGCGCCACATAGGCGGTCTCCCCATCGACCTCATCGGAAACTAGGCCCATAGCAATACCCGCAACGGGAGCCTTCAGTGGCACCCCGGCATTATAAAGCGAAAGCGTTGAGGCGCATACCGAGCCCATCGAGGTAGAACCATTGGAGCCTAAGGCTTCGGAAACTTGACGAATCGTGTACGGGAATTCTTCCCGGGACGGGATCACTGGAATAAGCGCACGCTCAGCAAGAGCACCGTGACCTATTTCGCGGCGTTTCGGTGAACCCACACGGCCAGTTTCACCCACCGAATATGGCGGGAAGTTGTAATGGTGGAAATATGTCTTCGACGTTGTTGGCGACAGCGAATCAATCTGTTGCGCCATCTTGAGCATATCAAGCGTGGTCACACCCATGATCTGAGTTTCTCCTCGCTCAAAGAGCGAGGAGCCATGTGCCCGCGGAATGAGATCTACTTCTACGCCCAGGTCGCGCACATCGGTGACACCACGGCCATCGATACGAAAGTGATCGGTGAGGATCATGCGACGCACAACCTTCTTCATCACAGCGTTATATGCGGCACGGATTTCCTTAGCAGCGGTCTCCTCGCTTCTCTCGTCCGTAGTAAAACGCTTGACCAGTTGGGCCTCGACGTGCTCCATATATTCATTGGTGGCATCATCGCGCTCTTGCTTTGCCTTGATAGTGAGTAGGGAGCCCAGTTTTTTGGTTGCCTGCTTCTCCACCGCGGCGAAAATATCATCTGAATAGGGAGGGAAGAGAGGAAACTCTTGGGTCTCCTTTGCAGCTCGCTCGGCAAGACCAAGCTGGGCTCGGCAGAGCACCTCGATAAAAGGCTTGGCTGCTTCCAAACCTGCCGCTACAACATCTTCCGTTGGAGCTGGTTTGCCATCCTTGATCTTGTCTACAACGGACTCGGTGGCCCCCGCTTCCACCATCATAATGGCGACGTCTTCGACGGTCTTCCTTCCCTGCCGCTTAGTAATGATGCGGCCAGCCACAACGAGCTCGAACAGAGCCTCCTGATGCTGGGCGTGAGTGGGGAAAGCAATCCACTGCCCCTTGGGGTGTTTCTCATCTGCGACAAGCGCCATGCGCACGCCGCCTACAGGACCAGATACGGGTAGTCCCGAGAGCTGGGTTGCAGCGGAGGCGCCGTTGATGGCTACGACGTCGTACATATCTTCTGGATCGACTGATAAAACGGTCACCACGACCTGCACTTCGTTGCGCAGCCCCTTCACAAAGGTAGGGCGCAAAGGACGGTCGATAAGACGGCACGCGAGGATCGCTTCGGTGGAGGGGCGGCCTTCACGGCGGAAGAAGGAACCTGGGATGCGTCCCGCGGCGTACATCCGTTCTTCAACATCGACGGTCAGGGGGAAGAAGTCAAAGTTTTCGCGGGGCTGCGAGGATGCTGTCACCGTTGACAGCAGCATATTATCGTCGTCGAGATAGGTAGTAACAGAACCACCCGCTTGGCGGGCTAGTTGCCCGGTTTCGAAGCGGATGGTTCGGGTTCCAAAATCGCCGTTATCGATGGTGGCTATTGCTTCGGTAATGCCAACTTCGGGATCCTCAGTAAAAGTAACTAATTTTTTTGCACTGCTCATGCACGTTCTCCTCTTTATTGTGCGTGCTTTTCGACGATCATCGGTGCCGTCTTTCTACCATGATTTATATCTTCGGTATTTTTGTTTTCGGATATCCAAAAAACGCAACAAGAACGACTTTAACACAACTTCACCCAGTCTTTAGCCCCAAACAAAAATCCCTCCCACAAGGGGAGGGATTCTTTTTTCTTAGAGCTTAACGACGCAGACCCAAACGAGCGATGAGATCGCGGTAACGGTCAACGTTATTGGCTGCCAGATACTTCAGAAGACCACGACGACGACCCACCATCAAGAGCAGACCACGACGAGAGTGGTGGTCATGTTTGTGGGACTTGAGGTGTTCGGTCAAGGTATTGATGCGGTGAGTGAGCAAGGCAACCTGTGCCTCGGTCGAACCGGTATCAGTCTCGTGCAAACCAAACTCAGCGAGAATGGCCTTCTTCTGCTCTGCATTAAGAGCCATGGGGTTACTCCTTGAAATTTCCAGTCCACATTAAACGTCATCACCGCCTTATAAACGGTGGTTTTTCAAACTGCTGTGAACCACAGTAAGAGAAACTTCAACGACTATAGCACGAGCGTTGACTTTTCGTGCACTTAGCTCGCAGCGAGTGTGGTGTAATGCATAAAGAGCTGCTTAAAACGCTGCACATCCACCCCGAGGGCTACCTTGACATTTTTCCTGTGATTCCCCAAACGTGTGGTGTCGCCCGTGGTCCGCCCACGCAGCGGTTCCGCTGTGTCGACCATGAGGTTCATGTTGTGATAGACAGCAAGATCCGGGTTGAGTGCAATAGCCACAGCAAGCGGATCGTGGAGCCCACACCCACCAAGCGTGGGATCAAATTCGGCATAGGCATCGATATAGTATTCTGCGAGTGCGGTAATAAATTCCGCCCGTGAATTCTCAAGCTCCCGCCAGATCGCGAGATCATCGGGAGTCAATAGCGTTTGTAAGGTGATGTCGAGCCCCACCATGGTGATATCTTCGACTTCACGAAGCACTCGATCAGCGGCCTCGGGATCCTGATGGATATTCGCCTCTGCCCACGGCTTCACGTTGCCCGGTACGGTTAGTGCCCCTCCCATGAAGACAATATGAGCCTTATGTGCAAAGGTGGGATCTTTCGCTATTGCCGTAGCAATGGTGGTCAAGGGCCCGGTGGGAATAATAACGAGATCATCGCCGAAGGTATGCACAGAGGTGATCAGGAAATCTGCGGCATCTCGGTTCTCTCCACTTTTATGCGGTTCAGGGATTATCATATTTGCAATCCCATTTGCCCCATGAATAAACGACGAGATTTCAAGGACTCTAAAATCTGAAGCACCAAGAGCCTTAGGCGGGCCGGCATAGACTTTGATATCGGAGCGTTTAAAGAGTTGTGTCACCGCTAGATTATTGCGCACGCTGGTGGCAATATCGACGTTCCCGTAGGTGGAGGTGATCCCGACGAGTTCGACCTCGGGATGGGCCGCGCAGTAGCCGAGGGTATAAGCGATTGCCAGCGCGTCGTCGATGCCTGTATCGAGGTCAAGAATGATCTTGGTGTACATGTCACTCTCCGATCAGTAAATGTCCTCGCCTAGCCTTATGAGGAATGGTTGAGTATATCTAAGGTATGTGCCACGTCCTTGTCAATGGTGGCAACTAGTTCATCGATGCCGCTGAACGTTTCCATGTCACGAACGAAATCTACGAATTCCACTACCACGGTATGTCCGTACAGATCGGCATCGCGCCCAATAACAAAACTCTCAACACTGCGGCGTTTATCGCCGAATGTGGGGTTGTGGCCCACCGAGATCGCTGCTGGGTAGCGAGTATTATGCTCCATATCCCCATCTATTGGGGCTTCGGAGATCACTCGTAACCATCCGGCATATACGGCGTCTTTTGGCAAGGCTACCGAATCAGGAAAGTACAGGTTGGCGGTGGGATAGCCCAATTCTCTTCCGCCGCGTCCAGCGCCGCGGACCACTTCGCCACACACCTCGAACTCGCGACCCAAAGCGTGGTTAGCTAGGCGAATCTCACCGCAACTGAGATACCGACGGATCGAAGTGGAACATATGGTCTCCCCGTCGTCGCCAAGGAGATCCTTAATATAAATCTCAACCCCGTACTTTTTGCCTAAGTCCTGCAATATTTTCGTGGTGCCCTCGGCATTGTGACCAAAGGTGAAGTTTTCACCCACGACTACAGCGCGGGCGTGTAAGGAATTGACGAGAACCTCTGTGAAAAAATCCTCAGGGCTCAATTGCGCTTTGTCTACGCTGAAGGTCATCGCGAGGATGAAGTCTATTCCCTCCTGAGCCGCCAACTCAGCTCGCCTTTCCACGCTAGCTAGCAGCGGAGGCATTCGGTCCGGGCGCAGGATTGCCAGCGGGTGTGGGTCGAAAGTGAGAAGGATACTGGGTACCTCGAGCTCATCTGCTCGTTTAACGGCGGCATCGAGTAGCGTCTTGTGACCTCGGTGCATGCCGTCGAAGACGCCGATACTCACCACACTAGATGTGAGATCTGCCGGTATATTGTCGAGTCCACGCCATATATTCACGCCGCTTAGTTTACGGGAAAATGGGCGAAAGGTGATAGCAGCTCATAGACTTGGGATTTATGACTGACATGCCCTCTTCCCTACTCGACCGTTCTGGCCTCGTTATCGTGGATAAGCCTGCTGGGCTGAGCTCTCACGATGTAGTGGCGCGCGTCCGTCGCGCCTTTCATACACGCGCAGTCGGTCATGCCGGGACGCTCGACCCGATGGCTACTGGTGTCTTAGTTTTAGGGGTTGAGCGCGGCACTAAATTTTTAGCACATTTAGTCCATGCCACAAAGACTTATGAGGCGATAATCCGCCTTGGATCGGCAACGACCACCGATGATGCCGAAGGTGAGGAAATCTCACGGGCTAGCGCAGCTGAGCTTGCTGAGGTGAGTGTGGAAACGATCAACGCTGCCATCGGACCATTTCGTGGCGATATCATGCAGCGCCCAGCCCGAGTTTCAGCTGTTAAAATCGACGGCAAGAGAGCCTATCAGCGAGTCCGTGATGGCGAGGATATAGAGATTCCTGCTCGGCCAGTAACAATTTTCTCCTACTCTGTCTCAGATATTCGCCCTCACAGCGATCATATTGACGTAGATATTCGGGTGCAGTGCTCTTCAGGGACTTATATCCGTTCTCTGGCACGCGATTTGGGAGAGGCTCTAGGCATCGGCGGTCATCTTATTTATCTGCGCCGTACCGTGCTCGGCCACTTTTCTCTGGAGGACGCTCAAACCCTTGAGGAACTCGAGAAGGCACCACAACTATCCATGAGCCTAGACCAAGCCCTCCCCCATTGCTACCCTGTTCTCGATATTACTGCAGACCAAGCTCGGGATCTGTCGATGGGCAAATGGCTCCAACCAGTGGCGCAGGAGGGGCCATTTGCCGCGGTAGACCCAGATGGCCGAGCTATTGCCCTCGTTAAACAGCAGGGCAAGAGGCTGGCCAGCATCTTCGTGGCACGACCCAACACTTTGAACTAGGCGCTCTCGCTCAGCACCGCAGTTGCCGCAATAATATAGCCATCTGCAATCATCCACCGTCCCTCGATAAAAGGGACGGGGGTGGGCCGGACCAGAAGGTAGGAGACGAAGTTTCCATCTAGGCGAATATCGATTTCGGCCTGTTCGAAACCGAGCCATCGATGGGTCAGTGGGAACCACGCTTTATACGTGGCTTCTTTGGCACAGAACAGCAAGCGATCTGCACACGTGATACCTTGTTTGCGTAATTGCTCGAGTTGGGCGAGTTCCCCTCGCCGGGCAATCGACCCCAGGATCCCCTCTGGTAAATGCTCAGCTATCTCTGCATCGAGTCCCATTGAGCGCACCCGCGATCGTGGTGCCACCACCGCAGCTCGCAGACCGTCGGTATGAGTGAGGGAGCCGGAAACTGCCTCTGGCCATACCGGCATTCCGCGTTCTCCACGCACAATGGGGTGCCCTGATTCGCACCCGAGTGCCCGTAAGGCTTGGTGGGCACAAAAGCGACCGTCGCCAAACTCGGCCTTTCGTTTATCAACCGCATGGTGCACCGCTGCTTGTTCCGTGGGGTGCAATTGCTTGAAATGCCGAAGATCAACGGATTGAGGATCCACTTTGAGGACATGGAAGCGAGCGGACTCAGGGAATAAATTAGCCTCTACCATGCGCTATGATGCCTCCACGACTGGGTAGGGCCACTGTCGACTATTGATAGTGGCTTGCCACTCTCGCGGATAGCCCAAAGAGACCTCGAGGTGATTGATACCCTCCACCTTTAGGCACCCAGGATTGTGGAGGTGACCATACACTACCGCTTCGGCCTGATATCGTTGCGCCCAGGTACGCGTATGACGAGTTCCGCACCAGAGGCCGATCTCTTTATATGTGAGCTGGTTCACCGGCTCTACCACGAGCGGCCAGTGATTAACCAAAATAGTGGGGCCGGAGATTCTACTCAACCGTTTGACCGAGTACGCGAGCCTGTCCCAGCACCACGCGCGAATATCGACAAAGGGAGCTATAGCGAATTCGTCGGTTAGCATAATGCCCTTATCGCGAGCGGCTTGCACTGCTTGCTCGACGCTAAGATCGGGTTGCCTAAAGGAGTAGTCATAGAGCGTAAATAACGGCACAACCGTACGGCCGTGGAATACAGGATACGGATCTTCAGGGGTTAGGACATCAATTTGCCGGCAACGTCGCACTAATTCTTCGTATTTCGCCCGGCCCAGAAAGGTATCGCCGGTGCGCATAAATAACTCGTGGTTGCCTGGTACCCAGATTACTGTGGAAAATGTGCGGCGTAGCTTGCCAAGAATTTTAATGACCACTTCGGTGCGCTCAGCCACATCGCCAGCGACAATCAACCAATCGGACGGATCACGAGCCTTGATGGATTCGATCATCTCCCGGTTGTGCTTAACCGCTCCATGCAAGTCGGCGACCGCCCACAGCGTTTGGGTCATATTCACTCCTTCGAAGTGGGTACGCAGAAGCTGGAACGCACTATCTTTCAGTATAGGTTGCGTAGTTGGAAGCGAGGGCCCGGCTGGCCCATTTCATGGAATAGAAGCGCCCCACAACGCTGAAGAATCGGATCATCATAAAAGCGAGAATCCCCCACCAGACCCCTTGCAGGCCTAAGCCAAAGTAGTTGGCAATCCACACTCCCGGCAGGAATCCGCCGAGGACACCGATAAGCGTCGTAGTTCGCAGGTATGCCGCATCGGCTGCGCCCAATAAAACTCCGTCAAGGGCGAATACCACACCAGCTACGATAATCATAAATACGAGCTGCCACCATGGGCCCGCGATCTCTTTAAGAACCGACTGATCGGTGGTAAACAGAGGAGGAACCATCCGGTAACTGGCTGCGAGCACTGCCGCGAGCAGCACAGAAAATCCCAGAGAATAGAGCAAAATTCGCTGACCTACTTGCCTAGCAGCCTTCAAACTCTGCGCCCCTAACGCTGCACCCACGAGGGTCTGGGCAGCAATAGCCAGAGAATCGAGGAGCAGGCTAAAGAAATTCCACAGTTGAAGAAGTACCTGGTGCGCGCCCAAAGCTTGCGCACTGATGCGTCCAGCTACCGCGGCTGCAGACAAAAAAGCCACCTGGAAGGCGAGAGAACGAACAATGAGATCTCGACCCAGAATTAACTGATCCTTAATGATCCGCGCGTCGGGAGCCCAGCTCCCCTTATGCATAAGCACCAGGGCTCCTACAAACAGACCAGCCATAATGGCTTCGGCAGCCAGAGTCGCCCACGCCGACCCGACGATTCCGTAGCGGTGAACCAATACCAGAATGAGAACCGCGCCTGGACCTAGGCCCAGCAGCGTGAAAATGAGCGGTAGCTTCGTATTTTGAATCCCGCGCAGCCAGCCGTTACCCGCCATGGAACATAGCACCATAGGGATCGCGAAAGAAGTGATTCGCAACCAGGTGGTCGCGAGCTCGCTTACCTCTGAATTAGCGGAGATCCACAGGCTAAACCATGGAGCCCCGAACCACATAATCAGTGCGAGCACGATTCCCACGGCGATCCCCACCCAAGTTGCCTGTACCCCTTCGGCGATAGCGCTGCTTCGATCCCCCGCTCCGAAATATCGTGCAGAACGGGCAGTGGTTCCATAAGAAAGAAAAGTCAGCTGCGTGGTCACAATAGAGAACAACGTCGTTCCTGTTGCTAAAGCCGCTAAGAACTCTCCTCCTCCAAACCGTCCGACTGCTGCAGTATCGAGTAGCAGGAAGAGCGGAGTAGCAATGAGGACGCCAAGGGCAGGAAGCGCCAGCGCGAGAATTGATCGAGCACTAGGCAACTCATACGTATCCGGGTGGGACTGCTCAGTAATCATCGAATTATTCATAGCCTATCGGCTGCGAGCGCCTAGCTCTAGTTCTTGTAGGGATTCTCGTCGCCAGCGGGCCGGGCATTCTTCCGCAACTCCGCCAATTCTGCATCGCGCTCACGAGCCCGCGCTAAGAGATCCTCCATGCGGGCAGAGGTCTCCGGGACGGTATCGAGTTCGAATTTCAGGGTAGGTGTAAAACGCACTGAGAGCGCTTCACCTACTATCTTGCGTAGTGAACCACGAGCTTTTTCCAGCCCTTCAGCGGCTCGTTCGTGGTCTGCTGGCTGGTCGATGCTAGCTCCACGCACGGTGTAGTAGAGAGTCGCATCGTGGAGGTCACCGGTTACTCGAGCGTCGGTGATCGTAACAAATTCCAAACGCGGATCTTTGATCTCCCGTTCGATGGCGGTAGCAACAATTTGTAGGATCCTTTTTGCCAGACGCTGTGCGCGAGAATTATCTGCCATGAAAACTCACTCCTTGAATAATATTTTTTTCCCGAGGTGCGGGGGCGCTCACTTTTCGGTGCACCTGAACCTCTCTTAAATAGTATCGGTTTAGTGCTCAATTAACGATCCGAGGCGAGAAAGCTATATAGCGCAGAAAAATCCCGCTGTGAGAGGGATATTCTTCTCACAGCGGGATAGTCAGCCTATTTATCGCGAGGTACTTCGACCTTCTCGTAGGCTTCGATTATGTCGCCCACCTCGATATTCGGGTAGCTGAGCACCATACCGCACTCATAACCTGCAGCCACCTCGGTCACGTCGTCTTTTTCTCGACGTAACGAGCTGATTGTGGCATCACTGGTTACTACGTTGCCATCTCGGATCAAGCGGATCGATGCACCACGGCGCATCTTGCCATCTTCGACCTTGCAGCCCGCGATAAGGCCGACAGAGGAGGCCTTAAAGATGGCGCGAATTTCAGCGCGTCCGACATCGCGGTCTTCGTAGACCGGCTTGAGCATGCCGCGCAGAGCGGACTCAACTTCCTCAATCGCGCGGTAGATAACCGTGTAGTAGCGGATATCTACACCCTCAGCGTTTGCTTCCTCGGTTGCCTTACCTTCGGAACGCACGTTGAAGGCGATGATGACGGCATCGGAAGCGGCAGCAAGCGATACGTTGGTCTGGGTTACTGCACCCACGCCGCGGTCGATGATATTGAGCTCGACTTCGTCGTCCATATCGATCTGTAGGAGGGCTTCCTCCAAAGCTTCCACCGAACCGGCGTTATCGCCCTTAAGGATGAGGTTGAGCGTGGAGTGCTCGCGCAATACTGCATCCAGATCCTCGAGAGAAACGCGCTTGCGAGTCTTCGCAGCCAATGCGTTGCGCTTGCGGGCATTTCGCTGATTTGCAATCTGGCGAGCGACGCGATCATCCTCAACAACCAGTAGGTTATCACCAGCGCCTGGAACTCCGTTGAGGCCCTGTACCTGGACTGGACGCGATGGACCAGCTTCCTCCACGTCATTGCCGTGCTCGTCGACCATGCGGCGAACACGACCATATGCGTCGCCGGCTACGATCGAATCGCCGACGCGCAGGGTGCCTCGCTGCACAATTACGGTGGCCACCGGGCCACGGCCGCGATCCAGGTGTGCTTCAATAGCAACGCCTTGGGCATCCATCTCGGGGTTAGCACGCAGATCCAATGAAGCATCCGCGGTGAGCAGAACCGATTCGAGGAGGTTATCGATATTGATATTTTCCTTAGCGGAAATATCAACGAACATGGTGTCGCCA
Organism: Corynebacterium sp. ES2775-CONJ; assembly: GCF_024814515.1. Lineage (NCBI taxonomy): Bacteria > Bacillati > Actinomycetota > Actinomycetes > Mycobacteriales > Corynebacteriaceae > Corynebacterium > Corynebacterium sp. ES2775-CONJ. The sequence continues at coordinate 170,879 of NZ_JANUXT010000001.1, read as the reverse complement.
CCATATTCCTCCGGGATCAGTCCATATTCGGAAAGTTGACCACGGATACGATCAGGAGAAGCCCCCGGCTTATCAATCTTGTTCACAGCCACAACTACTGGCACATCTGCTGCCTTGGCATGGTTGATCGCCTCGATGGTCTGGGGCATCACTCCGTCATCTGCGGCCACCACGAGTACGGCGATATCAGTGGATTTGGCACCACGGGCACGCATGGCGGTGAAGGCCTCGTGTCCTGGCGTATCTAGGAAGGTGATCTTTCGATCGCGGCCCTCGATATCAACCTGAACCTGGTAGGCACCGATCCCCTGGGTGATTCCACCTGCCTCGCCGGAACCGACGTTAGCCTTCCTGATGGTATCCAGTAGTCGAGTTTTACCATGGTCGACGTGGCCCATTACGGTCACAACTGGAGGCCTAAATTCTAGATCGTCTTCGGTTCCGGCGTCTTCGCCAAACTGCAGATCGAAGGTCTCCAGTAGCTCACGATCTTCATCTTCTGGGGAAACGACCTCAACGACGTAGTTCATTTCTTCGCCCAAAAGCTGGAGGGTTTCCTCGGAAACGGAAGCCGTGGCTGTTACCATCTCGCCCAAGTTGAACAGTGCTTGCACCAATGCCGATGCATCGGTATCAATCTTGTCAGCAAAGTCGGAGAGAGAAGCTCCGCGAGCGAGCCGCACGGTAGCGCCAGCGCCATTGGGCAGCGCGACGCCACCAATGACATTTGGCACCTGCATGGACTCGTACTCGTTACGCTTCTGCCGTTTCGACTTGCGTCCGCGGCGAGGGGCGCCACCTGGGCGTCCGAAAGCACCCGCGGTTCCTCCGCGTCGACCACCGCGACCTGCGCCGCCTGGTCGATTCGGTCCAAAGCCGCCGCCCTGATTATTGCCACCTCGGCCACCTCGACCCCCAGAAGCTGCGCGCTCTGGCATAGCTCCTGGTGATGGATGGTTCGGCATCATAGCTGGCGAAGGACGACGTCCTCCTCCTTGACGCTCTTGGTTATTCGGACGATCTTGTCCGCCTGGGCGCTGACGATCACCTTGAGGGCGATTGCCACCCTGACCTCCGCGAGCACCGCGAGCTGGGCGGTCGCCGGTGGATCCTCCTGGGCGCGGACCGGGGCGCCCTCCTGGACGCGGACCTGGTCGGTCTTGGCCTCCGGTAGAGAATGGGTTATTTGCCACTCGACGTGCGCCTGGCTTTGGAGCAGGCTTCGCTTGTGGCTTTGGCATTGTCCCTGGGGTGGGTCCCGCTGGCTTAGCAGCTGGAGCAGGCTTATCAGAGCTTGCACTAGCAGGCTCTGAGAAAGTTGGGCTTGCCGGCTTGGCAGTTTGGGCTGCTGGATTGACAGGCTTCGCTACTTGCTCAGTGGGCTTCGCTTTGGGTGCAGCTGGTTTTGCTTTTTGCTCCACAGGTTTCGCAGGGGTGGCGGCAGGCGCACTTGGCTTGGGAGAAGCCGGTTTTGCAGTCTGAGCTGCTGGCTGAGCGGCTGGAGCGGCTGGCTTTGCGACCTGAGCTGCGGGTTTAGCCGCTTGGGCTGCAGGTTTAGCAGGCTTTGCTGCGGGTTTGGTAGTCTGCTCAGCTTTTTGGGTATCAGCTTGAGGTTTTTCTGCGGCGGCAGGTGCAGCTTCCGCCTGCGCGGCATAATGCGCCTTCATGCGCTTGACTACCGGTGGTTCTATGGTTGAGGAAGCAGTTTTGACAAACTCGCCTTTATCTCTGAGTGTGGCAAGTAACTCCTTGCTGGTGATACCGAGCTGTTTAGCGAGCTCATGTACACGTAATTTTCCGGGCACTTTTCTCCTTGTGTTATGGATAGAAAACAAGCAGATAGCCTGAAGTCCTGGAAAATACCCGCGGAGTACAGCCTATATGCAGTTTTCTAGCCGAATGTCATTGACGTTCATCGCTGATGCTTCATGATGTGCTCATCAGTGTTCGGTCTCTTTCTATTTCCTTGGTGTGTTCGTGGCTCGCCTGAATATGTTGGCGCAACGAACGGGTATCGAGTGGTCCCGACACGCGCAGCGACCGGGTAAACGCCCGCTGTTTTTCCGCTAATTCCACTGCTTCAAGATTTGGGGTAATCCAACATCCACGACCTGGAAGCCGGCGGTGCGGATCGGGCACGAGTGCATCTTTATTCGAACTGAGAACAACGCGCAAAAGCGTGCTGTCATGAGCCCGGGTACGGAAGGCGATACAGGTGCGAATACGGATAGTCGGTGCATTAGCGCCGTCGCCTGGCGACGACTGCATAAAGCTCGAGCTCACGTACTATTCCTTATCTTCGACCTTCACAGGCCACTCGCACTATTGATTCCAATATCAAGTCTGCGTAGTTTAAGCGGTAGCGTTTGATCTTTTTCCGCGCTTAGATATTATCGACATCTTGATAATACTGGCAGTAAAAATGAAACAGCTCTGCGTGACTGCAAATTCCACAATCAACAGGGCCTAAACCCATAGTAGTCGACGGAACAGAAAAAGTTAAGTTCTTTCCCCCTAAGAGACCGTGCATCGCTGTCTATATAGATGTCGGCTCAACACGGTCGTCGGAATAATGATCTATTCCGCGTCGGAGCGAATATCGATTTTCCAGCCAGTCAGGCGAGCGGCCAAACGAGCATTCTGTCCCTCTTTGCCAATAGCTAAGGAGAGCTGATAATCAGGAACTGTCACTTGGGCGATCTGCTGCTCGGGGTCCGTAATAGTAACATTGACTACTTTCGACGGAGCGAGCGCATTTCCTACATAGGTTGCAGGATCGTCGGAAAAGTCGATAATGTCGATTTTCTCCCCTCCCAATTCCTGCATGATATTACTGACTCGTTGTCCACGCGGCCCGATGCATGCACCTTTTGCGTTAAGCCCTTTGACATTAGCTTTCACAGCAACCTTGGAGCGATGGCCTGCTTCGCGCGCAATGGAAACGATCTCTACCGAGGAATCGGCAACTTCAGGGATTTCTAGCTCAAATAGCCGACGCACGAGCTCTGGGTGGGTACGCGAGAGATTAATGCTGAGCGAGCGTTGATTCTGACTAACCCCCACGACAAAGCTCTTGACGCGGTCTCCGTGGCGCAGCTTTTCTCCTGGAATCTGTTCAGCTGGAAGAAGCACGCCGTCTTGGCCGTCCATCTCGGTACCAAGGTGGACCACTACCATGCCGCGCTCGTTGGCCATAGCATCGGCTTGAACGACACCAGTAACAACAGTGCCCTCATAATCCGAATATGCTACATACGCCTGCCGAGCTTCAGCCTCGCGGAGCCTTTTAACGATTGCGTCTCGCACAGCGTGGGCGCCGAGTCGATCGAAGTGGCTTGGGGTATCATCGTATTCCGATTCCACGTTGCCCTCGGCATCGAGGCTGGAGACGATGACCGCGACGGAACCTGTTTGAATATCGATATCCACCCGGGTACGCGTATTGTCCTGTGGAGGGACATCTTTATACTCGCGGTAGGCGAACATCAAAGCGGTGGCAATGGTATCGACCAAGTCTCGCACCGGGATACCTTTTTCCGATTCAATTGCTTTGAGTGCCGCAACATCAATATTCACTTTTAATAAAGTCCCTTCGTGGAGATTAAATCTGACTGTTTTAGCTAACTACACAGTGGCCAGCTCGTCAAAAGACATGGACACAAGCTCGAGTTCGGACTGAGGTGCGTCAGAAAACTCAACTTCCTGGTGTGCGTGCAGGATCTGTTCAATCTCGAAAGCTGCTGCGCGAGCTATCCCTTTTGTACTGCTAATGAGCATGACGTGAGTGTGATCCTCATTCAGGGGACCAACACGAAACCGCTCCTTTTTATCATGGACGACCACCGTCACCAGGCGGCCACGGGCACGGCGCCAATGACGCGGTAGGGTTAACGGCAGATCCAGACCCGGTGTACCAACTTCGAGGGTATAACCGGCACCAAAGTTGAGCCTCCGGGCCTCCTCCTCGGCATCGAAAAGCGCAGAAATTTCCAACGACAAAGCCTCAAGCTGGTCTGAATGTGGGTGCTCATCAGAGTCAATGGCAATGGCTACGGTGGTTTTCTTGCCAGCGAGAGCAATACGGATATCTTCAATATCTACACCATACTGCGAAGCTAGGGGTTCTAGAGTTATCAGGAGAGTTTCTTTGCTAGGAAAAGCCATAAGGGCGATGGTAGTACAATGACCGACTATGACACGATTTCGCATCTCATTCCTGCCCCTATGCGCTCTCGTCCTCGGTCTTATCCTCGGTGGCTGCGCAGCCCCATCACCCCACCCCACCTTGGCTGGGCTTTACCGGGTCAGCGAGGGGGAGCAACAGCAAGAACTGGGTGCCGAGATCGCCAGGTTGTGCGGTCACCTCAGGGATGGCGAGGTCCCGGCCAGTTGCACTCCTGAGGGAACTGATACATTCCTGACAGAATCCTCGACACAGGATTTTTCCGCCGATACAGCGGGCATCCTCAATATTATCGCTGATATCCCTCAAGAGTCTCTGCCTCTTATCGTTGACCAATATCTCTTCTATGCCACAACAAATGCCGAACCTATTTCCCAAGTAGTGGTTAAGTTGGATATTCCCGCTGCCGCACAACGCAATCCAGACGGTACGGCTCCCCAACAGGAACCAGATCCCGAGACCCACTCTCATAATGCTGCTTTTGTTGATCTCGTTGCGGCCAGGGAAGCGCTACGCCGCGAATACGGTTTTCTCTACGCCCTTGGCATGGCAACTGCATTTGCTGACGATATGCAGGACCAGAGAATAGCGCAGCTGGAAAAAGTCCATCAGCGAATTGCGGATAGTCTGGAGTTCGCCCTCAACGAGGATGCTTTTATCCCGGTGCCAGCGGCCGGATATAGCTTCGATGATCTCGAGCTTCCTTACGATGATAGAAGTGCAGCCGCATTTGTGGACGAGCTAGTTGCAAGTAACGAACGGGACTGGCAAGCCTTCGCTTCCCAGGCGCATCATGCGCCATGGCGCACGACTTCACTGAGCACCTTAGGTTACCTGACGAATCCACAATAGGCACGCAGCAGAAAAGGGCCACGGACGCTAGATAGTCCCGTGGCCCTTGATACTCGAAGTTATGCGGTGACCGTGTCGAGGATAGTAGAGACGATATCAGCGGCGTCGACTTCTACAATGTCGTGACCCCGACGGCGTAGCTCGACCTTGCCTTCATTAAATGAGCGCCCCAGCACCACTACATACGGGATACCGAGGAGCTCCGCATCCTTGAACTTAACTCCTGGGGACACCTTAGTGCGATCGTCGAACAGGACCTCGACACCTTTATGATCTAGTTCTGCAACGAGGCGATCACCGGCAGCTAAGGCTTTTTCGTCCTTATTAGCCACAACAACGTGAACGTGATAAGGGGCCACCTCAAGTGGCCAATTCAGACCTCTGTCATCATGACGCTGCTCAGCCAGGACAGCCATGAGCCGCGATACACCAATTCCGTAGGAACCCATGGTGGGGATGACTCGCTTGCCGTTTTCATCCAAGATCTGCACATCGAAAGCCTCGGTGTACTTCCGCCCCAGCTGGAAAATATGACCGATCTCGATACCACGAGCCAAGGTAAGGGAGCCTTGACCGTCAGGCGCTGGGTCACCTTCGCGTACCTCGGCCGCCTCAATATATCCATCAATAGTAAAGTCGCGGCCAGCAACAACGTTGTTGGCATGTTTCTCGAAAGCATTGGCACCAGTTAGCCAGGCTGTTCCCTCTGCCACCCGAGGGTCAGCGAGAACTCTAATGCCGTGCTCATTGAGCGCCTGAGGGCCGATATAACCCTTGACAAGGAACGGACGAGCGGCGAAATCCTCCTCAGAGGCCAATTCCACTTCAGCTGGCTCGAAAGAGGCCTCGAGACGCTTCTCATCGACTTCGCGATCACCGGGCAACAAAATACCAATAAGCTCATCGTCCTGGGCGCCCGGCGTGTGCACCTTGACCATGAGGCATTTGAGCGTATCACTAGCGCCACATTCCCGCCCATCGATACTAAGACCACTGCGGCGTGCCCACTCCACCAGGTTGTCTATAGTTTCAGCGCCTGGGGTGTCATGAACCTCGAGGGGAGCTTGGCCGGCGATTTCCCGGGGTGTACCTGGTTGAGTTGTTACAGCCTCGACATTGGCAGCATAGTCTCCCTTCGTGGCACGCACGAAGGTGTCTTCACCATGAGGAGAAATAGCAAGAAATTCCTCCGAAGCCGATCCGCCCATCGCACCCGAGGTTGCTTTACAGATCGCGTATTCAACGCCGAGACGGTCGAAGATATTCTGATAAGCCTGACGGTGGCGAGCATAGGATTCCTCCAGACCAGCGTCAGTCATGTCAAAGGAGTAGGAATCCTTCATAACGAATTCGCGGCCCCTGAGGATACCCGCGCGAGGGCGTTCTTCGTCACGATATTTAATTTGGATTTGATACAGCGTCACAGGGAAGTCTTTATAGGAGTTATAAAGATCCTTAACCTGAGCCGTGAAAAGCTCCTCATGGGTGGGCCCCAATAACATATCTTGACCCTTGCGGTCCTTGAGTCGGAAGAGTGAGTCCCCGTACTCTGTCCAGCGGCCAGTTTGTTCATAAGGGTCGCGCGGAAGGAGTGCTGGAAATAACAATTCTTGGCCACCGATAGCGTCCATCTCTTCGCGAACGATATTTTCGATCTTTTTCAAGGTGCGTAGCCCGAGCGGAAGCCAGGTATACACTCCCGGGGCAGCGCGGCGAATATAGCCGGCGCGCACAAGAAGTTTGTGACTAGGTACTTCAGCATCTGCTGGGTCTTCACGCAGGGTACGTAAGAAGAGTGTGGAAAGACGAGTAATCATGGTTGGTTAGTTTAGCACCAGCTTTGTACCTTACTGACCAAGGCTCTAATAGCTTGCTCATCTGTGACCTGAACTGGTGCTGCTCCCCCACCCGGCCCGGCGGGTCCTCGCTCAACAAATGTCGAAGCTGAACTATGAATGGCGGCTACTCCGGTGGTCGCCAGAGCATCAATATTATCTGGGCGGATGCCTCCTCCAGCCATAATTTCGATCTCCGGTACGTGGGCTACGAGCATCGCCAATTCCTGGGCTCCAGCAGGGGCACTAGATTGTCCACCGGAACTAAGGATGCGCTTGATTCCGAGGTCCTTGATGCTGTGGCAGGCATCTATTCGCGAGGGTACTGTATCGAATACACGGTGCAGGGTCACCTCCGCGCCGTGAGCATGATCGATTAAATAACGCAGCGCAGGTATGTCTAGAGTGCCGTCTGATCGAGCAGCCCCAATAACAACTCCGTCGGCGCCGGCGCTAATGGCCTGTGAAATATCAGTAGCCATCACTTCGATCTCAGCCTCGCTATAAACGAAACCGCCGGGCCGCACCCTGATGAGGACGTGGGTGGATATGATTGTGGAGCACGCCTGGATATTGCCAATGGTGGGAGTAAGCCCACCGGTTGCGGATAGTCCCACGCATAACTCGATGCGGTCGGCTCCTGCGTGGGCAGCCTGGGCTGCTCCTACCGGGTCTTGCACTGCGATTTCAATGGCCGGGTATCTCATAAAGAATCCTCTTTGCTGACGTTAGGAGTCGGGATATTTAGATGCTTCATGTGCAAGTGACACCCTAAGTATATGGCCTAAGTCCAGCTAAACTCCACAACCGGTTGTTGGATTCTTGCGGTGATTGGCCCATTGGGATAGAGCATCGCTGATCGCTTGGCTATATAGCTCGCGACCTTGCTCATTGGGATGAATTCTGTCGGAATAAAGCTTGTCGGGGTTCGCCTGAGCCAGTTGGCACCAGGGAGCAATATAGAGATTCTCATAGGTGTCTTGAGCACGGGCGATACGTTCTTGAGAGATGGGAATCCAGGTGCGCTCGCCATAAGGCATCACCATAATGACCACGCGCTGCTGGCCGATTATATCCATGACCTGTTTCAATGCCTCCTCGCTTAGTGCTCCGTTGGTTCCAAAACCTAGAACGACAAAGGGATCAAGGCGCCCCGCATCAGCTAATGACTGGAGGATACTTGGTGCTGCCACGAGCGACCGCGACACTTCGGCATCGATATACATGCCCGGAAAGTTCTTCTCCAGGGCAGGTACGGACCCGAGCATAACGGAATCTCCCACAGCCGTCATTCGATCCCCTGTGGGAGGAAGCTGCGGTCCATATAAGGGGGTGGCAACGTCTGTTGCCTCTGCAGCTGGAATTGCTGTGATCTCACGCGGCGCTGTCTGATTGTGAGCCAGCCGCTCTAACTGGGATTGAAGTTCAGTTTGTTGCGGAGAGCGCACGATGGCCAGCGCAGCAGCCGCTAAGAGGGTTATAAGCGTTCCCGCCACCACAGCACGAACTCGAGGGTCAGAGCTACGCCATAGGTGCCGATATCCGCGCCGGCGTACGGGGGTTTCCACAAAGACATAACTGAGATGGCTGATAACTAGGCTGGTGATCAGCGCGAGCAGACCAATGACCTCCGAATGCTGTGCCCACATTTGTTGGTGGTTGAGTTCTTGCAGGAGAACAACGATTGGCCAGTGCCATAAGTATAGGGAGAAGGAACGTTCACCGAGCCACCTCAGCACCGAGGTCCCCATCACACGGGAGAGTATTCCTACCTCGGAACTTACTTGCGCCAGAATCAAAACAGTGAACAGTGAGGCTAAAACCAGGCCTCCGCGGTATGTGAAGGCAGCCGTATCGGATACGACAAAGAAGAGAGTCGTTAGTCCGATCATACTGAGCACCCCGACCACAACACCAGGTAAACCAGCTAAGAGGTTTCGGTTGCGAGGCCAGGAATCCGCATGAGGGTCTGCAGAGGTCGAGGTCATGATCAGAGCTAAAAATACCCCCATTAACAGCCCGAAGCTGTGGGTATCCGTTCCGTAATACACGCGGGTGGGATCGGCTGCTGGATCATAGAGAGCGAGCATCGCGGCAAATGATGCAGTGCCAAGTACTAAGACCGTCGCAAGGATCGCACACCCTATTTTCTTAAACATCCTCATAAGGGCCACGAAGATTAGTGGCCAGATGAGATAGAACTGCTCCTCCACGGCAAGCGACCAGTAGTGGGCTAAAATCTGCACCCCTGAATCGGCAAAGTAGCTGGCACTTGCGGCAATTTGAGTCCAGTTGTTGGCAAAAATCAGTGTGCCCGCAAACTGCTCACCTAGTTTGACACTGGGGTCACCACCGACGAGTCCTGCAAGAGCGGTGGTGATGATTAAGACGATAAAAGCTGCCGGGAGGATGCGTCGTGCGCGGCGAATCCAAAATTTCTTTAGATCAATCCTTCCCAGGACCGAATACTCTCGAACTAAAAGTGAGGTGATCAAGAATCCCGACAGCACAAAAAACATATCCACGCCCATAAACCCCCCGGGCATGGCCGAGCGGAAGAAGTGGTAAAAGACCACTGCCATCACCGCGATTCCGCGCAGCCCATCGATGCCAGGGACTCGACGAATTCGATAGGTCACGGTTTTCTTGGAATCATCGTGCTGCTGGGAGCTGGCTGCCAGGTGGTTGCGGTCCCCCACTCTCTTTGCCACGGGGTGCGGAGCAGGCGGCTCTGGGGTCTTTTTAAGGTTTTCTTCCCCGATCCTTCCACGGCTGCCCTTGGCGATGGCCGCTTCGAGATCGGCCGCGAAATCCGGTCGAACGGGTTTGCGGACAGTTGTTATCGTATGCCCCGTTAGCAACCTCAGCAGTGCTAAAAGGAGGCTAAGCATTAGGTAGCGCACGAGGGCAGCTAACCAAGGGACTGCCCGTATCACTCGCCGCGTGACCGCTGTGATAAAGCGGGTGACGCGACGGTTTGAACCGGATCCCTTGCGATTTAATGGTCCTGCCAACACGTGTCCACTTTGTCCTCGTTACTCGCGCCTATCGCGGACTCACTTAGTCCACGACCGTCCCTCATCCACCGCTATTAAAAAGGAAGGGGCGAAAGGGCCTTACAAAGTAGTCATCTTAACGCATCACCCCAACCTTCAGTATTCACTGCGTTCACGGCCGAAAAATTAGCCGAGCTCCACCTCGGCGGGGATGAGAAGTGTACGGTGAAAAACTATGTTGATCATACTTCCCCCATCCGAGACCAAAGCTCGAGGTGGCAGTGGAGCGCGGCTTTCTTGGGACACTCTCTCTTTCCCCGTGCTCAATCCCATCCGCCGCAGCATCGCCCGGGATCTTGGTGCCCTCCATCCTGATGAGGCTTTGCAGGTACTCAAAATTTCGGAAAACTTGAGAACAGAAGCCGTCTCGAATACACACCTTCTCCACTCCCCGACTATGCCCGCCATTGAACGCTTTCAAGGTGTGCTTTTCGATGCCCTCTCCGCCGATACTTTGCCCGTATTCGCTCGAGAGCGCCTAGCTGTTGGGGATGCACTATTCGGTCTGGTCAAGGCAGATGACCTCATTCCCCACTACCGCTTATCAGCTCATGCGAAGGTGCCTTACCGAGAGGATCGCAATATTTCTCCGGCACCGACGATGAAAAAAAGATGGGGTGCGGCCATCTCAGCGGAACTGGCGAAACTCGATGAACTGATTATAGATATGCGCTCAGGAGCTTATAGACAATTAGGCCCAGACAAACAGGCAATAACTGTTCGAGTTGAAAGCGTCAAGGCTGACGGGAGTCGGTCAGTTGTCAGCCACTTCAATAAGCATTATAAGGGGCTCCTCGCACGAGCGTTGGCTATCACTGACACGGAGCCGACGTGCGTGCAGGATGTATTAAAGACCGCAACTCAGGCCGGCTTCGATGTTGAACACGGTGGCGGGCGGGACATGATCCTTGTAGTTCGCCCCTCACAACCTCATCCCTAAGGCTACAGTCCCGCTACCTCGCCGATCACATATACAGCGGGCGGCTTAATGTGGTGAGTACTGAAGGTCTCGGCGAGGGATTCAAGGGTACAGCGGTACGAACGCTGCTCGCTGGTGGCTCCATTTTCTATAACCGCTGCTGGCATCGTTGGTCGCATCCCAGCATGAATGAGGCGTTCAGCGATTCGGGGAGCATTCTTAACACCCATGATGACCGCCAAAGTTCCCCCAGATTGAGCCAGAGCATCCCAGTCGATCAGACTCTGAGGATGCTCTGGCGGCAGATGTCCAGAGATAACCGTAAAGCTGTGTACAACTCCCCGTTGGGTAATGGGGATTCCTGCGAGAGCAGGAACTGAGATTGCACTTGTCACCCCTGGTACAACCTCGACTGTGAGGCCATGGGCGGAGAGATATTCAAGCTCTTCAAAACCGCGCCCAAAAACATACGGATCTCCTCCCTTGAGGCGAACAACTTTCTTACCAGCGCGAGCGTGCTCGACGAGTAGTTCATTGATCTTTGACTGAGCCACTTGATGACCGTATGGCAGCTTGGACACATCGATAATTTCTTTGCTGTCAACATTGCAGAGTCGGTCGAGTTCTTGGGTGGGGCCGAGGTGATCGACGAGTACTATATCGGCAGCTTGGAGTCTGTTCATTCCGCGAATGGTCATGAGATCCCAGGCGCCCGGCCCTCCACCGAGGAGCACAACTGGGTGGGTCTTGATTTCAGTCATGGTAAATAAGCATAGTCATAGATAAAGTAATCTCCATGCATCTGCATCAGGACTTCGCCGCCGCCCTTCCCGAACTGGTTCATCCCGCCACACCACCTCATTTTCCCAGCTTGCAACAAATTTATTGCAATACCGACGTGGCGACTTCCCTGCTCTTAAATCCGGCTGATCTCAGCGCAGATAGGCTGGCTAGCCTGCTGGAAAATAATTATCCCGCCATGGCTTATGCGGGCCACCAATTCGGTCACTTCTCTCCGCGCTTAGGAGACGGGCGAGCTTTGCTCCTCAGTGAACTCACAAAGGGCGAGGACGTGGTGGATCTTCATCTAAAAGGCAGTGGCCCGACCGTTTTCGCACGCGGAGGTGACGGAAAAATGCCGGTTGATGCAGCGTGGAAGGAAATTATCTACTCCCGAGCACTTACTGGTCTAAAAATTCCCAGCTCTCGCATTCTTGCGGCTTTTACCACGGGTGAAATGATAAAAAGAGAGCAACTGGTACCCGGCGCGCTCATCATTCGAGCAGCCTCAAGTCATATCCGCGTAGGAACTTTTCAATACGCTGCGACGCTGGGAGATAACGTCGTGCAGACCTTGTGTGATTATACGATCGCTCGTCACTATCCTCTCGCCCGCGGGCCCGAGCGTTACCGGGATTTTTTCTCCTCAGTAGTAGAGCGTCAAGCTCAGACGGTGGCGCTGTGGATGCGCCACGGTTTCGTGCACGGAGTGATGAATACTGATAACACCACATTAAGTGGGGAAAGTATTGATTTTGGGCCAGCAGCCTTTAGCGATACCTATAACGATGATGCCTGCTATTCGTCGATTGATACGCATGGACGTTATCGCTACGGTTACCAGCCATCGATTCTTGGCTGGAATTTAGCGCGCCTGGCTGAGTGCCTTGTTCCGTTGGTTGGACTCGAGTGGGCCCAGGAAACCATGGCCACCTTTGGTGAGGTGTATTACCGCCAGTGGCTCAAGTATATGGGTCGTGCGCTCGGGATCTCCCACCTCGAGCGGTCATACCTGGAGAGTACGATCGAGGAGTTTATGGAGTTGATGAAAAATGATCAGCTCGATCGCACGCTCGTCCTTCGAGCACTCAGCGAGCAGCGCGCTCTACCACAGGTGGGCGACCTCGTAGATTCGGGGGCATGGGCGTCTTGGATGGCTAGGTGGCGAAAAATGGATCCAAACTTCGCGGCGATGCTGAAGGTGAACCCCGTTTATATCGCCCGTAATCACCTCGTGGCGGCAAGTAGCGAGGACCCGCGGGTGCGCACCCTCCTCCTTGACGTTTTGGGGGATCCTTTTAGGCGCAGAACTGGGCAAGACTATGCGTTCTTGGAGCAGCTCGCTCCCCGGGACTTTGGACCCTACCACACGGTTTGTGGCACCTAGGAGGTTACTCGTTGGCACGCTTGAATAAAGCGCTGCACCATCTCAGGATAAGCGGCTGGATGAGTGTGTAGATAGGAAGCGTGGACGGTCGCCGTGGTGAAGCCCTCGCTCTTGGTATTACCGTAGTAGTCTTGCCACGCCCATGCGGGGTCGAAGCCCTCGGCGGTTTCCTGATCCACACCGCTGTGGTGAAATTCGTGGCCGGTAATGCGCTGTCCGGCACGGCATAGCAAATTATCGCCCAGTGCCACAGCGCTTCGGTAACCCAAGGTGAGACGCTTTTTCATACTCGCTGATACCGGGATCGCTCCAAGCATATGCCGCTCATCGAGGCGATCGACAAGCCATAAAAGCCCCGCACATTCCCCATGTACTGGCTTTTTCGCGGCGATATGTCTTCTGATATCCTCCCTTAAGCTGTCGCGGGAGGCGAGGATATCGGCATACTCTTCAGGGAAACCTCCTGGGATGATAATTCCCTCGCATGAAGGAAGTTCGTCGACGAGGGGGTCGAATTCCACGACTCGCGCTCCACCAGCCGCCAGCAGCTCACGATGCTCGGCATAGGAAAAATTGAAGGCAGGACCACTAGCAATTGCCACGGTAACAGCATTCCCACGGTCCATGAGGGCAGCGGGGTTCCAGCTGGGGCCGGAATAACTAGTGGAGGCGAGCGCAGCGATGGCATCGGTATCGCAGTAGCGGTCTACTAAATCAGCCATGTGGGCGATGGCTTCGGCCGCCTGGTGACCGTGTTCTGTGGCGGTGACTAGCCCGAGATGTCGTGATGGTACGGCCACCGCATCTTGGCGAGGTATGGCGCCCACCACGGGGATACCTTCGTATTCGACCGCCTGTGTACAAATATCGCGGTGGCGTTCGCTACCAACCATATTAAGGATGACACCTGCAATGCGAACATTTTTATCTACGGTGGCGAAACCACGTACGAGGGCACCTACTGACTGGCTCATACCGCGAATATCAACGACCAGAATAACGGGTAGCCCGAGTAGTCGGGCAATATCGGCTGAGGATCCGAGTCCATCAGGGATACGGCCATCAAACAGTCCCATCACGCCCTCCACGACGGCAATATCGCATCCGCTGGAACCATGTCGATACAATGGCCCTATCAGATCCGCGCCACACATCACCATGTCAAGGTTGCGCCCGGTGCGTCCCGCGGCCAGCCCGTGATAACCAGGATCAATATAGTCAGGACCGACCTTGAAGGGCGCGACGGACAAGCGGGCGCTGAGGGCCGCGATGAGGCCGGTGGTTATGGTCGTTTTTCCTGTCCCAGAGGCGGGGGCAGCGATTAAAATCCCCGGTGTTGTTGGCTCCTGATCCCGGGATCTCTGCGACTGAGCTCTATCTACCATTCGATTCCTTTTTGCCCTTTACGACCAAGGTCCATGGGATGCTTAACCTTGTGCATGTCGGTCACAAGATCGGCGAGTTCAATGAGTCGGGGGTGAGCATTGCGTCCTGTCATAACTATGTGCTGGACACCGGGGCGGTTGGAGAGGGTCGTGATAACATCGTCGATATCGATCCATCCCCAGCTAACGGGATAGGTGAATTCATCGAGCACATAGAAGTCATGGTGTTGATGAGACAGGCGATGCTTAATTTCCTCCCATCCCTCGAGGGCTTGCCGAGCATGGTCAGCCTCGTTTCCTCGCTTTTTCGACCAGGACCATCCTTCTCCCATTTTGTGCCACTCCACTGCGCCCCCGATGCCCTCGTCGAGGTGGAGCTGGCCGAGTTTTTTGAAGACTGATTCTTCGCCGACTCGCCATTTGGCAGATTTGACGAATTGAAAAACTCCGATATTCATGCCTTGGTTCCACGCGCGCATGGCCATGCCAAAGGCAGCGGTGGATTTTCCTTTACCGGTGCCCGTGTGGACCGCCGTGACGGGGAGCATACGACGTTGCCGGGTTGTTAAACCGTCGTCGGGAATTGAAAGTGGGTCTAGTTGTCCGCGGGCCATCTCGGGTGCTCCTTAAAATAATAAGTTGTTACGTTTTCACTTTACGGGCTCTTGGGAAAGCTGGATGGGCAATAGTGTTTAGAATGCGTCAATAATACCTGTAACCGAATCAGCGTTTAATTCATCGACTTTAATGAGTGCTCCGTGTATATTTTCAGCCAATTCACGAGCTAAACCGAGTTGGATACGTCCCGGTTTCTCGCAATCGATCACTATATTTGCCCACGCTTTTCGACGCGCGATGACTTCGCTGATGGTGCGTAGTCGCTGCAAACCATCAGGGCCGGTGGCGCGTCCATCAGAAAGAATCACTAGTATTGCTGGGCGTCCTGGCTCGCGGCGTAATTCCCGCTCGATGAGCTCCGATGCAAGGCTGAGTCCTTCAGCGAGCGGGGTGCGTCCTCCCGTTTTAACATCTGCTAGTCGTTTGAGGGCTATGTCGATGGAGCCGGTGGGTGGTAGGACGATTTTAGGATTCGTGCCTCTCACGCTAATGACAGCGACTTTATCGCGGCGCTGGTAGGCATCTCCCAGGAGGGATGTCACCGCACCTGTTACGGCAGCAAGGCGATCGCGCGCTGCCATTGATCCTGAAGCGTCGACTAAGAAGACAATGAGATTAGATTCCTTTGAGCGCAGGGTTGATCCCACGAGGTCATCGGGGATGAATTCGAGGCGCCCACCATCTATGCGCGCCCCCCGTTCGGCTGCATTGCGAACCGTTGCGACCATATTTACTCCGCGTCCCGTCGCGCTGGCGCGCACCACGGACCCTTCTCTGGTATGGGCTGCTTGCCGTCGTCCTGGAGTTGCCTCGTTTTCGGTCTTTCTCCGCTTACGGCGAAGCTGTCGGACTGCGAAAGGTAGCGCCCTGATCGGCGCTTACCTCCTCGGTTTCACTCATATCAGGAGTATTAGAGTCATCGTCTTGCGATGCGGGTGGCTGATCGCGATTGTGCTGCTCAGAGCTCTCAAAGGGATCTTCATCGGGGTGGGATTGTTGGGCCTGATCCATGACCTCATCGAGCTGTGATTCGTCGAGACCTGGCTCGTCGAATGGATTGCGACGCTTGCGGTGCGCAAGAGCTAATTCGGCGGCAACGCGTATATCTTCGTCTGTTACCTCCACGCGACCCTTGAGGGCTGCGTGGGCGATGGCTGTTCGAGCTATGACGAGGTCAGCACGCATTCCGTCGACATCGAAACTTGCGCAAATAAAGCCAATACGCTCCAAGTTGGTATCGCTGAGTTCGATCGATCCCACCAATTGTTTGGCCTCAGCGATCGTACGCTCAAGCTCTAATTCCTGCGCGCGCCACTTCTCGCAGAACATTCTGGGGTTTCGATCAAATTCTAGGCGGCGGCGCATAATTTCGGTGCGCACCGCCACGTCCCGAGAAGCCTCTACTGCGACCGAGAGGCCGAAGCGATCGAGTAATTGAGGGCGCAACTCTCCCTCCTCGGGATTCATGGTGCCCACTAGAACAAATTTAGCGGCAGCAGAGTGAGAGATTCCATCGCGTTCGACGGTGACTATCCCTGTTGCGGCTGCGTCGAGAAGCGCATCAACGATGTGGTCGGCCAGTAAGTTGACCTCATCAACATAGAGCACGCCCCCGTTGGCGGCAGCCAGCAAACCTGGGCGGTATTCAGCTCTACCGCTGTGCAGGATGGTTTCCAGGTCGAGCGCGCCTACTACTCGATCTTCGGTAGCCCCAATCGGTAGATTGATCAAGGGCGCGCCTTCTAATAACCCAGCGAAGGCGCGAACTGTCGTGGTTTTAGCTGTACCTTTTTCGCCGCGAATGACAACCCCGCCAATTTGGGGACTAATGGCGTTTAGAAGGAGAGCCACCTGTAGTTTTTCATGGCCGACTACGGCGGAGAAGGGATATAGTGGAGGGATCTGAGCGCTCATATCAACCCAAACTTTCTTAGCCTCAAGCATAAAGGCCTCGGAGGACTACTAGTACCAGACCGCATGCGGGCCTCATTGTGGTCTACTTTAACCACAAATAAGGCCCGAGTGAAAAGCTACACTATTTTTCGCAGCCGTTACTCTTCTAATTGCAGAGTCTGCTGGGTATAGGCCCACATCTTGTTGAAGAGTTCCCGGTCAGTTCCGAGTTTCACTCCATAGGATGGCATCATTTCCTTGATTTTGTCGCCCCACAAGACCATGCGCTCTCCAAAGCAGTGTTCCAGAACCTCGACCATTGCTGCTGGAGCAATTGAAGCTCCGGGAGAGGCGCCGAGCAGCCCAGCGATCGAGCCATCGCGGTGGGAGATCAGGGTGGTACCAAACTCGAGGGAGCCGAATGACGGGCCAACCACCGGCTTGATGACCTGAACTC
This sequence comes from Corynebacterium sp. ES2775-CONJ, assembly GCF_024814515.1. NCBI lineage: Bacteria > Bacillati > Actinomycetota > Actinomycetes > Mycobacteriales > Corynebacteriaceae > Corynebacterium > Corynebacterium sp. ES2775-CONJ. The sequence goes on along the minus strand of NZ_JANUXT010000001.1, from coordinate 153,514 downwards.
GCTGCCCTGCGACCACGACCTCCCAGTCATCTTCCTCGGCGAGTGGCATATATGCGCGCAGCGACTCCATTTTCGCGGAACGATCTTTCAGCAATTCCTGAATGAGGTATTTCGTCAATCCTAATTCGCGGACTCCGACAGACAATAAGGAAGGAAGGTTCGTTGGCTTGACTGAGTGCAAGAGATCAAACCAGGAACCATTCTTGAGGAATTTTGGCGTCCATCCTGCATAGGGGCCAAATAGAAGTCCCCTCTCACCGTCGATCATTCTCGTGTCGAGGTGGGGTACCGACATCGGAGGCGCCCCAATATCGGCTTTGCCATAGACCTTGGCATGATGCCGTGAGATAATCTCTGGATTTGTACACCGCAACCATTGCCCCGCCACGGGGAATCCGCCGTAACCGCGGATCTCTGGGATTTTGGATTTCTGCAGAAGTGGGAGAGCCATGCCGCCCGCGCCAACGAATACAAAATTGGCGCGATAGGTCGACTCTTCACGGGTGTGAACGTTGCGTACTGTGACCTTCCACTTCTTGCCCTCTCGTTTGATGTCGGTTACCTCATGTCCGTAGCGGATTTCGGTACCCTCCTCGGCGGCGTTTTTCAAAAACTGCCGAGTTAATGCACCATAGTTGATATCGGTCCCGCCATCGAACCAGGAGATAGCCACTTTTTCGTTGGCATCTCGACCCTCGGCCATCAGCGGCAGCTTGGTATTGAAAACTTCGCGGTCATCGGAGTATTTCAGTCCTGTGAATAGCGGATGCTGGGCAAGCGCTTCATAACGCTTACGCAAATACGACACCTGATCGGGGCCTCTGCCAAAAGAGATATGAGGCACCGGGTGAATGAATTGCCGCGGATTGGGTAAAACTCCTTGGTTGACTTGGAAGGCCAAGAATTCCCTTGATAATTGGAAGCGCTCATTGGTCTGAAGAGCGGTGGAGATATCAATGCGCCCGTTGACTTCCGGTGTGTAGTTCAACTCGCACAGTGCTGAGTGACCCGTGCCTGCGTTATTCCAAGGCGACGATGATTCCAGCGCCGCACCATCGAGGCGTTCGAAGATGAGCTGCGACCACTGCGGCTCTAATGTGCGCAGCATAGCGCCTAGGGTAGCGCTCATAATCCCAGCGCCGATGAGGATGACGTCTACATCATCCTCCACTGTTTTTCCCGCGGTCATCGAGTCATTTATGCCATTATTCATAGTAAGAACTTCCTTGGTTAGATCTGTTTCTGAAAGCATATCTAGCTTGAAACGGTCTAGTAGCTATCTCGTTGCCCGTAGCGTGCTGACAACTATCCTTGTGAGAAAATGATAAGAATAAGTGTACGCCACTCCACCCTAGTGAGTGTGACCCAAGACAAATGGTACCTACTCGCCATCATAGACTCGATCCTTGCACTGAGGCTGTGCGTAAAGGCCTCATATGCCCACCCCTTTTTAGGTGTCCCATTCATCTGCTACCCCTATCCATCCATCCTTTATTGAGTTACACCTTGATACTTCTGAGGCCTTTTCCAGCAGTTGGCTGGCCCATTACCGTGATCTACATCTATCCCTCAAGCCACTGATATAAAACTCGGGCTACACTACGAAGTATGAAATCACCGACGCATTCCGAACGCTCCTATAGCCCAGATCTTCCCCGAAAAAAGGTGCCGCCTGCACCTCCGACTTGGGATACGGCTCAGTGGGAGGACGATATTCTAGGCTCGGAATTCCGGCAGCTTACTTTTGATCTGGGGTCTGACCCGGACGAGGAAGGACGGGTGAGTACCACCCTCATCCGGCACCAAAGTCACCGCACAGAGCCAGCCCAAACGGCCGTCCTCTATATCCACGGTATGACCGACTACTTTTTTCAGACACATTTAGCCGAGCACTTTTCCCACAACAGTTTTGACTTCTTTGCTCTTGATTTGCGTAAATGTGGGCGCTCTCGACAGGCGGGTCAAACGTGGCACTATACCTCGCATATGGATCACTACTACCCGGATTTGAGTACCGCGGTGGATTTCCTCAGCTCGAAATACGACTCCATTGTGCTCATCGGTCACTCGACTGGCGGACTCGTTGTCGTCGACTGGCTTGATCATATTAGGCGTACAAACCCGACCCTTCACTCCGTGGTCACAGCCGCTATTCTCAATTCCCCGTGGTTTGATGTCCCACTCCCGAAGGCATTGTATCCTTTTGCTTACCTGTTGATCGGAACCGTAGGCTATTTCAAGCCTTTCACCCCGTTTACGCTCGGGAATTTAGGTACTTACGGAGAGTCCGTGCACAAGGATTACTCTGGGGAATGGGATTTTGATACACGGATGAAACCGATTGGGGGGTGCCAGAAGTACTTTGGGTGGATGCGTGCAGTGATGAGGGCGCAGCTCAAACTGCGTCGCCGCACCATCAACACAGGAGTTCCGGTCCTTACTCTGTGTTCCTCGAGGTCGCACACGTCCATGGTCATCGACGATTATTCTCATCGGAGTGATACTGTGCTCGATGTTGATCAGATAAAACAATGGGCGCCCTTTGTTTCCTCACACTCGACCATCGTGGAGATCGAGGATGGTATGCACGATCTATATCTATCTCCGCGGCCCGTCCGCGACCGAGCTCTCCAGGCCTCGACGACGTGGCTGCAACACCTTCAGTAATCCCTCGTTATAAGGAATTTTATGAAAACTGCTCATTTTGACCTCATCGTTATAGGCGCCGGTTCTGGAAATATGATTCCAGGCGAGGACTTCCGCGATAAATCCATCGCTATCGTAGAAAAGGGCGCGTTTGGCGGCACCTGCCTGAATGTAGGATGCATTCCTACTAAAATGTTTGTCTACGCCTCCGAGGTGGCGGGCATGATAGCCGAATCTGAGAAGTACGGCATCGCCTCCGAGCGCGGCGAGATTGATTGGAACAGCATTCAAAAACGCGTATTCGAGGAACGCATTGACCCCATCTCAGCGGGCGGCGAGGAATACCGACGCGGTCCTCAGACGCCTAATATCGAGGTTTTTGATCAGCACGCTCGTTTCACCGGCCCCCGCACTATTCGCACCGCTCAGGGTGCAGAGGAATGGGAAATTACCGCTGAGGACATCGTCATCGCTGCTGGCGCTCGGCCAAGAATCCCCGAAGTAGTCCGGGATATTGATTTTTTTACTAACGAAAATATCATGCGCATCGAGCGCCTTCCTGAGACGATGGCGGTGTGGGGTGGCGGCTTTATCGCTCTCGAATTTGCCCATATCTTCCATCAGCTGGGAGTAAAAGTAACCATCATTAACCGTTCGGATCTTCTCTTGCGGCGATTGGATGCTGATATCGCCGAGCGGATCACGACACTTACAGCGCAGCAGATGGATACCCACGTGGGTGTCGAGATTGTTAAAGCTGAGCAGTCAAAAGAAACAGGAGCCGTGGATCTCGTTCTCGACAATGGTCACACCGTGCATGCAGATATGTTGCTAGTAGCAACCGGGCGCATCCCTAATGGAGATTTGATGGATCTAGAGAAGGCTGGCATCGAACTCGATGCAGGTCGGATCAAGGTCGATGATTTCGGGCGCACTACGGCTGAGGGCGTATGGGCTCTGGGAGATATATCCTCACCATTCCAGCTCAAGCATGTTGCTAACGCAGAGTCCCGGGCGATTAGCCACAATCTCCTCCACCCTCATGATCTCGTTCCCATGCCCCATGACAACGTGCCTTTTGCCATTTTCACCCATCCTCAGATTGCTAGTATAGGTCTCACGGAGGCTGCCGCACGCCAGCAGGGTCATGAGCTAACCGTGAAAATCCAAGACTACAAAGATGTAGCCTACGGATGGGCTATGGAGGACACCACGGGCTTTGTCAAACTTATTGCAGATAGGGACAGTGAGAAACTTTTGGGAGCCCATATAATTGGCCCCCAAGCTTCCACCCTGATCCAGCCGCTGATCACTGCGATGTCTTATGATCTTAATATCAAAGAATTTGCCCGCAAGCAGTACTGGATTCACCCAGCTCTGCCGGAAGTTGTGGAAAATGCTCTCTTAGGACTGGAGTTTGCGTCGGCCTAAAATCTGCACGTACCCCCGCGATCTCTACGTAGCGATCGCGGGGATATTTTAGGATATTTCCTGAAGAAGCTGATCGAGATCCCAATGGTCTTCAATATGGTCCGCGATCATATCGAGTTGTGTCAACCGTTCAGCTGCGAAATCGGTAGTGGGGCTGATAACAAAATCGTTTTTTCCTAGCGCACCTGCGATATCTCCGAGGAATTCACGCCGGAAGTTGTTATTTTCCATTTGCCCGTGCCGATGAGTGCCAAAGAAGTTTCCGCGCCTTAATCCCTCGCCTGAAATCCACGGGTCATCGTGTGCTCGCACCAGCTGGCCATAGTGCACTTCATAGGCCCCGTGGTCATGACGGATCAGGGTTTTGGTGTCGGCGAATTCTATATCGGCATCGAAGAAATTTAGGCCCTGAGCTGAGGTCTGATCACTAGATTCGACTGTATCGACGATGGTCTTGCACATCATTTGAAATCCCCCGCAAATTCCAAGCGTCGGTAGATTATTGATGCGACGGTGCTCGAGGGCTGCGGCGATGTGAGTATCATGCAGCCATTGTAGATCCGAGAGAGTGGATTTACTCCCAGGGATGACAACTAGGTCAGCTTCGGCGATATAGTCGGGATCGACACTGTAACTTGCATTTATCCCAGGTTCGGCGGCGAGTGCCTCGATATCGGTGGCGTTAGAGATACGCGGCAGCCTGATAGCTGCAACGTTAATGCGCTGTGAGCCGAGGGCCTGCTGGTGCGGGCCGATGGTAGCTCCAGGTTGGGACTGCAGGGAATCTTCTGCATCGATCCACAAGCCCTCGATAAAGGGCAAGACGGCTTTTGTTGCCACACCGGTGAGTCGCTCTAATTCTGCCAATCCCGGCTCGAGTAGTGATTGTGTTCCACGGAATTTGTTCACTACAAAACCTTGAATGCGAGCTCGGTCTGCGGGACTAACGATCTGGTGTGTGCCGTAAAAATGGGCTAAGACCCCACCACGGTCGATATCTCCGACAAGATAAACGGGCAAATTCGCTTTCTCTGCAAGACCGAAGTTCGCTATATCAGTGTGACGGAGATTGATCTCGGCGGGAGATCCCGCCCCCTCACAGATGACGAGGTCAAATTCCTGTTCGAGTTCTTTCAACGCTGTCACCGCTACATCGCGAATATGGCTACGGTGGTGAAAATAATCGTGGGCGCTTACTACTCCCATCGCTTGGCCTCGCACGACAAGCTGGCTAGTGCGATCGCTGCCGGGTTTGAGCAGAACTGGATTGAATTTTGTCTCCGGCTCGAGACCTGCAGCAAGGGCCTGGAATGCCTGTGCCCGTCCGATCTCACCACCATCAGGGGTGACGTCAGAATTATTGGACATATTTTGGGCTTTGAAGGGTGCTACTGCGACGCCGCGGCGATAGAAAGCGCGGCAAAGTCCGGCTACGACCACGGATTTACCCGCGTCGGAAGTACATCCTGCTACTAAGAAACTCACCATATTATTCGTTACCCGTGAATAGGCTATGAGCCGGAGCTGGGAATAGTGAGAATTTCATTCCCGTCGTCTGTGATCACGAAGGTATGTTCGAATTGTGCGGTGAATTTGTGATCGGTATTTTGCACGGTCCACCCGTCTTTCCAGATCCGGTAGTCTAGGGATCCCAGATTAATCATGGGTTCGACGGTTAAGGTCATTCCTGGTTGTAGGGTATCCGTATAGGCGTCGGAATCATAGTGGAGAACCACGAGTCCGTTATGGAAGGTGGGCCCCACTCCGTGGCCAGTGAAATCCCGTACTACGTTATAGCCAAACCGCTTGGCATATGATTCGATCACGCGACCAATCACATTGATTTTACGGCCTGGTTTGGCCGCGCGAATCCCTCGCATTGTTGCCTCGTGCGTGCGCTCGACGAGGAGGCGGTGTTCCTCCGAGACGTTGCCAGCGAGAAAAGTAGCGTTAGTGTCGCCATGCACTCCATTTTTGTAAGCCGTGACGTCTATATTGACTATATCCCCGTCCTGAATCACCGTGGAATCGGGAATTCCGTGGCATACGATCTCGTTAAGCGATACGCAACAGGACTTGGGAAAACCAAGATAACCTAGGGTCGATGGGTAAGCGCCGTGATCGAGCATATACTCGTGAGCAATACGGTCGAGCTCGTCGGTAGTCACTCCTGGGGCGACTGCCTTACCAGCTTCCTGTAGGGCGCTGGCGGCAATGGCGGATGACTCCCTCATAGCTTCGATGACCTCGGGGGTCTGGATAAAAGGCTCGCCCATATTTTCACGAACCTTTTTCTTCCACACATACTCTGGTCGTTCTATGCTATCCGGGACGGTGCGAATCGGAGTGGGTTTTCCAGGCTTAATGGGACTTCTTTTCTGCATGAGTTCTATCGTAGTACGCCCCCGCTTCAGGTCGCGATTTTCTACCCGACCAGATCATCTTCCTATTGCCCGCCCTCTCTTAGCTCATCGAGACGACTAAAGAAGCGATCGGTCATCGCTACAGCCGATTCTGAACCCCCACCGAGGACGATGAGCGTGGCAAATGCGATATCATCACGATACCCTGTAAACCATGAGTGGGATCCTGAGTTAATTTCGGCCTCGCCTGTCTTCGCGAAAATCTTTCCACCAGCGCGCATTCCGGCGGCCGTGCCCCCTGGTTCGGTCACGGCACCCATTAGAGCCCGCAATTGTTCGATAGTAGCTGGATCGGGATCTTTCTTCTTTCCTGTTACCTTGGTGTCAAACCCAGAGATCAGCCACGGGAGTGGAGTTTTTCCGGTTGCGGCGGTCGACGAGGCCAAAGCAAGCCCAAATGGACTGACTAAAACCTCTCCTTGGCCGTAGCCGGACTCTGTACGTTCAAGGGGCTTCTCCCCTGTGGGGACCGAGCCAGTCACGGTGGCGAGTCCCGGGATCTCATAGTCCACTCCGAGGCCGAATTCCTTAGCGACAGCCTGCAGTTCTCCTGCGTGCAAGTCGGTTGATATCTGTGCGAATGTCGTGTTGCAGGAACGCGCAAACGCGGTTTCTAAGGGAACATTTCCGAGGCTGAAGCCATTATAGTTATTGACTATGCGTCCATAGATATTCATCGAACCAGGGCAAGGGACCACAGTGTCGGGGTGAAGGCCCCCTTGTTCGATACCCGCTGCAGCGGTGATAATTTTAAATGTCGAACCAGGTGGGAATAGGCCCGTCAGGCCGAGGGCACCTTGTTTATCTGCTTCTTTTGTTTGAGCCACCGCCAAAATCTCTCCCGTTGTGGGGCGTAGTGCGAGAATTATGGCTTGTTGCTCACTGCGCATCGCCACGGCTTCCTCCGCAGCCCGTTGCACAAGATGATCCAAACTAATCTCGATGGCGGGAGCAGTATCCGGTTCGTGGTGCTCGATGGTATCAATCACCGCTCCATCGTGGGTCACCACCACGATACGCCAGCCGTTGACTCCGTCGAGACGATCGTTGACGAGGTGGGCCACACGGGACACGATCTCGGGCGCAAATCCCGGATCTGTTGACACCATCGCTGCTTCTTCGTGGAAAATTATTCCCGGTTTTCCTCCCAAAATAGCCTTGATCTGAGCTGATATTTCCTTGCGCGCGGTGGTCACCGAGTAAACTCCGCTGGCTTCTTGTAGATTAGCGGCTAGAGTGGCCTCATCGATAAGGAGAGCGTTGGGATCAGTGCGGTGAATCTCGGCGAATGCTGCCGCAATGGCCCGTGCCATTGCTCGTCGATCCCCTACTTGATCGAGATCGACCAGGATCCGATCCACAACTCCCGGAACGAGTACTGCTGCCCCATCAGAGGAAATGATGCTTGCCCGTTGGGCATTAATGGCACGTAACTCTAGGTGCTGATTGGCCCCTAAGCGCGGGTGAATTATCGAGGGCTGCCAACGGATCACCCACTGATCGTTGAATTTATTTAAAACCAGAGAGCTCTCATATTCCAAAGTGCGCTCGCGCGGGATAATCCATGTGAGCTGGTAGTAGACTGTAGCTAGAGTTTCACGCGCCTCGACCTTTGTGATAGTAGCCTCGAGAGCGTCGGCTTGCAGCCCTTGGAAAGTTTCCGCGAGGACATTTTCCGCGTCTTTCGGTATATCGGTAAGAGCAGCGGCTGCGGCGAAATCTTGGTCGATAAAATGGGAGAGAAATTCTTGCGCTATTGGCTTTACTGCGGCTGGTTTAGGGGTACAGGCCGTAAGCGAAGCGATGAGGAAAACGGCGCATACAAGGGCCTGCGGTGACCGCAATAAAGCTCTGATCATGGGAAAATTTTAGCACTCAGCCATGTGCTTATTGCGATGGCGCACCTATTTCTTTGATCGAGACAAAACCCGACGGTCTTGAAGCGGGACCGTCGGGTTATATGCGTGGAGGAAATCTTTAGGATGTGATGGAAACTTTAGTGGTTCCACCCTCTTTGATTTCGAGGCCCTCAGCCTCAGCAATCTTCATAGCTTCTTCGATCAAAGTTTCCACTATCTGGGATTCCGGAACCGTCTTTATAACTTCTCCCTTGACAAAGATTTGCCCCTTGCCATTACCGGAAGCTACTCCCAGATCGGCGTCTCGGGCTTCCCCAGGTCCATTGACCACGCAACCCATAACAGCGACTCGCAGTGGAATATTCATGCCGTCAAGAGCAGCCGATACTTCTTCGGCTAGGGTATACACGTCAACTTGAGCACGTCCGCAGGATGGGCATGAAACAATTTCGAGGCCACGTTCACGAAGTCCCAGCGATTGCAGGATTTGGTCGCCAACTTTGACTTCTTCTTTTGGATCCGCCGACAGTGACACCCTAATCGTATCGCCGATTCCCTCGGATAAGAGTGCACCAAAGGCAACAGCAGACTTGATCGTGCCTTGGAAGGCTGGGCCGGCCTCGGTCACGCCAAGATGAAGCGGGTAATCACACTGCGCAGCTAGTTGGCGGTAGGCTTCCACCATGATGACTGGGTCGTTGTGTTTGACAGAGATCTTAATGTCGCCGAATCCGTGTTCTTCAAATAGAGAAGCCTCCCACAGCGCAGATTCCACGAGGGCCTCAGGCGTGGCTTTCCCATATTTCTCTAGTTGGCGCTTATCGAGGGATCCAGCGTTAACACCGATCCGAATGGGAACCCCAGCTTCACCGGCCGCTAGGGCCACCTCTTTAACTCGGCCGTCGAATTCCTTGATATTTCCTGGATTAACACGCACTGCCGCACAGCCTGCTTCGATAGCTGCGAAAATATATTTCGGCTGAAAGTGAATATCGGCAATCACTGGAATGGGCGATTTCTTCGCAATAATCGGCAGCGCTTCAGCGTCGATGGGTTTGGGGCAGGCAACGCGTACGATATCGCAGCCTGATGCCGTAAGCTGCGCAATTTGCTGCAGGGTGGCATTGATATCGTGCGTCTTGGTGGTTGTCATTGATTGAACTGAGATGGGATATTCGGAACCGACGCCTACGCTACCAACCTGCAGTTGACGGGTGGTGCGCCGTGGGGCCAAAACTCGGGGCGGAGTTGAGGGAAGACCTAAACCTATCGAGGTAGACACTGAAACAGTTACTCCTTTATCCGTCATTCCCCAAGGGGGAAATGAAAAATGTGCGAAGCCTCAAATCGGACTTAATGAGTTAGTAAACCGGTGCTTCTTTTTCATAGCCTACCACCGACGTGGGCAGCGCTTGGCAGTGCCTATACCTTAGGTTTCCCTAAGATATAAGCGAGCGATAGCTAAAGCTCAGCATTAGAATAACCGAACTGGGTTCACTATATCGGCCACGATAACAAGCACTCCGACAATAGTCAGTAAACCTGCAAAAAATAAGGTGACCGGAATGAGTTTGGTGTAATCGGCTGGTCCGGCTGGGGCTAGGCCGCGGAGGGCGCGGAAGAAATCTCGCACTTTCTCGTAGAGCACCACAATAATATGTCCGCCATCGAGCGGCGGTAATGGTACGAGATTGAAAAATGCGAGGAAAAGATTAAGGCTGGCAAGCATCATAAAAAACATAGCCCATAAAGATCGCTCTACTAATTCGCCGCCTACTCTCGAAGCTCCCACCACACTAATAGGACCATCTTGAGCACGCTCTGCGCCAAAAATAGAGGCTACGACGCCGGGGATCTTCGCTGGGAACTGTGCAAGTCCGCGAGCGGTTTCCTTGACTGCGGTATTGGTGAAGGAGGCCGTGGCCGATACTGCTTCGATGGGGCCAAATCGCTTGATATAACCAAGCGGGGCGCTGCTAATTCCAATAGCTCCAACCGTCACGGATTCACCCGTGGTGGTAATCCTGCGAGCCGCGGCCACCTGCACCGTTATATCCTGCACCTCTCCAGCTCGTTCTATACTGAGCTCGATCACTTTACCCGGTTTGTCGAGAATATATTGTCGCAGCTCACCGAAATTTCCGAGGGGATTGCCGTTTGCGGCGATGATCTTATCACCTGGCTGAATCCCCGCCTCCCCCGCGGGCCCGAGGCCGGAACATTCACTGAGGGATCCATCCGCTCGCTGTATTTCAGCGACGCACCCAGTGCTCGCCACAGTGGCACGCACATCTGCACGTGGATCGGGCAAGCCAGAAGATACAGCTATGCCATAGAGGATTGTGACGGCAATCAGGAGGTTCATCGCGATTCCTCCCATCATGACGATGACACGCTGCCACCACGGCCGATTACGCATCGCATAGGGGGCCTCCTCCGCGGTGACCTCGTCCTGATTGGTCATCCCAGCAATCTCGCAGAAACCACCGAGAGGGATCATCTTCAAGCCGTATTCTGTGTGCCCGCGATGCACGGAAAAGAGGGTGGGTCCGAATCCGATGAAATAGCGCCGCACCTTCATATGAAAAGACCGAGCCGCAAAATAGTGCCCCCACTCGTGCAAAGCGATTGTGAGTGCAATTCCTAGGGCGAACAGTATCACTCCTGCTATATAGCTCATCTAATTATCTTTCTCCGCAAAATTACCTAGTTATGGTCCTGAGGAATTGGTCCGTGCGCAGCCTCGCCTCTCGCTCAACGGCGAGGACCTCGTCGATTGTGGTGGCGGGTTCGGCAAAAGCTGGGGCTTGGGAGAGTATCTCATCCACGGTGTCGACGATCTGCGGGAATTTAATGGACCCTTTCAAATAGGCAGCAGCCGCTTGTTCATTGGCTGCGTTATACACTGCTGGATAGGTTCCACCTTCGCCAGCTGCCAGTCGAGCAAGACGCACGGCAGGAAATGCCTCATCATCGAGGGGCTCAAATTCCCACATATGCTGGTGGGAAAATTGGAGGGCTGGTTGAGCCTCCTTCACGCGGTGAGGCCAGTTGAGTGCCAGAGAAATAGGCAGTTTCATCGAAGGAGGCGAAGCCTGAGCAATAGTTGCCCCGTCGTGGAAGGTGATCATGGAATGCACTATAGATTGCGGGTGCACGGTGACTTCAATGAGATCCGGAGCGATATCGAAAAGCAAGGTGGCTTCGATTAGCTCTAGCCCCTTATTCACCATCGAAGCTGAATTTAGGGTATTCATCTGCCCCATGGACCACGTGGGATGATTGGCCGCCTGCTGAGGGCTGACATCCCACATTTGCTGTCGTGTCCAACCACGGAAGGGACCCCCTGAGGCCGTAAGTACGATGCGCGCTACTTCTTCGCGGTGTCCAGCTAGAAGACACTGTGCCATGGCGGAGTGTTCGGAGTCTACAGGGATGATCTGACCCGGCTCAGCTGCTGCTATGGCCAAACGTCCACCTGCGACAAGGGATTCTTTATTAGCCAAAGCCAAATAAGCACCGCTGGCTAGCGTGGCCATCGTTGCAGCCAAGCCCATGGAGCCTACCAGCGCGTTCAAAACGGTATCGGCGGATACTGCCTCCACAAGTTCCTTCGCAGAATCGGATCCTTGGAGTACTGCTCCACCGAGAGCTTGAGAGACTACCGCGGCCGCTGCGGGGTCAGCGACAGCTATGTGATCGGGGGTCAAACCGAGAGCACGAGCCTGAGAGATGATAAGTTCTGGGTTGCGACCACCGGCAGCTATGCCACATACCGTGAATTTATCGGGGTTATCGGCGATCACCTCGAGGGCCTGGGTGCCGATCGAGCCCGTACTGCCCAAAATTAAAATTCGCTTGCTCATCTTTTCTATTGTTCCACTAATGTGCCCAACTGGAGAATAGTTGCCTGTAACTGGGTAAAATGCGGATCTCAATCCTATCGATAATAGCCACCATCCCCCTATAGTGGCTGTACTTTTGGTGGATGGATGTGATCGCACTAAGTGACGTCATCAGGATTCATGATGGCGCCACCAAGGCTTCGAGCACAATAAAGCGCGTATACGGTATGTGCTGGATCCTTCTGCAGCGCATGGGGTTTAGACCCACCTCGCATTTGCGGTACCGATATGCCAAAATGGTGACGTATAACCAGTATTATTAGTAGCGAAGTATCAGTAAGTAATATAAGGAGACTAGCGTGGCAGGTTCACACGAAATCACCCCGGAAGTTCATAATGGTGTGTCCACTTTGGATGAGCCTTCGGCTGCATGGGGGTGGCACCATCTAGGCCGCCACGCTGTCCAGCTATCTGGATGGACCACTGTATTTATCCTGTTGGCCTACAATTTTGGTAATCATACCGGACATGTAGAAACCTTTTATCTCTTTACTTTCGCGGCTCTTATTGCCGTCGGACTGCTGTGGCAGATCTTCGAGCCCCAGGGTAAACAAACGCGGACTCTCACCGCGCGCAATAAGCCCTTAGGCCATGAGGAACCAGACTGGGCCTATCTTCAAGCCACGGTCTCTGGCCCTTATGCTCAGCTGAAAGACTCTGAGTTGCGCGCTCTCAATATCGAGCCTTCGCGTGTGGCACACTTGCGTGCCCTCGACAACTAAGCGCTACGCATCTTAAAAAAAAGGAACGGCCGATTTGGCCGTTCCTTTTTTTATAATTCTACTGCGATGATTGGCTCAGTTCATCGGCGGCAAGCTGCCCACAGGCGGCGGCTATCTCCTGGCCCTTGGTATTGCGAACTGTGCACGTAACGCCCTGAGCGATAACACGGCGTACAAACTCTTCCTGGCGTTCTACAGGCGATGCGTCCCATTGAGACCCCGGGGTCGGATTGAGGGGAATGAGATTCACATGCGCCTTGGATCCGAGCGCCTTGTGTAATCGTTTGCCTAGAAGATCAGCGCGCCACCCTTGATCGTTGATATCTCTGATGAGTGCATATTCGATGGAAACGCGCCGTCCGGACCGATCCGCATAATAAGCGGCGGCGTCGAGGACCTCCTCTACCGCCCAACGGTTATTGACGGGGACTAAGCTATCGCGCAACTCATCGTCGGGGGTATGCAGTGAAACGGCTAGTGTAACGGAGAGATCTTCGTCCGCTAACTTGCGAATCGCAGGTGCGAGACCCACCGTCGAGACGGTTACATTTCGCTGCGATATTCCAAAACCCTCGGGAACGGGTTGCGTAATTTGGCGCACTGCAGAAACCACACGCTTATAGTTCGCTAGCGGTTCTCCCATTCCCATAAATACGATATTGGAGAGGCGTCCACCCTCACTAGCCATCGTTGCGGCCGCGGCGCGCACCTGATCGACGATTTCTCCGGTGGATAAATTGCGATCCAGCCCTCCCTGCCCAGTCGCGCAGAACGGACATGCCATTCCACAGCCCGCCTGAGAGGAGATACACAAGGTTGCGCGTTGTGGATAGCGCATTAATACTGACTCCAGGAGAGTCCCGTCGTGCAGTCGCCATAAGGTTTTTTGGGTCTCCCCATCATCAGCCTCGACTACCCGCACCTGCCTCATCAACGGTGGAAAAAGCTTTTCCGCCACACGTTCACGATCCTTCGCAGGTAGATCGGTCATGGTGCGCGGGTCGGATTCGAGACGCCCGTAATAATGTTTGGCTAACTGATTGATCCGAAACCTGGGCAGCCCCATCGCTTCGGCTGCAGCCTGACGCTCCGCGGTGTTTAAGTCAGCAAAGTGAGTAGGTGGCATGGATCGCCGTGGGGTGGAGAAATTGAGAGGAATTGCAGTAGCCATAGTCACTCCATCTTTTCATGTTTTGATGCAAAGGTCGATTAAGCACAGATTCTCGTTCTACCCAGCCGTGCCAGGCGTGCTCCAGATTCCATCTGCCGCCGCGAGCTCCAACACCGTTGCGATGGAGCTATCGGACGGTTATATTTTTCGTTCTAATGCTCACCCTGTATATAGCAGGCGCCGGTAATGATCACTCTGAACTTCCGCAAATATTTAGGGGCATTGCACGCGATGGTGATGGTATATATATCAGGGCTGCTAGTAGGCTGTGCGTCCAGGCGATATTTCCCTTAGTATGAGCCCTCTCCCTTCGATAGAGTCCATATCTTAAACTTTTAAAACTGACAGTTGCCACTTGGGTTGGGAGAACCTTGAGAAGGTCGCGGGCAATACCCCTTGGGGCCAGCTTTATACGATTGGGGGATTGTGGTGGTTTAGCTGTGAAAAATAGTTGCGTTGTTCCGCTGCTTAACGTTGAATTGATAATATGAATCAACTTAATCCCGAATCTCATCCCCTAGACGCCGATCCGGTCGTGGTCAACCCTGGCGATGCAAATCCCGCGACTTCAATCACCCCTGTTGTCCATGAAGGTGCAGCTGTGACGCCTGCCACCGCGGTCAACGAGGATAAAGCAAGCGCGACATCTTCCACATCCGAGGTAAAAAGCTCTATTGCCGGTGGCACGTGGGTGGCCTTGATCCTAGGGGCGCTGCTTCTTATTGTTCTTTTGGTCTTCATCCTGCAAAATCAGCAACAAATTGAACTGGTCTTATTCGCTTGGAACTTTACGTTCCCAGCTGGGGTTGGCTTCCTTCTCGCAGCTATTGCAGGCGCACTTATTATGGCTTTGGTCGGCGGTGTACGCATTCTACAATTGCGCAGTCAAGTGAAGAAAGCTGCTCACCACATCTAGTTCTTCGCTTTAAAAAAGATCGAAAAAACCGTAGCTCCCTCGACGCTACGGTTTTTTCATTTGATATTTAGCTTGCAATAAAACTCAAGACTAACCACGTCACCATGGCTGCGGGCAGCATGCCGTCAAAGCGATCCATGACGCCACCATGGCCAGGGAGCAAGTCCGACATATCCTTGATTCCTAATTCGCGCTTAAATTGGGATTCAACGAGATCACCCAGAGTGGCACAAATAACAAGACCAATCCCCAGAGCTATCCCCCAGAACCATTCGTAGCCGAGGAGAAAGTGCACACTCATGGCTCCAGTAGCTACCCCAAAAATTACGGAGCCTGCAAAGCCCTCCCAGCTCTTTTTGGGGCTAACGGCCGGAGCCATGGGGTGAGAGCCGATGAGCACCCCGACGATATATCCACCCGTGTCGGAGGCAATCACGCACAGCGCGAAGGTAGCAATAAACATCGTCCCGCTTATTCCGCCGTCGCCCTCAAGCAAAGACATCATCGCAGCAAAGCTACCAAATAACGGGACCCACGTAAGGACAAAGATTCCCATAGCGGTATCACGCAAATAGTTTTGTGGCGGGGCGTGGCGTCCGTGGTGGAAGAGTCTAGAGAACATTAGTAATAACACGGCCGTGACAAATCCGGAGACTAACCCCTTGGGGCCAAAGAAGAGACTGAGCCACAGCATCAGTTGGCCCCCAATTTGCAGCCACCAGCGTTGGACGATATAGCCCTTTTCATTCAACCGCGACATCACTTCCCACATAGCAATGGAGATGGCGATGGAGACGAAGAGGTACCAACCATGAGGTCCCGAGAACATTGCGAGGGCAGCGAGCACAAAGAGGGCGACTCCAATCAGAATCGCTTGTTTGAGATCGCGCCCCGCAGAATTCCTAGGCCTAGGTAAGCGGCGAGGTGTGGACGGCATTAATCATTTCCTTCAATCACGCACGCGCCATAGATCCTCAGAGAATATGAGAGGATCAGAAGGCTTGTGCGGGCCGAGCCGTTTTCCTCATATCGATAACGGCCGAATTCGGGGTCGGTGATATGTGGATTAAACTTCCATGAGTTCGGATTCTTTTTTGCCTACTACTTCATCAACAGCGGCAACATATTTAGCTGTGAGCTTATCAAGTTCCTTTTCGGCAGAGTTGACTTCGTCCTCACCGGCGTCGCCGTCTTTTTGGATCTTCTTAAACTGATCCATCCCCTTGCGACGAATATTACGGATGGCAATCTTGCCATCCTCGCCTTTGGATTTAGCTAATTTAACCATATCCTTGCGACGCTCTTCGGTGAGCTGTGGGATGGTCACTCGCAGCACTTGTCCGTCGTTGGTCGGATTAACACCAAGATCGGAGTTGCGGATCGCATTCTCTATTTCGCCCATCATGGACATTTCATAAGGCTTGATCAGGAGCATTCTTGCTTCTGGCACCGAAATGGTCGACATTTGGGTGATCGGAGTGGGCACACCGTAGTAGTCTGCGATGACTCCATTGAACATGGCGGGATTAGCGCGACCGGTTCGAATGGTCACCAAATCCTCTCGGGTGTGCTCGACGGAGTTGCTCATGCGTTCTTCGCACTCGAGGAGAATATCGTCTAACATTTTTCCTTCTTCTATGTGTTGGTAATGGTATGCGTTATGGGGGAAATTCTTTTCTCCCATAACAATCTTTTGGGTACTGTGGCCCGACCGGGTGCAATGGTCGATGCCGACTTTTAAATCTAGCTACTGGTTGAGAGTCTGAGCCCAGGGCCTAGGATTTCACCAAGGTTCCAATTTTCTCGCCAGCAATAGCACGGGCAATATTGCCTTCGGTGAGGAGATTGAAGACGAGGATCGGCATATTATTGTCCATGCAGAGGGAGAAGGCGGTAGTATCGGCTACTTTGAGGCTCTTTTCTAGTACCTCACGAGGGGTTATAGACTCATACAGCACAGCGTTAGGATTCTGGCGGGGATCATCAGAATAGACCCCATCCACGCCCTTAGCCATCAGGAGCACCTCGCAGTCGATCTCGAGTGCGCGCTGTGCAGCTGTGGTATCCGTTGAGAAATAGGGCATACCCATCCCCGCCCCGAAGATAACCACTCGCCCTTTTTCCAGATGGCGCTTGGCACGCAGGGGCAGGTACGGTTCCGCTATTTGAGCCATATTGATGGACGTTTGTACGCGGCATTCAATACCTTCTCGTTCCAGAAAATCTTGCAGTGCGAGACAGTTCATGACGGTCCCCAGCATTCCCATATAATCGGAGCGATTACGGTCGAGGCCTCGCTGCTGTAATTGGGCGCCCCGGAAAAAATTGCCGCCGCCAATGACTACTGCGATTTGTGCTCCGGAGCGGGCAACCCCAGCGATTTGACGTGCCACATTGGAAACAACGTCTGGATCGATACCCACTGCTCCCCCGCCGAACATTTCACCACCCAGCTTAAGCATGACCCGCTTATAGCCAGTACGAGGTTCCTCAAATTCAGTTATTGTCATAGTCCACAGCGCCTTTCCTCATATTCAACGATCGCGGTTATCCTGCACTTCTCTTTAAGAGGGAAGACAAACCGCTTTGTGGAGTTCATCTCGTCCTCGCCACCAATTGACCGCGGTGAGGATGAGACAGCAGTCTCAAATTCTTTATTTTACCTTATCCCTGATAAAACCTTGGTTCCCTCGAGGACACAATCGTTCCTATGGACCCCTCACCTACCCAACCGATATAGCTGTATCAGGCGGTAAAAAGCGACTTCGCTCCCTCTATCTCCGTGCGGAGGGGAGGAAGCGAAGTCGCAGATTGGTCAGTGAATTACTTTTAGTGCTGGCCAACCTCGAAGCGGGCAAAAGCGGTAATGGTAACGCCAGCGGCGTCCATCAGTGCCTTGACAGTCTTCTTGCTATCCGCAACAGAAGGCTGCTCGAGAAGAACGACGTCCTTGTAGAAGCCGCCAAGACGGCCTTCTACAATTTTGGCGATTGCAGCCTCTGGCTTACCTTCGGCGCGAGTGATCTCTTCAGCGACGTGGCGCTCCTTATCCAAAACATCTTCTGGGATATCTTCGCGAGTTAGGTACTGAGCCTTGAGTGCAGCAATTTGCATCGCGGCGGAGTGAGCAGCCTCTTCAGCGGCCTCTCCTTCACCGGTGTAGGCAACCATGACACCGACTGATGGTGGCAGGTCAGCGGAACGGTGGTGCAGATAAACGGAAACTTTCTCACCGGCGAGGGTAACGGCGCGGCGGAGTTCGAGCTTCTCGCCGATTTTTGCCGAGAGTTCCAGGATTGCCTCACCAGCAGTCTTATCACCGAGAGGTGCAGCAGCCAGCTCCTCGGGGGTATTAGCATTCACGCGAGCAGCGGCATCGGCAACACTCTGGCCAAATTCTTTGAATTCAGCGTTCTTTGCCACGAAGTCGGTCTCGGCGTTAACCTCAACCATTGTATTGCCAGAGACCGCGATGAGACCTTCGGATGCGTTGCGCTCTGCACGCTTTCCGACATCTTTAGCGCCTTTAATGCGCAGAATTTCGACGGCCTTCTCAAAGTCACCGTCGGTTTCAGCCAACGCATTCTTGCAGGCCAGCATGCCGGATCCGGTGATTTCGCGCAGCTTCTTTACGTCTGCAGCGGTGTAGTTCGCCATAGGGGGCGATCCTCCTCAGTTGTTGGAATTTTTACTAATATCTCTGTGCCTAGAGTACTCATCATGGAGCAGACTCGCACTGAAATACGATGTATTTGTTTGTGATTCTTTCTCTGTTCCGCGTTTTAAGCGAAAGGAAAAGAATGAGCGCCCCACCAATATATATAGCCGCCAAAGTTTTCGTGGCTGAACCGGTGAGGCGCTGCATCTATAGTCTCGTTATCCCCTCGCAGCTTGGCTGTTATCGAGTAGGAGCTCGGAGGCTTGATGGTGGGAAGTACTTATTTGGCTTCAGCTTCCTGCTGCGCCTCTTTAGCTTCCTCAGCAACCTCGGCAGGGGCCTCCACCTTAGCGGCTACCTCTACCTTGTCCTCCTTCTCGCCAGCTGCGTCTTTAGCAGCTGCCAGAGCGCGCTCTTCGCGGGCTTTCTTGCCTTCAATAACGGCGTGAGAAATGACCCGGGTCAAAACTGCAATGGAACGGATAGCATCGTCGTTGCCAGGAACTGGGAAGTTCACAACGTCAGGGTCACAGTTGGTGTCAAGAATGGCAACCACTGGAATATTGAGCTTATGTGCCTCGGCTACGGCAATATGCTCCTTGTTGGTGTCAACTACCCACAAGGCGGAAGGAACTTTGGTCATATCGGCAATGCCACCAAGTACGCGCTCAAGCTTGGTCCGCTCACGGGTGAGCATGAGGACTTCCTTCTTCGTGCGGCCTTCGTAGCCGTTCTCAGCGGCATCCATGGCCTGCAATTCCTTCATGCGGTGCAGACGCTTGGAAACAGTCTGGAAGTTGGTGAGCATGCCACCCAACCAGCGGTGGTTCACATAGGGCATCCCAACGCGCTCGGCTTCGTTAGCAATGGGCTCTTGAGCCTGCTTTTTGGTTCCAACGTAGAGGATGGTGCCGCCGTGAGCGACGGTCTCTTTGACGAACTCATAAGCCTCATCGATGAACGTCAGGGTTTGCTGTAAGTCGATGATATAGATGCCATTGCGCTCGGTGAAGATAAAGCGACGCATCTTTGGGTTCCAACGACGAGTCTGGTGGCCGAAGTGCACACCAGAATCGAGAAGCTCGCGCATGGATACAACTGCCATGGTGCTTCCTTTCTCTAGTAATTTTGGTTATATATCACTGGGCTTTCCCCAGTTCCTAGCAGCCAGCACCGACAGAAACACCGTTACACCCTGAAATATTAGGATTCACGGACCATGTCACTGATCACCGGCGTATTCCTGGCACATCCCCACACAAAGTGCGTTTGATACGACTGGAATACACGTGACTGCGCGAAATTTAAGCACGTGAATGCTAGGACATATCCAAGACGTATCCAAAGCACACACTGCCGCTGGTGAATTCTAGCGGAGCTAAGTAAGCTAATCAAGTCGAAAACCCGCCATATAGTCGGTCGACTTAATCTTTTTGAAAGGACACAGTTATCCACATTTGTGGCTCACAGCAGTTACCAGCACAGGCGCAGAGGCGGCCGTAGTGGTGCACTGTCATTATGGCTATGCTCACAAACATCAAATTGATCGTCATAATATCGGCGGGATTGAGTGTTCTCTCTATCGACGGCGTCGTCGCCGCGACTCCGAATGAACTCTATTCATCTAGCCAAGCGGCGTTCATAGACCCGATCACTGGCACTTCAACCGTCTCCTTTGTCATCCACGGCTTCGATGATCTCGAACACAACTGGCACGCTGGGCACCGCGGGGTGGATCTTCGCGCCAGTCGCGGAGCACCGGTTGTAGCTGCCGGTGAGGGGGAGGTATATTTTTCGGGCTCAGTTGCCGGAGTGCCGTCAATCTCTATCCAGCATCCGAACGGGGTACGCACCACCTATACGCCTGTCGACAGTACCCTCTCTAACGGAGATCCGGTGTATAAAGGTCAGGTCCTAGGAACCTTAGGAAATTCGGGGCGAGACCATGACGGATTGCACTGGGGTGCCAAAATAGCCTCCGATCGCTATATTGATCCACTTTCTCTTCTTGCGGATATAGATATCCGCCTCAAACCATGGAATCACATGAAAATCTGAAATCCACCGTCGACCCGAACAACATCAATACCCTCGTGACTACTAGGCTCGGGGATGCGATTGCTTGTAGGCCTCATAGAGCCGTTGGGAAGAGACATGGGTATAGATTTGCGTTGTGTTTAACGATGAATGACCTAAGAGTTCCTGCACCATTCGCAGGTCTGCACCACCGTCCAACATATGGGTGGCTGCACTATGGCGGACAGCGTGTGGCCCTAGCCCCGCGATGCGCAATTCCAGCCCGGCGCGCTCAACTAACCGCCGTACCACACGCGGATTAATACGTGCGCCTCTGGAACCGAGGAAGAAGGCGGGAGTGGATTCTTTGATTAACTCTGCTCGGGCTTGATCGCGGTAGGTTATAAGGCTTGTTCGGCACGGGTCTCCGAAGGGAACGACGCGCTGCTTATTGCCCTTGCCGGTGACTGTAACGACCATTCTGGTGAAGTCGAAGTCTCCCAAGTCGATACCGCAGAGTTCGGATACGCGGATTCCCGTGGCATAAAGAAGTTCCAAGATTGCGTGATCGCGCAGGTACTCCGGCTCGCGGGTGGCTGCGGAGGCTGTCATGAGTTGATTAATCTTAGGTGCGGGTACGACGTGGGGGAGATTGCGCGCCGGGGTGGGGCTTTGCAGGCGTTGGGCAATATCGCCTTGGATATAACCTTTTTTAAAAGCCCAGGTAGAAAAACTACGGATTGCAGCGATTCGTCTTGCCATGGTGGCCCGGGATTTTCCAGATTCAACCGCACCCGCAAGCCATGCCCGTAAATTTTTGAGACTGAAGTCCGTGAAGTTGCGGTAGGTGGCTGCAAAATCGCGCAGATCGGCGCGGTAACCTCTTACGGTCGCCGGTGAACGCCCCACCACAACTTCGAGGTGGGTGAGATAATCTGCTATTGCGGTCTCGAGTTGGCCGTATTCCTTATCTGAACCCGTCATATCTCTAGCGTAGGCGGATGTGAGCCTAAAGGTCTAGAGCACCGTTAGCTTTCGCCGCGAATCCAATAATTGCGCTTCCGGCTCACCATATTTTTCCCGTGCAATTCAATAAGGAGGTGCATGGTTAATCCCACGGGTAGTCCTGCACGTTCGGCTATATCAGTTGCGCTTAATGGCTGCGCATGTGTGGAATCGTAGACCCGCAATTCGTTCCGAGAAAGTCTTTGGACCGCTGTGGGTGCAAAATCGAGCTCGTATTGTGCTTCGGGGTCGACGGTACCCAGAGGTTGTACGAGTTCTCTGACCTCGTTCGGGGATCGAACCATCTGCGCTTCACCTGTTTTTATTTTCTCCAAGCACCCAAAGGAATTGATATCCGTGATAGGGCCTGGAACTGCCATGGGCTGGCGGCCGAGACTTGCCGCCCACTGCAGGGTATTGAGAGCCCCGGAACGCCATGCGGCTTGAGTGACAACGGTTCCTTGCCCAAGAACTGCCGCGAGCCGGTTGCGCGTGAGGAAGCGGTGCCGATACGGCGGCGCATCTGGAGGGTATTCGCTGATGAGTGCCCCACCAGGGGATTTCGCTATGGACCGAAACAGTGCCCTATTTGCCGCTGGATAGCTTCGATTGATTCCGCATGCCTGAACGACCACGGTCGCTCCACCCGCGTTGAGAGCTGTAGCGTGTGCGATGGTGTCCACGCCGAGTGCTCCCCCGGAAATAATGGTCCATTGGTGTTTGACGAGCCCTGCAACCATGAGTTCAGTGACATCGCGTCCGTATGCGGAAACAGCGCGAGTTCCTACCACTGTCAGTGATTGAGCGGTTAGAGCACGAATATTTGCCCCCTTGACCCACAGTGCATGGGGCCTCGCTGCGTCAGGTTGCTGACCTTTTGGGGACTGGCTCATGCCACGCTCAGCGAACCCGAAGCCCGAATCAAAAAGCTCACCTGGCCATTCCTTGTCCTCGGGTGTTATTAATCTAGCGCCGCAGTCATGGGCTTTGTCTAGGTCCTCTTTCGCCCGATCAATATGATAGCGAGCGGCCGTTGCAGCCGCTAAGGAGCCGATCCACGGAGCCCGCTTTTTGACTCCACACGCAATCTCCTCAATATCATGGCCTTGATCGATCAGGGCTTGGAGATGCCGGCTGGGACCTTCGATGACGCGCGATAGATAGGCCCACGCTTCGATTCTTGAGTCAGATATTGGCATAAGATCTCTCCGATCCGCGCAGTTTACTGGCACGCGCGATATGATCTACCCCAGGCTGGGGCGCACCTTCGAGGTCGGCGAGGGTCCAAGCGATTTTTAAGATTCGATCAACTCCTCGTTGTGTGATGAGTCCGCGGGCTAGAAAACTACTCATCATCGCCATGGCTTCGTCATCTGCGGGGTGGTTTCGGCGCACTACCGCTGGCTCCAATGTGGCATTGATCATTGGGCCGAAGCCCGCTTTTTCCCAACGATAACGCGCTCGACTTCGTGCTTGGCTCACCCGTTGGGCAATATTGGCAGAAGACTCGACAGTAGTCGCTGGGGTGACGGTTCCGCGGCTATGAGTCTTGGCATAGATATCGATCCGATCCCGCAGCGGTCCAGAAATATTAGCCAGGTACTTGGCCCGCGTAGTGGCGGAGCAGGTACATTCACTAACTTCATGTGCTGCACAGCGGCACAGGTTGGCGGCCATAATGAGCAGAAACTGTGCTGGTAATTCGATGATGCGGTGGCGGCGCTGCAAGCGCACGCATCCTTGTTCAAGGGGGACGCGAAGATGATCGAGCACCCTAGCGGGGATCTCCGAAACCTCATCGAGGAAGAGGACTCCGTGATGTGCCAGCGATGCCGCACCGGGCTTAGGGTGCCCATGTCCTCCTCCGATGAGTGCCGCCGCGCTCACGCTGTGATGTGGGGCTACGAAGGGGGCACGATATGCCTCATGGCTCATTCGCTGCCCTGCACGAGCATAGATCGCTGCGGTTTCAATGGCTTCCGCTTGATTCAAAGGGGGAAGAATAGTGGGGATTCGCTCGGCGATCATGGATTTTCCACTTCCCCTAGGCCCGGTTAAAAAGAGTGAGTGACCGCCAGCAGCCGCAATTTCGGCTGCCTCTTTCGCTACTGATTGATCCATGATCTGGTTCATATCAACGACACCCTGTGGTGGTGTCTGTGGGTTGGGGCAACTCGATACGGTTGGGAGGACTATATCCCCTCGTAGCCAAGCCACGATATCGCCGACAGTCTTCGCCGCCCTGATCTCAACGCCGATACCGGCGGCTACTTGAGCTTCTTCGATATTGGCATGAGGAATGATGGCTGTTGGTATTTTATTACGATGAGCGCACAGTATTCCAGGTAAGGTCCCACGAACCCCGCGGAGGCGACCATCTAAACCGATTTCTCCCACAATCAAGGTGCGAGCGGCGCGCCTATGAAGATCTGTGTCTCCCGATTGCGCAACTAAGATGGCGGTGGCTATAGCGGCATCGAAGTGGTTGCCCGTTTTGCTGATATCCCCGGGCAGGAGGTTCACCGTGATCTTAGTCTTCGGCCAAGGAAGGTTGCGATTGTGGGCGGCTGTTTTTATGCGATCTTTAGCCTCGATAACTGCGGCCGACGCCATCCCTACGATATAGGTTCCAGGCAGACCCGGCCCTATATTTGCTTCCACTTCTACGGGTATGGAGTTGATCCCATCAAAGGCTACTGAATAAGTTTTAGCGAGCACCCGAGTCCACCCCTCGATACCAGGTGATCTCAGCGAAGCGACCATCGCGTGTGACCACAGTGATAACGTCAAATCGCATGGGCAGGAAAATTCGCGTTTTCGCCCATAAAATCGCGGTGGCCCGCATCCGCCGTAGTTTCTTCTGATCTACTGCTTCAGCGGCTCCATAGGTGTAGGAGCTTCGAGTTTTCACTTCTACCACCACACGTATGCGGTGGAGGGGATCGTAGGCGATAATATCGATCTCTCCGCATGGATAGGCGATATTGCGACCAAGGATCTTAAGACCTCGCCGCCGCAGAAAATCGACGGCTGCGTTCTCGCCGACGGTGGCGAGTATTGGAGGTGGCAGTTGCTGAGTTGAAGAAGATAAAGAGGTTATAGACATTGGGGTGCTCTTCTCTAGCAAGGCATAAAACTTAAAGTGATTGGACGCAGATTTTTCTGCGCTCACTTCTTAGCGTTGACGAGAACGGGCACCGTGGCAAAGGTAAAATATGCTGGCAAACAGATTCTGTGGGATTCTGCTTAAAGGGTCCATATGGACCATAGCTATCATTGGTCTAAATGGACCCGTAAAAGATCGAGTTGCGTTGCCTCTAGTCAGGGATGACTAACTCAGGTTTATCTAGTTCTTCAATATTGACATCTTTGTACGTTATAACTCTCACGTAGCGAACAAAGCGTGCGGCTCGGTACATATCCCACACCCAGGCGTCGGACATCCGAACTTCATAGTAAACATCAGCGCCGTTGGTATGCGGAATGAGCTCCACCGCATTCGCAAGATAAAAGCGCCGATCAGTTTCTATCACATAGGAGAATTGACTAACCACATCCCGATACTCGCGGTATAGGGCTAGTTCGACATCAGCCTCATAATTCTCTAGATCTTCAGCGCTCATCAATCTGTTCCTCCCTTTGATGTGGGAAATTTTCTTGTGCCAGCCACTGCTTATGCGCTGCGGCTATATTTGCATAACTATAACGATGAATAGGGCTGGCTCCATGGAGGCGCACCGCGTGGATATGCTCACGGGTGCCATACCCTTTATGTCGGGCGAAATTATAGACAGGGTATTTCTCATGGTATTCCTCCATCACCGTATCCCGCGCGTATTTAGCCAGAACCGACGCGGCTGCAATGCACCGCGCTTGGCTATCGCCGCCGATAATCGGCAAGGAGGGCGCGGAAAAACCTTCAATGCGCAGGGCATCAGTCAGAATATAGTGCGGGCTTAGTTTTAATTGAGCCACCGCTCGACGCATACCAGAAGTATTCGCATTCTGAATTCCGCGGATATCAATTTCTGGGGCGCTGATATGAACAATTGCGCTTGCGAGTGCGTAGCGGAGGATCAGTGGGTATAACTGGGCTCTTTTTAACGGTGTGAGTTTTTTGGAATCGGTTAATTCCGCGAGTTCGGCAATGGGATGAGAGGGTAATATGCACGCGGCGATTGTAATAGGGCCAGCGCAACTCCCCCGCCCTGCTTCGTCGACCCCCGCAACGGGCCCTAGACCTGCTTTGTCTAGGGCGACTTCGAAGGTGCGAAGATATTTCAGGGTGCGCATGGATAATATGGTTAACTAATTGGTGCCTAGGTCTACGTGCTCAATAAAACCAGTGCGCGGTAGGGGGAAGAGAATAAAGGATACTTTACCTTTCACATTATCTACGGGGATGGTTCCTTGGGTGTTGTCCCCCAAGTGGTAGCGCGAATCGGCTGAGTTGGTTCGGTTATCTCCCATCATGAAGAGGTGTTGGTCGGGTACTTTAACCGGGCCGAAATATGGGCCCCCGCATGCATCGGAACCAGTGTCAGGCGAAATTGGGTATTGAGGTGGGGTATTGATAAAGGAATCGTTTGTTCGCTTCCCGTCAACCATGACGCCGGAATCACCCGGCAAACACTGCACGGTTTGTCCTCCCGTAGCAATGACGCGCTTGACTAGATCGTTTTCATCTGGAGCGACGAATCCGATGAAGGCTCCTGCCTCCTGGAGACCAGAGATAAGAGGATTGGTGGAGCGCGAAGATACGAAATTCGTGTTCCATGAATCGGTACCCTTAAATACCACTACATCGCCTGGCTGAGGGTCATCGAATGCGTAGGTTATTTTCTCTACAAAGATGCGGTCGCCGAAGCAACCCGCGCATCCATGCAAAGTGGGTTCCATCGATTGCGAGGGTATGAGATAGATGCGGCCGACGAATACTTGCAGAATCGAAATGAAGATAATGGTGAGGAGAACAACCAGCGGTATCTCGATATACCAGGGCTTTCCCTTCTTCTCTTTCGGCTTCTTATCGTCGGGATCTTTCGCGCCCGATGCGTCATATTCTGGATGCTGATTCACACTGTGGAATCTTAGCAGCATCTCGTGCAGCGTCTGATTCCTATTGCTAGATATCGGATGACTAAGCTGAGCTGGCACCAACAAAAAATCCTGTGGGCGGATGGTCTCCGTACCCACAGGATGAATTCTTTTTACGCCAGAAAAATTAGCGCTTTTCGCGAATCTTGGCAGCCTTACCACGTAGATCACGCAGGTAGTACAGCTTAGCTCGGCGAACACGGCCCCGAGTGATCACGTCGATCTTTTCAATATTGGGGGTGTGCACTGGGAACGTACGCTCCACACCGATACCGAAGGACACCTTGCGGACGGTGAAAGTCTCACGGATGCCGGATCCCTGGCGGCGGATTACGACACCTTTGAAAATCTGCACACGAGACTTGCTGCCCTCAATAACCTTAACGTGGACGTCAAGAGTATCGCCGGCGCGGAAATCTGGGATATCGTCGCGCAATGAAGCTGCATCAACTTTGTCAAGAAGGTTCACAGTTAAACCAATCCTTTTCTTTTATAGGAAAGAGGAACCTAGCGGCACTTCCTTCTAAAAAAACTTTTGGGCGCTCGTGCTGGTTCATATCCACTACAGAGTATTGAAGGCTGGCAAGAAACCAGACAACTGTGGGAATATTACCGTTGTTAGCTAGGAACATCAAGTTAGCTCAGGGAGGCCACCATCCGTCGCTTGCGGTCTCTTCAGCTCCCTCCTTTTCACCGCGCAGAGATCTGCTCCTTCGAGCGTGAGGAGAAATTCCTTGATGACCATGGGGGCTGCGAACCCGCCGAGTGAGTGCGCCGCTACGACGCGGTGACATGGGACGATGAGCAGGAGTGGATTGGCTCCAAGTGCGCGTCCCACCGCTCGGGCGGTTCTTGGTTTTCCAATAGCACGAGCTAATCCTCCGTAGGTGATCATCTCCCCCCTCGGAAGGGTTTGAAGGGCTCGGTATACACGCATCGCAAAGTCGGTTCCCTGAATCTCAGGCGTGATGAGACCCTCGTCAGGTTCGTCTCCGGCAAAATACTGAGCTAACCACTGTCGTAATCCAGCCGCAGCATGAGATGGAACGGTATCATTCGAGATCTGATTCTCGTCGGGGAAGCCGCGCTGTTCGCGGTGCCACAAACCCACAATACGCGTTCCGCAGAAACGGGCCCGCAATTGTCCTACTGGAGAGTCGATATCGATGCTCGCATAGTGTGGTAGGCGCGCCATGGCGAGACTAGTTTTGTTCCAGGTTATTTTCCAGGCCGGCGCGTCGCATGGCATCAGCTAGAGAGCCGGAGGCCGACGCTTGCTGCTTCCTCTGCGGCTGTTTTTTATTAGGAGACCGCGTCGCTTTTTCATCTCGAAGGCGCATGCTGAGACTAATTCGATGGCGCTGGGGATCCACGTCGAGAACCTTCACGCGCACGACTTGGCCCGAACGGACAACCTCGTGGGGATCAGAGATAAATTTCTCACTCATAGCGGAAATATGCACTAATCCGTCTTGATGAACCCCAATATCAACAAATGCACCAAATTGGGCAACGTTGGTCACAGTTCCCTCTAGAATCATGCCTGGCTGGACGTCACCAATCGAGGTCACGCCTTCCTTAAAGACCGCCGTTTTGAATTCTGGGCGAGGATCTCGACCAGGCTTATCTAATTCAGCCAGAATATCTACCACGGTGGGAACACCGAACATATCGTCTGCGAAGTCAGCTGGATTGAGGGAGCTGAGAAGCCTGGTATTACCTATGAGGTCAGCAACGTCGAGGTTGGCGCTGCGTGCAATCGCGCGCACGACCGGATAAGCCTCTGGGTGCACGGCGGAAGCGTCGAGGGGATCTGCGGCACCGGTGACTCTTAAAAATCCAGCGCACTGTTCGAAGGCCCGCGGCCCCAGACGGGGTACGTTCTTGAGTGCAGCTCGAGAGCTGAAAGAACCATGCTCATTGCGGTAAGAAATGATGTGGCTGGCGATCGTTGGGGTGATACCAGCCACCTTGGTGAGCAAAGGATGGGAGGCGGTGTTGAGATCTACGCCGACCCCGTTGACGGCATCTTCAACGACGGCATCAAGAGTTGACGCTAACTTTGCCTGGTTGACATCATGCTGATACTGGCCCACCCCAATTGCCTTCGGATCGATCTTGACCAATTCGGCGAGGGGATCCTGCAAGCGCCGAGCAATGGAGACAGCGCCGCGCAGGGAGACATCCAAATCGGGAAATTCCTGCGCTGCTAGTTCGGACGCAGAATATACCGAGGCACCAGACTCGCTCACGACCACTGGGATCGGGCGGGCTGCGCCGGATTGTGAGGTAGCAGCGGCAATTTCTGTTGCTAGTTTCTCCGTTTCTCTCGAGGCCGTTCCGTTGCCGATTGCGATTAGTTCCACTGCATAGTGTTGGCACAGGTGAGTGAGGTGCTGGCACGTCTTGTCCCACTGGTTGTGAGGCTGATGGGGATAGACCACAGCGGTATCGAGAACTTTTCCGGTGCCGTCGATCACCGCACATTTCACTCCGTGGCGATAGCCCGGATCCAAACCTAAAGTGGTGCGTTGACCCGCGGGCGCTGCAAGCAGGACATCTTTGAGATTGCGGGCAAAAACATCGAGGGCGCCTGCTTCGGCCTTCTCATTTAAGCGCATCCGCGTATCGAGGCTCGCACCGACATAAAGCTTGGTTTTCCAGCCCCATCGCACCGCGTGGTCGAGCCATGGATACCCAGCGGTGAGCCCCAGATGCTTCATGACCAGTCCGATATAGAATTCATCATCCCCCGGGTTTAATTCGAGCTTAAGAATCCCTTCTTTCTCTCCTCTCATGATCGCCAGAATGCGATGGGAAGGGAGGCTATGGAAGGGTTGGCAGAAATCGAAGTAGTCGGCGTATTTCGCCCCTTCCTCAGCTTTACCATCAATTAATTGTGAAGATAGTACTCCATTTCTAAACATGGCCTCGCGGATCTCAGTGAGCAGATCCGGGTAGAATGTCAACCGGTCAACAAAAATGGCAAGCGCACCTTTATGCACAGCCTTGATATCAGGGAAATCGGCGTGGATAAATCGCGCTGCATACTCATCTGGGTCATGGGGTTTATCGGTCATGAGCTCGTCGAGGAGGGCTTCGAGACCTGCTTCGCGTGCGGTATCAGCCTTGGTTTTCCGGCGCTTTTTATAGGGTGCGTAGAGATCTTCTAGGCGGGCTTTATTCTCGCATCCCGCAATGAGCTCACGCAGTGTGGGGGTAAGTTTGCCCTGCTCGTCGATGGCACTGAGGACAACGTGCTTACGGGCCTGAAATTCCTCTAAATATTGGCTGCGTTGGTGAATATGACGCAGTTGGGAATCGTCAAGTCCACCGGTGTGTTCCTTGCGATAACGGGCGATAAAGGGAACGGTATTTCCAGCGTCGATTAGCGCCAGGGCACGGCGAACTTGATCGGGGTCGACACTGAGTTCCGTGGCAATGGTCTCGACATGAAACGCTGCTGACTCACTCATGAGCGTTATTGTAGTCAGGCCAGAAATCGATTGTGAAAAGGAAAATACTACCGCCATCATGGACTTCGACGACGGTAGTATAGGAGGAAGGTTCTAGCCGGTATGCCCTTTCAGGAGGTCTGCAAAGCTTCTGACTTCGGGATTAATGGTGGTATTGGAGCTACGCTGCGGTAGTGAATCGTAATCGGGACCGAATCCAACAACTCCGGAGTTGGTGCTCACAATATGCTCTGCAAGTTCGGTAGCAGCACGGTTGACGCGGTGTTCGATCTCGCTGTCGGAACCGAAATCATCGGTGGCCGCGAAGACCGCAGTTGGCACAACCACAGCTCTCATATAGGCAAATAGCGGGCGCATCGCATATTCGAGAGCGAGCGAATGCCGTGGGGTTCCCGCGGTAGCTGCGATCAAGACAGGCATCCGAGTTAATGCCTGCGGATCGAGAGTGTCAATGAACATCTTAAATAGCCCTGAGTAACTTGCCGCAAAGATGGGGGTTGCCGCCACCACAGCGTGAGCGTCGGTGACGTTGTCCATAGCCTCACGCAGTTTATCGGTATAGATACCTGTGGTCATCACCGTGGCAAGATCAGTTGCGTATTCGGTGAGGTTCACATACTCAACCTCAAGTCCCTCACCCCGCTTAGAAACCTGGGCCACCACCGATTGCGCAATACGTTCGGCCAAAAGCCTGGTACTCGAGGGGCTAGACATTCCAGCGTTAAGCACTAATAGTTTCTTCATCTCTACCTACTTTCCTTCAGCCGGAATAACGAGGCGATGGTACGAGTTCTCACCTTCAGCAACCAAGCTCGCGTGGGTTGGAGGATCGCTTGGTACGTGGGCGGGGCGACGAGCTTCGAATTCTTGTCGTAGTACTGGGGCGATTTCCTTACCCAGAATCTCGATCTGCTCGAGCACAACCTCCTGAGGAAGACCGGCATGGTCGATTAGGAACATCAAACGCTGGAAGTCGCCTACCGCATCGGCATAGCCGAGGTACCGTTCAATGATCTGTTCTGGGGTCCCCACCGTCAGTGGGGTCATGCGAGTGAAATCTTCCATAGAAGGCCCGTGTCCATATACTGGCGCCTCGTCGAAATAAGGGCGGAAAAACTCCTGAGCCTTACGCTCGGTTTCGGCAGCGAAGAATTGTCCCCCGAGACCGACTATTGCTTGATCGGCGGCACCGTGTCCGTAGTGCTCGAAACGCTGGCGATAGAGATTCACCATGCTGGCGGTATGTTCGATATTCCAAAATATATTGTTATGGAAAAACCCATCACCATAATAAGCTGCTTGCTCGGCAATCTCGGTGGAGCGGATGGAGCCGTGCCAGACAAAGGGGGCTACGTCGTCGAGGGGCCGCGGAACGGCTGTGAACTGTTGTAGTGGGGTGCGGAATTCCCCCTTCCAGTTGACATTTTCCTCACGCCACAATCGACGTAAAAGGTGGTAATTTTCTACTGCTAATTCAATGCCTTTGCGGATATCTTTACCAAACCAAGGATAAACGGGGCCGGTATTACCACGGCCCATCATCAGGTCCACCCGGCCTTCCGCTAGATGCTGGACATACGCATAATCTTCAGCGATTCGAACGGGGTCGG
The DNA here is from genome assembly GCF_024814515.1 of Corynebacterium sp. ES2775-CONJ. NCBI lineage: Bacteria > Bacillati > Actinomycetota > Actinomycetes > Mycobacteriales > Corynebacteriaceae > Corynebacterium > Corynebacterium sp. ES2775-CONJ. Next base: position 121,579 of record NZ_JANUXT010000001.1, on the reverse strand, counting down.
TGGTGGTAATCAGAGTCGTAGCTGTGGTGAACTGGATATGACGAGTTTGAGCCGCTAAGTGAGCCATTAAGATGGGCGGATTCGCCGGAGCCACGAAAGGCGGGTTGTGGTGTTGCCCTGTACCGAAAACGTCGAGGCCTACTTCTTCGGCCTTCTTGGCTATGTCTACGGTGGCCTTAATACGCTCGTGTTCGGTTGGGGTTGTACCTGTCGTTGGGTCTTTGGTTACGTCGCCGATTGAGAAAATTCCGATTTGCATAACCATAGAATAAATAAAAGTTGTAGACGTGTCAACAACTAGGGACTCTCAACCCTCATCCCCGGCTCACCACCACAAAATTTGCAGCTTAATGTTCTACCTCGACCGCTTGTTGTGCCTACACAGAGGTTAAGCACCGCTCATATCTAGCGAATCAGCTCTCCTCAGTTTTAAATTGGCAGATAGCATCGATGTGGGGATTTACACTTCCCTCCACACTGGTGCCATACCAGTAGGTTTGAGGGGGAAACGAGGAGCTTACAGCCTGGGTAGCCGCCTTCAAGTCCAACTTGGTTGATCCGTGGATCAGTACCCTAAATAGGACTTCAACCAAAGGAACGCGGCCCTCACGCTGTTCATATTCCGAAACCAGCATATTTTCCGGCTCGCAGCTCATGGTTACCGCCTCACTATGAATCGCACGCACTGTATAACCGTGCGATTTAAGAGCTACCGGTAAATCGGCCACGAGTTGATCGAGTGTCAACGGATCCATCAATACGGAAAGATCAGTTGTCACAGCTCGATTAGTCATCGAATTCCGTTCCTCGCTCTTTCTTTTTAGGTTGGTCGGCTAAGAAGGTGCATTCACGTAAAGCCTGCATATCTCGAGCACTCAACTCTACTGCGTCCAAGAGATCTGGGCGTACGAGATAAGTTCTTAAAAGAGCTTGATCGCGACGCCACCGCGCCACTTTTTGGTGATTACCGGAGAAAAGTACCTCCGGGACATCAAGATTACGCCACTGCCGCGGCTTGGTATAACTTGGCCCCTCAAGCAAACCAGTGGAAAAACTATCGTCCTCATGGCTGAGCTGATTGCCTAAGACGCCAGGAATCAATCTCACCACGGCTTCGGCAATGACTAAAGTAGCTACTTCCCCACCGATGAGAACATAATCACCAATGGAGACCTCACGCACCCGATAACGTTTGTGAGCGTCATCGATGACTCGCTGATCAATACCCTCATAACGCCCGCAGGCAAAGACGATATGATCTTCCACCGCAAATTCCTCTGCATCCCGCTGGCTAAAGGGTTTACCCGACGGGGTGGGAACCACAAGCAGGGGTCGAGGATCTCGACAATCCGCACGGGCTTCATCAAGGGTGGAGGAATTATCGCTGGACCTGTGACGGTGCGCCGTGGCGGAGCTAAGATCCTGAGCAGTGGAGAATAGTCCATCTCGCGTAGCTATATCGTCGAGGGCTGGCCCCCACACCGTCGGTTTCATGACCATACCAGGTCCTCCACCATAGGGAGTATCATCGACCGATTTATGCACATCATGAGCCCACTGGCGTAAATCATGCACGCCAACTTCAAGAATTTTCTGCTCAATAGCCTTCCCGAGGAGTGCATGGCGTAGTGGCTCAAGATATTCGGGGAATATTGTGATGATATCAAGACGCATTAGAGATCCAGGAGCCCTTCGGGAGGGGTAATAACCAGGAAGCCAGATTCGAGGTTAATATCTGGCACGATGGCGTGCACAAAAGGTATCAGCGCCTCTTTGCCCGAACGCAACCGTACTTCAAGTAGTTCACCTGCTGGTCCGTGGCTTACTCCGATAACCTCGCCAATATGTAGACCGTTATGGTGGACCTCCAGACCTTCCAATTCGTGGTCATAAAAGGCCTCTTCGTCATCCTCAGCATCAAGGGGCTCGGCATAAAAGTGAGTGCCGCGCAAACTATCCGCTTGAGTGCGGTCAGCAATTTCTTCAAATTTAATTAATAACCGATGCTGATGTGGCCTGAGACTCTCAATAGTTAATACGCTATCCTTGCGGCCCTGACGAGCCTTCAGGGGCTCACCGACCCGAAACCGAAGCTCCGGATCATCAGTGGTTATCTCTACAGCCACTTCGCCCTTGATCCCGTGGGATTTTACTACCTTGCCAATCATCAATTCCATGGTCAATACCATAGCAAACACTGCTTAGAGCATAATCCCTGGGCATAAATTTTGGCGCAGAACTATCGGGACTGAACTATAGTGGCGGGTATGAATACTGAGCCCGTACATACCCCAGAGACTTTCGGCAACCTCGACCGCACCGACAGCGGTCTCACCGTCATCGACGCCCCGCAGGCAGCACCACAACCGCACGGGGATAAACCCGGGGTGCAAAGGGTAGCTCGAGCAAATGGCGCAAATATCATTCTCTTTAATTTCGCCCCAGGCCAAGAGCTCAAAGATCACAAGGCAGCGCACCCCATCACAGTGCAATGTTTAGCCGGCTCACTTGTCTTCGGCTGTCATGGCGATAATATCGTCCTAACCCCTGGACGTGTTATTCACTTGGATGCGCATACGGTCCACCGCGTGAGTTGTCCGACCGAGGCCGCAGCTGAGAATATTCTGCTTCTCACCATGCTCACACCGGTTAAGGATTAGCTAGCGCCCTTGCAAAGCACTGAGATTTTCGGCAGCAGCCTCGTAGAGCTCATTGATAATCGGATCATTGAATTCTCCATTTTCCACCATATCGATAACATTGCGATAGCACAGAGCTGCCGATTCGTTCTCCCCTAGTTCCTCGCGCACAGCACCCATCTCGTAGGTGGCATAAATCAGTGGCGTCCGGTGGGCGGGATCGGGGGAATGCTCGGCAATCTCGACACAGCGACCGAAGTAGTAAATGGCACTGGACCAATCCCCTTCGCTTTGCGCAAATATTCCACAATCGTATAGGTACCTTACCGCTTCGGTAACCGATGACACCATGTCGAGACCGTGGCGATCCAGTTCCACGTGCTCCCAAATATTTCGAACGAGAAATTCTACCGCTTCGTTAATCTGCTCGATTTTCAGCGCCCGGTAGATATCGCTCATAGCTTCTTCACAGTGACCATCCTGATATAAGCGTTGGGCTCGTTCGGCAAGAACCAAGGCTAATAGAGAACGCCCACGATGAGACTCCTCGTACGAATCTGCTGCAAAATGAGCGGCTCGTTCCCCAAGAAACGTGGTGGCGGTGGCGTTATCTCCCGTCTTCAGCGCTTCGGCATGTAAATAGAGAGCTAGAATAACTCCGTAATCGCTGACAGGGGCGCTCTTTTCATAGTCAGCGAGAATATCTAAAGCTTCCTCTGTGGCTACACCAGGTTCGACAGTGACCAAACACTCGATGCGCATGGCTTGGAGTTCGTGGTGGGTTGTCAGAGACAGAAACTCTTGGCCGACTTTAGCGTCGTCGCGCTCCTGCTCCGGACGCGCGTCCCAATCGTAGAATTCCATTAATCGATCAATCTCAATCAATGCCTCTGGGTAACGCGCCCCAGCCATGAGATAGAGAGCATACTTCTTGCGCGCAATGAATTCGACCCCGGGACTATCCTGCATGAGCGCTAAATCGGCAAGAGTCCGCGTGTGCTCCTGGAGCACGGGGAGGATAACGGGATCCTGTATGGCACCCGACGATTCCACGCTATCGAGAAACTCGATATAGAAGTCAAGACCCGCGCTCGTATTCCGAACTTCTGGCCAGGAGAGGACACGCTCATAACAGTGGATCCGTTCCAAGCCATCAAGAAGCGCGAGATTTCTTTCTAAGATAGCCACAATAGACTCAGGAACCATGGAAAAGAGCACATCGCGACGTTCGCCCAACCACGGTATAAAAACTCGCAAAAATTTGCGACCTTGCCACGCATTTTCCAACATAGTTAAAAGCTGCAAACCAGTGAACTCGTGAGCTGGTTCTAAAGCGATCGAGTTCAGTCGCTGCAGTAACTGGGCGACGGGAGTGGTATAGCCAGGCTCCGTCTGTAGGCGCGCATATTCGAGCCAGCACCACCCACTATTGCCGGAAAAAGGGAGAGAAGAGGCCTTCAGGGCGTGCTCTTTTACCCTGTCCCATCGATTAAATTCGGCGTGCATCTCACACAGATAGATGTGAATACGACCCTGTTGCGCATCGTCGACCGTAGCAAGTAATTTCTCTAGTTTCTCGATCGCATCCTCGATATCACGATCGAGACCGCTGGCAGCGAGATGCAGACATTCCTCTATGGGATCCACTCTCAAGTTCTCCCTTCCCAAGGGTTAACAAAGCCCTTTTCAGTGCCTCGCCATCATTCTAGATCACGGATGCACACCGAAAAGGGCTGCGAAAAAATTAGGAAGAATTACTCTGAATCCTCGACTGATTCCTCAGCTTTAGCTTCTTCCTTAGCTTTAGCTTCTGCTTCTGCCTTAGCCTTAGCGTCAGCTTCTTCCTTAGCCTTACGCTTCTTTTCCGTAATAGCCTCAGCAGTAGGGCCCTCATTAGCCTCAGCGAGTGCCTTGTTGAAGAGCTCGAGCTTGGAAGGCTTCTCTTCTGCCACCTTCAAGGTACCTTCAGCACCAGGTAGTCCCTTGAACTTCTGCCAATCGCCTGTCACCTTTAGCAGAGCGAGAACAGGCTCGGTAGGTTGAGCACCCACGCTCAACCAGTACTGAGCACGCTCAGAGTCGATCTGGATGACAGATGGGTCTTCTTTGGGTTGGTAAATGCCAAGGTTCTCAATGACCTTACCATCGCGTCGAGTGCGAGCATCAGCCACAACCACGCGGTATTGAGGAGTGCGAATCTTACCGAGACGCTGGAGCTTAATCTTGACAGCCATGAAGGCTTCCTTTCAGTCACTGGGCCGTTCAGACACCGGAAAATATACCGGCCGGTTGCGACCCTTTCGTATTTATCCTGCGATGTGACGTACCGTTCGGCCGGAGCCGGAGGCGGTGTAATCTGCAGGTTGCGGGGTTATCTAAAATCGTAGATAACCCCGCCAAGACTAGTACACCTCCTGTATTCGGGTCAAACTAGCGCCCTTTGCCAAAGTCGAGATTATTCAGATCGATATTTTCCATACCCTTGGGCATCTGGGGAAAACCGCCGCCCATTTGCTGCTGCATTCTTTGTAATTCCGCAAGATCAGGCATACCCTGACCTTGACGCTTCGGGGCCTTCCGCTTCCCGTTCTTCTTCCGACGACCCTTAGCTTGCTTCTTGGTGGCGCTTCGATTAGGAAAGCCTCCTGGCATACCCATGGAGCCAGCCATCTTTCCCATCATCTTTTTGGCTTCGAAGAAACGGTCAATCAGCTGATTGACGTCGCTCACACTCACTCCGGAGCCACGTGCAATTCGCTTGCGGCGGGAAGCATTCAGAATTTTGGGGTTTTCACGCTCAGCGGGGGTCATACCACGAATAATTGCTTGGATGCGATCGAGCTGTTTCTCATCGACCATATCCGCGACCTTGGCCATCTGCGAGCCCCCAGGCAGCATCTTCAGAAGATTGCCTATTGGCCCCATCTTGCGGATCATCAGCATTTGATTAAGGAAGTCCTCGAGCGTGAGCTCACCCGAAGCGAGCTTGCCCGCAGCATCCATAGCTTGTTCTTGGTCGATGGACTTTTCGGCCTGTTCGATCAAGGAAAGCACATCGCCCATGCCGAGGATTCGGCTGGACATGCGATCAGGGTGGAAAACGTCGAAATCTTCGAGCTTCTCACCTGTGGAAGCGAACATAATCGGTTTGCCGGTGACTTCGCGAATCGAAAGCGCTGCACCACCTCGGGCATCACCATCGAGCTTGGTGAGCACTACGCCCGTGAAATCAACGCCGTCACGGAAGGCCTGCGCGGTATGCACCGCGTCCTGGCCAATCATGGCATCGATGACAAAGAGCACCTCATCAGGGTTGATAGCATCACGGATCCCGCGTGCTTGGTCCATGAGAGTCTCATCGATACCAAGGCGTCCAGCAGTATCGACTATCACCACGTCGTGCATTTTGGTTTTGGCATGGGCGATACCAGCGGCGGCCACCTCGATCGGATCCGCATGGGAGGTGCCCATTTCATGATCGACGGTATCAATGGAGGTTCCTGGATCTGGAGCGAAGGTCGGAACCCCAGCGCGGTCGCCGACGATTTCAAGCTGCTGCACTGCACCAGGGCGCTGTAGGTCGCAGGCCACTAAAACTGGAGTGTGACCTTGATCTTTCAGGTATTTTGCAAGTTTGCCGGCGAGAGTAGTCTTACCCGCTCCTTGAAGACCAGCGAGCATGATAACCGTGGGAGGAGTTTTGGCTAGGCTGAGACGGCGGGTTTCCCCACCAAGTATGCCTGTGAGTTCTTGGTCGACGATCTTAATGACTTGCTCAGCTGGATTGAGAGCCTTGGAAACTTCGGCCCCAAGCGCGCGGTCTTTGATTCGAGAGATAAAGCCACGCACGACGGGGAGAGAAACATCGGCTTCGAGGAGGGCGAGTCGAATCTCGCGAGCCACCGCATTGACGTCAGCTTCTGAGACGCGACCTTTTGATCGCAGCCCCGTGAGGGCTTTGCCGAGGCGGTCTGATAGAGATTCAAACACGTTACTACTCATCTCCTTAATATCTTATGCTCAGCCTCGCTCCGAGGTCTCCGCACAGTTCTCTTCCCACCTATACTAACCTCTGCTTAACACTCGGGTCACGTCACGGTCTACGGCAGCTCGCTCATATCCCGGTTTGAGCGAGCACACCACAATAATGGTTGCCCCTGGAGTAGACATGCTCAGCCAGTGTAGATCGGGCAGAACCCCCATGAGGGTCCCCAGTGCGGCGCGCCGATCACTGGTACGAATTTCTAATATATCTCCGTGCCAGTAGGTGACTGGGTCGGAGCGCGTAACAGGTGGCAGCGCCGAATAAACTCCTGATTTATAGGCTTGGATGAATTCTCCCTTATCGAAACCAGTGCCTAGCGTGTTGTAGACGGTCAATTCAGCGATGATCTTCCCCCGTGATCCATCGTCGATAAAGTCTGCTTCAGTAATTGTCCATCCTTTAGCTGCGATGAGGGCAAAAAGCCTAATACTCTCTCGCCAGTACTCCCCTTCCCAGCAGATTCTGGCTTGGGATTCTTCTCCTCCTAACAGGTCCAAACCCGCGCGATAGCGAATAACCGGAGGCCGTGGTTGATGGCTGTGCAACTGAGCACGAGCTTTGGAAATGAGCAGCCTCGAGCCCGATTGCAGAGCTGGGGACCACACACCAGGACCGGTAGCTTGGGCATCTGCGGCTACTAAGACCTCTAATAACTCGAGAACAAGGAAATTGTATCCAAGGGTGTCTAAAAGCGTGTCGCGGATATTATCGGATTCAATGTCCTGGGTTGCGATGAGCCTTGGAATAAGAGTGTGATGCAGAACAACGGCGTGGACCACCGCTTGATCTTGAGCTGAGAGCTTTAAAGTCTGGGCCATCTCGACAACCATCTGCGCCCCAACCTCCTGATGACTTCGGTGGTGACCTTTGCCAATATCATGGTAGAGGGCAGATAGGAAAAGGAGGTCAGGACGGGAGACACGGCCCCGAGACCGAGCACAAAACTCTAGGACCTTAAGGCTATGTCGATCCACGGTGTGGATGTGGGTAGGTTCTCTGGGCAACATTCCCCGAATACGCCCCCAACCAGGGCAAATATTTTCCCATAACCCGTATTCGTCGAGCTCCAGAATCACCCGAGCGCTATGATCTGGTGAGGAAAGAAGAGCAAAGAAATCCCCTGTCATCGTTTTCGTCCATTCATGGCGATTCGCCCTGGGGACGGTGATGAGCTGACGCCAGACCGAGCGTCGAATGGGCATTCCAGTTCGTGCGCCAGCCGCAGCTACGCGAAGCACCAGCCCTGGGTCGCCGAGATTCGGTTGCCGGGCGAGTGTAATCTCGCCATTCTCCTCAACAACGTCGATATCGAGAGGGCGACGCTGGGCACTTCGCGCAGGGGAATTACGGCGCAGCAGATGCCTCGTCGACGCTAGAGCGGTAGTCAGAGCACCATCGATGCGGTGGGCTGCGTGAGCGAGATCCCGAGAGAGCGCATACCGGTCTGAGTAGCCCAGATCTTCTGCGACATCCACAGCGAATTCCGGATCCAGCACATCGCGTGCGCGCCGGGCATGGTAATGCAAGAGGGTGCGCGAATCCACTAATAAAGCACGTTCTTTGGATAGATCGGGGATATCGACCATATGGCCAAGGGCTAGAGCACGCAAAAATTCGTGATCGCGCAGACCCCCACGTCCATGTTTTAGATCCGGTCGCGTCATCGCAACGACAGAGCCAGAACGTCGCCACCGTGCGATGGCAAGGTCGACAAAAGCATTAAAGTTCCGGTTGAGATGGACTCGCCACCTACGCAGCACAGCGTCCCTGGTGGCCGACGTTAATTCTTTATCGCCGCGAATATGCTTGAGTTCTAATAGAGCCAATGCCGCGGTGGGATCGGAGTTGACTAATGAGACACACTCATCTCTGGTGCGCACCGCGTGATCGAGGCGGAAGGATGCATCCCATACTGGATACCACAGGTCCTGAAGATTCTCAGCGGCAATGGTGCCATCATAAATAAGCACCAGGTCCAGATCTGATTGCGGCTGCAGTTCACCGCGTGCCAGCGAGCCGGTGGCAGCGAGTGCGCTCCCTTTCGGGAGGCGGATATTGGCGAGGACGTGTGCGGCACGGGCTCTCGCGCGGTCACGGATATCGTGAGCACGCACAGAGCTAAATTGCCGCGGAGCCGCGCTCACCAGTACGCACGCGAACGACATCCAGCACGTTGGTGACCCAGACTTTACCGTCACCAATCTTACCGGTATGGGCTGCGTCGACGATGGCTGTGACGACATCGTCAATGATGGGATCCTCAACAACGACTTCGATTTTTACCTTGGGTACGAAGTCAATAGCATATTCGGCACCTCGGTAAACCTCGTTGTGGCCTTTTTGCTGACCGAATCCTTGAGCCTCGGTGACAGTCATAGCGTGAACTCCCACCTGCTCAAGCGCATCCTTGATATCCATCAATGTAAATGGTTTAACAATGGCAGTGACGAGCTTCATTATTTGTCCTTGCTAGGCTCCGTTAAGCCCACTGAAAATCTTTTGGGTACTCCCCAAAATAGTAGCCTAGCCAGCCTCCTGGCGGGGAGGCTGGCTAGGTGTCAAGAATGACCTTTTACTAACTACTAGTCATAGCGACCTCAGCCGAGGAGCGCATCAACGAAACTTTCTACTTCGAATGGAGCGAGGTCGTCGGCACCTTCACCCAAGCCCACAAGCTTGACTGGAACACCTAGGTTCTCTTGGACTTGGAAAACTATCCCACCTTTGGCTGTGCCATCGAGCTTGGTCAGCACCACACCAGTGATATTAACCACTTCACCGAAAACCTTGGCCTGATTTAAACCGTTTTGACCCGTCGTAGCATCGAGAACAAGCAGCACTTCATCGACGTTAGTCTTCTTTTCCACAACTCGTTTGACTTTGGCAAGCTGATCCATCAGATTGGCGGAATTGTGAAGTCGCCCAGCGGTGTCGATGACCACCACATCGGCTTTGTGGTCCACTCCACGTGAGACAGCATCGAAAGCTACGGATGCCGGATCGGCAGCCTCTGCACCGCGAACGACCTCTGCTCCAACCCGACGCCCCCAAGCTTCGAGCTGATCAGCTGCTGCGGCACGGAAGGTGTCGGCGGCACCGAGAAGCACCTTATGCCCCATCGATACCAGTACGCGCGCTAATTTACCGGTGGTTGTTGTCTTACCCGTCCCATTGACGCCGACCATCAAGATAATCGCCGGTTTACCTCCATAAGGGATAGCCTTAAGGGAACGATCCATGTCGGGCTTGCATGCTTTAATAAGGCATTCTCGAAGCATAGAACGCGCTTGAGCTTCAGATTCCACTCCACGGACCGCGATCATATCCCGTAGCTCTTCCACCACAGTCATGGTGATCGCCACCCCGAGGTCAGCTTGAATGAGCTCAGCTTCAATATCCTCCCACGCTTCTTCATTGAGATCGCCGGCAGAGAGTATTCCCAGCACAGATTGTCCAAAAACATTCTGCGAGCGCGCCAGTCGACCGCGCAGTCGACCCATGCGACCGGCTGCGGGAGCTATATCGTCGATGGTGTCTTCCACTCGAGCGCTTTCTGGGGAGCGATCAACAAGCCCATCGAGCCTTTCAGAGCTCGTGCTTACTTCTCCGTGAGCGGAGATATTAGCGGGTTCCACTAGCCCGGTTGGTGCGGTGTCTGAAGTGTCAGCAGCGTCCTCGGCTTTGTCATCACCGTCATTTTCTTCCAAGGCTGCGATATCTTCGAAATCAACGAGCTCGACGAAATTATCATCTAAATCATCGGCTACGCCCTCTGTATCAGCATCTACCGACCCGTTGTCTGGTAGTGCCTCGTCGGCCGCTGTGACAAGCTCAGCTTCCGGCTTAAAATCGCTCGAGATATCCGGCTTGAGATCCTTGGCACCGTCCGACGGCGGTATGGGGGCTAGTGGCTCCACCGTGGAGATCGGTGTTTGATCGGCTCCAGGAGGTTGCGGTGGATCGAGCAGCTCAGGGTGTTTCTCGGCTGGGGCGAATTGAAAGCCTCCATGAGCCTGATAATTTCCAGATTTTTGCTCTTGAGTTAGTTCTTTGGGTTGATCATCATCGGGTTTCTGGAACGCGATTGTTTTGGTTTTTCTACGTTTTAAGCCAATAACGATCAGGATGGCAACAATGATTGCCACCACGACGGCAGCTAGGATGATCCCATAGAGCGGTTCGATAGTCATGCTCCCATCTTGGCAAATTTAGAGGCTTTTCACACCTTGAACCGCGCCATGCATCAACTCTTATTGCCTAATAAAGTGTGGCCGCTCATGTGGCGGCCACACTTTATTAGGCAATTCCGGGTTTCGATAGAGCTAAAACTATCGCCTCTGCTGAGACCAGATCGCTGGTCACTAGATCGGGGACTATATCGGCCATGCGCGCCCACCCATCGGTGGCCGCATCAAGAGTTTTATTTGACGTAATGAGTCCGTGTGCCGATAACCTTGATGCCAAAGCTAATACGAAAGAAACCACTGGGCTCAGCGCCCATAAATGTTCTTGATTATTGGTATCTACTCCATCGAGCTTATCGAAGCGGATCCGAGCAAGGGCGTAAACAGTCTTGTTGGTGCTGCGTAGTGTTCGCAAGATGGTCACGGCGGCGGCGATAAGCTTTTCACCAGCGAGCAGTTGGTTCAGCTCTGTGCGCTTATTAAAGGTTTCGAACACTGCCAGTAACCGTGAGCCGTCGTCTAAGACTGCGCCCGGGACAATATGAGCGTCGTCGAAAAGTTGCTGCAAAATTGCCCGCTGTTGCGCTGGGTCAAGACCCGCAATCATCACTGTAGAGCGATCAATGCAGGCAGAGTCAAGAGTCTGATCACGCCCGGTCTTTAGAATTTCCACGACATTCTCGCCCGCCACTGCTTGTAATTCGCGGTAGAGCTGCCGAGCGGCGCTCCGCTGCTCGGCTGTAATCCCCTCGGTTCCATAAAGGTTCGAGAGAGTACCCATCAGCTCGAGCGCCCCGATCCAAGCAGCGCGATGATGGGATTCATCGGATCCGGCGCTTTTATCGAAGATGCTTCGCACAAGGCCGGTTTCGATAAAGCGCCCTGGTTGCTGTTCAGAGGTAACGAGTGAGTGTGCCAAACCACGGATAGCGGCATTCGGTTGCGCACTAAACACAGTGCGCACCGCCTTGCGGAGTTCCTCCCGACGCCCCCCAGTTGCCAATATATCCCACAGTACTGGCATCACTGCTGCTTGGGTGGGAACCTGATCGGTTTCCCCCGAGAGGAAAGCACTCAGAGTCCCCAGTCCGCCGTCTAATTCCCCATAGAAACCCTGTTGCTCAAGGGTTTGAGCTTGCGGCCCTGGTGCCACCGGGGTGCGGAGGGCTGTAAAAGGATCGCGGCGATTAACTTGCACGATAAGGTTGCCAGATCCGATATAGCGCACCGGTAATTCAGCTCTACCCTCACTGAATTCCAGACGCTCGGCTGGCTCCCACGGCGCAGTTTCTGGCCAGACCCACACCCCCCAGTAGGGGCCCAATGCATCGGAGGTGATCGTGGAGCCGTCCAGTTTTATATGAGGTAGGTCTGCGATTTCGCTATCAGCTAATACCACCGAGATACGACGGTCGGTTGCGGGATCAGTCCATTCTAGATTGACTCGACCCGTAGGAAGCATGTGGGTGGCCCCGACAATCTTCGACATATGCGCTGTATAGGTATAACCACCGTCGGTGGTGGCCATAGTCGTGGTTTTAACCGGCTGTCCGTGACGGTTGATTACGGAGATCTTGGGATCGTTCATAGAGCGCGTACCGCGCACTCGAATCTCTCCCGCGAGATCGATATGGTGCGGGTGCACGGACATCCGTGACGCTCGCCACATCGCGGGTTCGTTAATGGTGGGGAGTTCAAAGATGAGCCGCGGAGGCGAAAATCTCAGCGGGAGAGCGTCGCCCTCGTCGGTACTTATGACGAAGTCTGATCCTGGGTCAAGCGGCCCCACGGCAGGATGAGCCGGCTGCACCTCGAAGGATTTGTCACCAGGCTTAATGATGAGAGTTGCTTCTGAGAGACCTCCTTGGGACGGTATCCTGAAGGAGCCGCAGCCTCCTTGGAAAGTGCTGCGAGCTAAGGCTCCCTCCACTATGGCGAATTCATGGCGAAAGGATTCATTACGTGGTCCTCGAAGTCGCACCAGATATTCACCGACCCAGGGTGCGTCGTACAATTCTGGATCAAAGACCTCAAAAACGCCTCCTTCAGCGGGAACTTCCAAAGGCTCTGGTTGGGTGACTTCCTCACCTTGAGTTCCCGCGCCGGAAAACGAGGCAATAGAGAGGTACCACATCTCGCTGACACCGGAGCTAGTGGGTGGAAATTCTGCTAGCAGACTGGTGGAATGGACGCGCAGACCAGTCATCGTAAAAATATCGGGCAAGGCGTCATCGGGTGTCGAAAAGCTCACACGCTGCCGGGGGTCAATGGAACGAGCGCGTTTTAAATCGGCGTGGGTACCAGGCGCCACCGCGTCGATCGCTTGGGACTCGGCAAGGTCCACGTTATGGCAGGTCCACCCACTCCAGCCTTCGATAGCAAAGGACGCAGAAATAACATTGTGCGCGCCGGTGACAGGATCGATAAGCTTATAATCCTCTGGCACCAGAGCTCGCAGTTTCATATGGTGCAAGGATCGTTTATCGGTTACTGTGCCGCCGCGTTTATTAAAAAGGAGTATGGGGTCAGCAGCATCAACCACCGGCACATTCCACGTGATTGAGTTAGCTAAATCTTCGACGGTTACTTCACGAACGGGTTTGGGCAAGCTGATATCGAGTGGATCGGAATACCCTGTGACATCTCCCCACGAACGGCCTGTGCGATAAACCGTGGTGGAACCATCGATACTCACTCGCCAAGTGATCTCGCCCGAATCTGGCACTTTTTGTTCTGGCAGCCGCAGCAGCACCTTTTTGCGCCTAGCATCAAGAATAAGGCGTGGTCGCATCTCGCGATTAGCCACCCCTACGGCAGCCAATCTGTCTACGGTGCCCACTGGACGCTCTCGGAGTTCTGCTATAACCGCTTCCCTGATCGAAGTCACCAAAGATGTTCTCACGCCCTCATCTTCCCGATCCACCCACGAGTGTGGGTGCGCGAGGGCGAATTCGCGCACCGTAAGAACTCCGTCAAGGATTCGCTGGGCAAGCTCGGGGGCATGGGCAGAAAAACGAGAAAAATATGGAGGTAGCTTGTCTGGATTGCTATCGAGGGCTTCCAGCAAGAGAGGAACTTCCGTGTTGATCAGTCCAGCATGAAAGCAGAGGGTAGAGATGGGATCGGTATCAAATGTTGCTAGACCTCTACGCTTCAACGCGGCTTCTAGATCATCCTCGAGGAATTTCTCTAGCTCAGAAACTGTCTGCTGGGTGATATCAAGGCCCACACCGTTGAGGTATTCGTGGATAAAATTATCTGCATCAACGAGTTTCTGGGCACGTTGCACCAAGGTAATCAGCGCTGTGGATTCACTGATCTCTAGCAGCGCCTTGAGCGTTGAGCCTGCTGTGATCTGACGACTGAGGAAGATTCCGTATAATTTTTTGACCTTTTCCAGTTCGTCAGTTGCGAGATCGAGATCAGCAACCAAGGTTGCCGCATCGAGGTCGGCGGTGAGCTCGACGTCGTGTTGCGATGCCCATCCGAGGAGGGAGTCAGTGGGATCGGCAATAGGTTGAACCTCAGCGGGCATAGAGAGTTGCGTCCTTTCTCTTTTTAAAAAAGCAGAGTTTACCATGTTCTAAATGAAACCTAAGCGCTCATAAGGAGCTGGGGTTTTTATGTGTTCTCACTGGGTTCATTCGCTGCGAAATGACCTTGGTTACACCATCTCCGCGCATGGTCACACCATAGAGCACATTAGCTATATCCATAGTAGGTTTTTGGTGAGTAATGACGATCAGCTGTGAGTCTTCTCTAAGTTGTTCAAAGAGCGCTATCAGGCGACGCAGGTTGACATCATCGAGCGCGGCCTCCACCTCATCCATTACATAAAACGGGGAGGGTCGCGCTTTAAAAATAGCGACCAGTATTGCCAAAGCTGTGAGAGATTTCTCCCCGCCAGATAATAGGGAGAGTCGTTTGACTCTCTTTCCTGGTGGTCGCGCTTCAACCTCTATGCCGGTTGTCAGAATATGTTCGGGGTCGGTGAGAAAAAGCCTCCCCTCACCTCCGGGGAAGAGAGTAGCAAACACTCGGGGGAATTCTCGCTCGACATCATGCCAGGCATCGGTCAGCAGTTGCAGGATCTTGTGATTGACATCTTTAATCACAGTCTCTAAGTCTTTTCGAGCTTTCTCCACGTCGTTAAGCTGAGAGGACAAAAAATTATAGCGCTCTTCTAAAGCTTTATATTCTTCTAGGGCCAAGGGGTTGACCTTGCCCAGAGCACTCAGATCCTGCTGGGCCTGGGCGAGCTTGGCAGTGGCCGACTGAGCATCGAAATCTTCAGGAATATGGTGGGTGGTAAGCAAATCGTCGATCGCCATACCCATTTGTTCGGCTACTTGGCGCTCAGTCTCCTTCAGGCGCACTGCTTCCTCGCTGTAGGCGAGTTCAGCGCTATGGGCCCGAGCACTTTTATCCTTAAGTTCACGGTCTAAGTTATTTACTGCTTTCTTGAGCTGATCACGTATAAGTTTCTTCCTTGCTAGATCTGCTTGGCAGTGTGCTCGCTCATCAGCGGCTTTTTCTAAGGCTGCATCGAGGCGCTGATTAATAGTGGAAGCTAAGAAGGACACCGTGCTCGCTAGGTCTGCTTTGGCCTTGCGGTGGGCTTGAGTGCGTTCATGGCGTATCTTGTGTTCGCGCTCGTTGCGGGCTTGACGCTCAAGCGATTCCACTCGCTCTCTTTTACTCTGAAAGGCATCTTGCAGGGAGCGAAGCTGGAGGAGGGCTTCAACCTCCATCGCCTTGACCTGGGCGAGCGCAGATTGGCTTTGATCGCGGCGCTCGAGCATGGGGCTGAGATCAGGTGTTTGATCAATCTCCCCGACCAGTGCGAGACGGTCTCGAGTGACGGTGATAGCCTCTTCACAATCAGCGAGGCTGAGCTCGGCCTTTTTCCGCTGTTGCCCGTGTGTTTCCATCGCTAGCAGGATTTTCTCTTTTTTGGCCTTGTAATTATCTGCGCTTTGCTCCATTTCTCGAACGTGAGCGAGACTATCGCGAAAGTGGGCAATAAGACGAGCATGCTCGACGCGTCGCCCATCGGCACTTAAGCGCGCGCCTTCAAGAGTGCCCACTAGTTCGTTGAGCTCAGCCTGATAGGTATCTCTTTCGGCCAAGGCTTGCTCAATGGCGCTATGGACTTCTATGGCTTTCGGGGCGCTCCGATGACCGAAGATTATCCACCCCTCCCCTACCATTTCGCCATCTACGGTCACCGCTCTGAGGCGAGGTTCCTGGGCGACTAGCATGTGCGCCTGTTTCAGGTCATTGACACACACGACATCGGCCAGAAGTCTGCTTACACTAGCTCGGAATTCCTCTGCGACGGTGATATCGTCTAGCAACCACGAGGCCCCGCCGGACAGTGATATATCAAGGTGCCAGGATAGTTGCTGAGGTTGTTCGAGCATTATTGTGGTGCGCTCGATAGCCTCGTTATGTGATCCTTCAAGTGCTGCGATGATATCGGGAGCTGATGGTAAACCACCGGCGAGACTTTCTTGGTACAAGCCGAGGGCTACCCCGAGAGCTTTTTCCTTGCCGGGTTTCACCTGAATGAATTCTGCCAAGGTCTGTAGTCCCTCACGATCAGGTGCTATAACCGAAAGGGCTTCTACGGGCGCTGTGGGCAGGGTATCTCGTAACGTGCCCACGCGAGAGTCCAAAGCTGCAATCTTCTTCTCTACAAAGCGTTGTTTAAGACGCAAGTCATCGAGCCTCTGCTCTGCATCAACTAGTTCCTGTTCGGCCTGGCGGTGAGCTTCTTCTCGCAGTTCGCATTCGTCTCGCGCCACGAGTAACTGGTCAGATATTTCCTTGAGAGCGCTGACAACCTCATCCAGTTGCGCTGCATAATCAGTGTTTAGTTCCACGATACGAGCATGCTCAGCACGAGCTGCTTCTAGAGCGGTACGCTGCGATTGCTCTTGGGCTTGAAGTCTGACAATCCCCTCGCGACGATCCGCCTGCGCCTGCACATGGCGGTAGTATTCGTGCTCGGCCTCGCGGGCTTGGTCTTCTTTATCGACTACTTCCTCGCGAATGGATTCGAGAGTGTCGGTAGCGATGTTGATCTTCTCATCAGCAATCTCGCATTCGATTGCCATCTCATTCGCCCGTCTACTCAATTCCTCTGGGTCCCGTCCCGAATAAGGGGCGGGTTGAAAAGAATGTTGCCGATCATTGGCAATGCGCGCAGTGGCTGTAGCTTGCTCTTTTAACCTGGTGAATTGAAACCACATCTCTTGGGCGCGGCGGGCGGCTTCTTCTGCTTGTGCATTTTCCTCTTCGATAATTGTCAAGCGCTGGCGTTCCTCGCCAAGCGTGTTGCTAATAGCGGCTACTTCTGCAGCCGCTATCTGATGGGCATGCGCACTCGTTTCCAGTGCGCGCCTTCGGCTGCGGATGTGGTACACGCCGAGATCAAGGCGAGTCTGCCGGACCTCTGCCTGGACAGTCCGGGCGCGTTGCGCAGTCGCGGCCTGACGGGCTAGAGGTTTGAGCTGCTTTTTCAACTCGTCTGTGAGGTCCTGGAGGCGGTCCAGGTTTGCCTGCATATGGACTATTTTTCGCTCTGCTTTTTCTTTGCGTCGTCGGTATTTCAGCACGCCTGCAGCTTCCTCAATATAGGAGCGACGATCTTCTGGTTTGGAATCCAGAATTTGAGCTAGCCTTCCTTGGCCCACCACCACATGCATTTCTCGCCCGATACCGGAATCGCTGAGAAGTTCCTGAATATCCATGAGACGGGCCTTTGAACCATTGATCTCGTACTCACTAGCTCCGTCTCTAAACATTCGGCGGGTGATAGATACCTCGGAGTAGGCTATATCCAGTGCGCCGTCAGAGTTGTCAATGCTCAGCGTCACTTCAGCTCGACCTAAGGGTTTACGATCACCTGCTCCGGCAAAGATGACATCGTCCATCTTCGCCCCACGCAGAGTCTTCGCACCCTGCTCACCCATCACCCAGACAAGGGCATCGACGACATTGGATTTTCCGGAGCCATTAGGGCCAACTACTGCACATATACCGGGTTCGAATTTCAGAGTTGTTGCAGACGCGAAGGACTTAAACCCCTTAAGAGTCAGTGACTTTAAATGCACGGTAGCCATTCCTTAGTATCAGACGCATCTAGCACCTTGATTGTATTAGCTCCTCATTCAAACCATTGAATCTGAAGGGGACAAAAAAGTGCCAAGCATTTTCTTACCCTAGGTAAGTGGGTAGTATATCTGCAGCGTGGTGGCAGGGAGCTTTCTGAGTATAAATCTAGACTCCTAGTCGTGCCACGGAGATATGGGCTGTTTACGCGACCGCAATATCCTAACTAGGAGCTAAAATCATGGTGAATGCTTGTGCGCGATTCTCATTTACCGACCTCCCATTTCATCGGACCCTTGGATACTACTTCCCTTGGCATACGATAAAACGTTAGCCCAAACAGTAAAAACGATGAGCGATCAACTATGAGATGCCAACAGAAGGACAGACTATGAAGAAGAAATCATCTCGTACAAGACCTTGGTTCTTCCGGCCGGAGATCGGGCTGGAGGCTAAGTTGATACCATCAATGAACTGTCGCTCGATTTTTTAAGACTCACCGTTTTGTACCCAGGCTACCCATCTATTCCACAGCAACCTCATCGACTCTGCAGGCGCTCAGCAATATGAGCGGTGCTATAACTGTTGTGGGTTCACTTATGCGATAGGTAAGAATTTGGGTTGAGCAGTCACCATAGAACTATTGAGCGTCCGCTTCTGTACGGTGCTCATGGGCACACATAAGGATTAGTGTGAATCAGCTCGGGTGTGAGTAGTTCTTCGTCGCAATCCGGGTCGAGACAGAAACCCAGCCCGCCCTATCTCTGTCGAGGCGGGTAGAACTACTAGTAGGGATTTAGCGCCGCCTTAATGGTCTAAGGTCGCTATATTCTGAGCAGTTTTCTAGTGAACGTCGAGAACGCGTGCAGCTAGCTATACGCGATGAGGAATCGCCTCAGTGCCTACTGGCAACCCGGGGCTGTATTGTCGGTAGCACAATTTGCTCGGTCGACGCGAACGTATTCACTTGGACCTATGCCTGCAGTAGCTCACGGTCGCATCCATCGGATCTTACAACCACTCCCTTGGCAGTCCAGAGGATCCGTCGACTAATGAGATTTGTTATTTATGTCGTTCATACAGGGGATATGAAACCGATATCAGACGTTGATAATTCTGGTCGGGTTTGACTGACCATCGAAGAAACCGCACCAGCGCGTGGCCGGTGCGGTAAGTCATGACTAGAAGCTGGTGACTACTTTGCCAGCCCGTCGCGTGCAGGCGTCAGAGCCATCCCACGCTTCGATATTTCTAAGCTCGGGCAGCATATCGCGGTGGAAAATTGGATCGAGGCCTTTGGCCTTTTGTTGGGTGTAGTTCTTCAACAACTTCACAGCTACTCCACCCAGTGGGACAATAGCTACTAGGTTAATAAGCACCATCAACGCGGCGAAAGTATCGCCGAGTGCCCACACCAGTGGAACAGATCCGATTGAGCCGAAGAAGACGAAGCACATAACCGCCACCCGGAAAATATTGAGTGCCGGCTTCGACTGAGTGAAGTATTCCAAATTGGCTTGGGCCAGATAGTAGTTTCCAATGACCGAAGAGAAGGCGAGGAAGAAGAGGATCAAGGTGACAAAGTGAATGCCAATGCTACCAATCTCATTAGCCAAGGAGGCTTGGGTCAGTGCTGCGCCTTCAACTTCCCCGCTAATCGTGGGGTTACCAAGCAAAATGATGAAGGCGGTAATCGAACACACCAAGAGGGTATCGAAGTAGACGCCGAGCGTTTGAACGAGACCCTGCTTGACTGGGTGGGAAACAGTGGCGGTGGCCGCGGCGTTTGGAGCGGAACCTTGTCCCGCCTCATTGGAGAAAAGACCGCGACGCATACCATTCATGAAGGCTGCACCCACAGTCGCACCGGCAATCTCGCGGAAGCCCAGGGCATGCAGGACGATATTCTCAACCATTGCGGGAACTTCGGAGATATTGATGAGCACAACCACTATGCCTACCGTCAAGTACAACAGCGCCATAAATGGCACAACCACCTGGGTAAAGTTGGCGATGCGCTTGACTCCGCCAAAGATGATGAGACCTGTAAGTATAGCCAGGACCAAACCAATACCACCTTTGAAGATGGTCGAGTCTGTTTCAAAGGAAGTAGAGAGAGCTTCGGCAATGGAATTGGACTGAATGGCATTGTAGACAAAACCAAAGGTGAAGGTGATGGCCACTGCGAAGATCATAGCCAACCACCGCATATTGAGACCTCGAGTGAGGTAGTAGGCTGGGCCACCGCGGTAGGTGCCATCGCCTTCTCGCTCTTTCCAAAGCTGTGCGAGAGTTGCTTCTACAAAGGCGGTAGCGCCGCCTAGTAATGCGATAATCCACATCCAGAAGACTGCACCCGGACCGCCGAGGGTGATAGCGACGGCAACACCAGCGACGTTGCCGGTACCCACCCGGGAAGCAGCCGAGATCGTGAAGGCCTTAAACGAGGAAATGCCTTCAGCGTCGGCTCGGGTTTCGCCTCCTTTGTCGACGACCGCTCGGAACATCTCCGGCAGCATCCGAAGCTGCACCACGATGGTTGCTATTGCGAAATAAAGCCCAGCGGCGATCAGGAGGTAAGGAATAACTTTCCAGATATTATTGTTGACCGATTCGGTTACGAATGATTCGAAGGTTCCCATGCGAGTTACCTTACAGCCGCAAGAGAACTACGTCCGCATCACAACTAAAAACTGAGAAAATTTGAGTGACTTTAGGCCCTATTATCCGAGAAAAAAGCCACATAAACTGCGAAAATTTTAATTCTTGCTGGCATTGATGAATGACAGATAGCGGCATGGATACCCCCCGCTATTAGCCCCTCTACCAACGATCTGAACCTACTAAATAACAGGTAAAGGGCTGTAGATATGAGAGTAGATCGCTTGTTTTTGGGCATTCCGGTGCTTAAGATTTAGCGATAGCCTTTCCTTTTGGCCCCTGCACCTGAGGATACTCGGGGGAAGGGTGGGCTGTCACCGAGGACCAAAGATGAGATGCTGCTGCAATAAACGCGGAAATCGCAATGAGAATAGCCCCAGTTCCTAAAACAAGAGTACCGACCCTTCTGGAATCGCTTGGCTGACTAAGACTGCTTGCTGAAGCTCCCGGCTGATCGATGGTATCTGAAGTGCCCATCTCGGTTGCGTTCACATGAGCGGTGCTGAACATGCACGCACTCAAAGCTATTGCGAGGATGCGTTTGCTAACTGTGCTCATGATACTAACTCCAATCTTTTATATTCACGTTACTTTGAATATTTAAAGCAAACAAAACGAGAAGGTTGCGCACCGAGAAACCCTTGAAAATATCCACGAAGATGATCACTATACAAGATATTAGGGATCCCCGCACAAGAAACGGACCTGGCCAACGGCACGCCTAGTTGAGAAGGCTCCGCCCTAGCTCTCAAGGTATGTGCACCTCATCCCAGATCGGCGTACCGAACAGCTTCGCTTTTAGTGCCGGCGCTGGCAGTTGGGACACAGGTGGCTGGATCTCCCTGCTACGTGTAGTCGGATAAGAACCTGACCACAGCGCTGGCAAGGCAGGCCGGTTTGACCGTAGGCGTGGAGAGATCGCGAAAAATACCCTGATTGACCGTTCACATTCACATACTGGGAATCGAAACTGGTCCCGCCCTCTCGAAGCGCACTCGTCATTACGTCGCGCCCTGCTTGAAGAAGCTCGATAATGCGTTTGATAGACAGTCTGGATGCGCGCTGCTGCGGGTGTACGCGGGCCCGCCACAGCATCTCGTCGGCATATATATTGCCGATACCGGAGACAATTTCTTGGTTGAGCAAGATACGCTTAATCTCAATATCTTTGTGCTTGATTCGGGCGGCTATCGTGTCGAGGTCGACGCACTTTTCCATAAGGTCAGGGGCAATATGGCGAATTCGGGCTGGGACCTCACGGCCGTGCACCATCTCAAGAGTGCTAATATCCCAATATCCAAATGTGCGCTGATCGACAAACCAGAGTTCGGAGTTATCGCTGAAGAGAACGCGGATACGTAGATGCGTGTGCGTGGGCACACCTTGAGGTTCGTTGTTCTTGACGAGCATTTGTCCGCTCATACCCAAGTGCACTATGACAGTGGTCTTAAGCGGTTGGTTTGCATTCTCAAGGCTGAGCCAGAGGAATTTTCCGCGTCGGTTTACCGCGGAGATGCGGCGACCAATAAGGGCTGCCTGCAGCTGCGCTTCCCCACCGGCTATATGTCGGATAGCCCGCGAGTGGTAGGCCTTAAGTTCGAGAATATTTCTGCCCGTTATATGCTCGTTGAGCCCCTGACGTACAACTTCTACTTCTGGGAGTTCCGGCATAAAAGAAGCTCGTTTCGCGCTGCGGTATCGTTGAGAATATCCAAAGCGTTATGAGCAGCCTGCTGTTCAGCCTGCTTTTTATTGCGCCCTTGGCCCGTTCCGATAATCCGCCCGAAAACCTTAACAACAACAGTAAAAAGTTGGTCGTGCTCAGGGCCTTCGCTGGTGGACTGGTAATCAGCCATCGGCAGTTTATATTCGGCAAGCCGCTCCTGCAATGTAGTTTTCCAATCTTGGTGGAGTCCGACCGCAGTTGCACGCGCGATCTTCTCAGCGAAGAGCCGCCATACCACCCCACGCGCGGTATAAAAATCATGCGCGAGGTAGATAGCTCCTAGTAAAGCCTCCATAGTATCGGCCAAAATGGAGTCTTTATTACGCCCATCCGTATGCAGTTCACCCTTTCCAAGGAGGACATAGGCGCCAAGATTAATGTCGCGAGCAATATCGGCGAGGCCATAGCGAGAAACGATGCTGGCTCGCATTTTGGATAAGTCACTTTCGGGACGAGAAGAGTACATATCGTATAGCTTCTCAGCAACTGACAGGCTCAGCACTGCGTCGCCCAGATATTCTAGGCGCTCATTATTGGCGAGATGGCCGTTTTCGTTGGCGAATGAGCGATGCGAGAGCGCTAGTTTAAAAAGCTCCTCGGGAATGTCGACGCCAAGCGCCGAGGTCAGGGGCTCCAGATCGAGAGCATTAAACGCTGCGTCGAGGGCAAGGTCCCCGCTCAATCGGGTTGATTTCCTACTCACAGGAATTTCTCCAAGCCTGCCCAGCGCGGATCGGCCTTGATGGGGCCATCGGCCAGACCGTCTGGCTCCGGTACGTTTTCAGTATCACACTCATCGGCGCACTGCGGGTTAAAGGGAAGGGTGATGCCTGCTTCGTCGATGACGGCTTGCAGGATATCGACATAATCATCGGTGAGAACTTCAATGTCATCATCGTCTCCATCAGCGTCTTCTCCCCCGATAAAATCATCGCTGAGTGCATAGACTTGCGTGATGCGGATTCGTGCGTCGGGATTCAGGGAGCTTAAGCAGCGTACGCATTGACCATTAAGGGTGGCGTTTACTGTCGCGTCAACCATGATGCCCTCGCCGAGTGAACTGATGGTGGCTTCGACGGTGACCTCAGTGCCTTTATCGATGGCGATCATGGCCGGGCCAATACGCTCGGGACTTGGCCCGGTTTGGGTGGTAAAGGTGGTTTCGCCGGTGCGAAGCACTTCCGACAGGTTGAAAATAAATGGCGATTGCGCGCTATTTTTTACGGTATTCATCGCTTTGAAACTCTACTCCCTTTTTATTCTTCTAGCAGCCTAAGGCTTCCAACAGAAGTAAAAGCCCCGAGTGCTTACTCGGGGCCTAGGGTTTCAGTAACTACTTGCTATAACGGGCGCCACCCGAAGCTCCGGCACCGCTACGCAGTGCGCTGCGATCTTTGGAAACAACCCGCAGCGTAGCGGAGAGAGCCTCTTCGAATTCAGCTAATTTTGAATCCACGAACTGATCACATTCAGTTCGCAGGCGGTTCGAATCAGCGTGTGCGGCGTCGACGATGCGGTGGGCTTCTTCATTAGCACGGCGTACCACTTCGGATTCGCTGACAAGCCGCTGCTGCTCAGCAAGCCCCTCGTCGATGCTGCGCTGGTATTGGTCGTTACCGGAGTCAATGAGGCGCTTGGCTTCAATCCCCGCGCGCTCAACGGTGCTCTCAGCTTCTCGACGGCTCGATTCTAAAAGCGCGTCAGCTTCATCCTGGGCGCGCGCCACAGTGGCATGAGCCCTGTTTTCCGCATCGGCCAGCATAGCTTCAGAGTCGCTTTGAGCATGACTCATCATCGAATGAGCTTCTTCACGGGCATCGTCTACTAAATTCTGAGCCTCAATCTGAGCCTGTCCAATGATCTCATCTTTTTGGTCGATGACGTCTTGGGCATCGTCTATTTCTATCGGTAGCGCATTGCGTAAATCATCGAGAAGCGCAAGCATCTCGTTGCGAGGCACCATGCAGTTGGCGGTCATGGGCACCCCGTAAGCTTGTTCAACGTTACGGACTAGTTCATCAAGGGATTGGAAGACGCGGTACATAGTTCCAAGCATACCTGCACAAAAGCGAGATGCGCTGTCTGCAACAACGCATCCCGCCCGAAAATTTTCTGCTTAGAAAACTCCGTGAGCCAACATGGCGTCGGCAACCTTCTTAAATCCAGCAATATTTGCTCCGATGACAAGGTCTCCCTCGTGACCGTATTCGCGGGCGGTTTCCTCGCAGGTGCGATAAATATCGCTCATAATTTCTTGCAGGCGCTGATCAGCGTAGTCAAAAGTCCACGACTCGCGGGAGGCGTTTTGTTGCATTTCCAATGCAGAGGTGGCTACACCACCAGCATTAGCGGCCTTACCAGGTGCGAAGTGGATACCAAGTTCCCGATAGACATCGATAGCCTCAGCTGTCGACGGCATATTAGCGCCTTCGGCGACGAATCTACAGCCATTCTGAGCCAGGGTGCGAGCATGATTGCCATCGAGCTCGTTTTGGGTTGCGCACGGAAGGGCCACATCACATGGCAGATCCCAGATCGACCCCTCAGGGTGGAAGGTTGTTCCAGCAACTTCATCGGCGTAGACCGAAACGCGCTCGCGTCGATCTTCCTTGATCTCCTTGAGCTTTTCTACATCCACTCCTTCTGGGGTATGAACCCAACCTGATGAATCCGAAAAACCAACCACCGTTGCACCCAGTTCTTGGGCCTTTTCGATGGCATATATCGAGACATTGCCAGAACCGGAGACCACCACTGTGGCACCATCGAAGGAGGCTCCGTGGGTTTTCATTAGTTCTTGGGTAAAGTAGACGCAACCATAACCTGTGGCTTCGGTTCGCACCAGCGATCCGCCCCAACCCAAACCTTTACCGGTAAGCACTCCAGCTTCGTATTGATTAGCGAGGCGTCGATATTGGCCAAAGAGATAACCAATTTCCCGGCCGCCTACCCCGATATCACCGGCAGGCACATCGGTAAACTGGCCGATATGGCGGCGCAGTTCGGTCATAAATGCCTGGCAGAAGCGCATGATTTCGGCGTCAGACTTACCCTTTGGATCAAAGTCCGATCCACCCTTGCCACCGCCAATGGCCTGGCCCGTCAAAGCATTTTTAAAGATCTGTTCGAAGCCTAGAAATTTTACAATGCCCAAGTTGACCGAGGGGTGAAAACGCAGGCCGCCTTTATAGGGCCCCAGTGCTGCATTGAATTGGACACGGAAACCGCGGTTTGTCTGCACTCGCCCCTGGTCGTCGACCCATGTCACCCGGAAGAGAACCTGCCGATCGGGTTCGCAGATGCGCTCGATTAGGCCGTCTTCTAGATATTGAGGATCTTTTTCTGCAACGATTTTCAGGGACTCAAAAACCTCGTCGACAGCTTGATGAAATTCAGCCTCGCCGGCGTTGCGCTTGACCAGGGTTTCGTAATAAGTATCGATGGTTTTTTTGATTTCAGACATAGTGGTTCCTTCCCTAGTCCATATAAAGCACCCCGCTTGTACTCTTGAGCTACAACCGCTACGACCGTAGTGAGAGATGATTAAAACCTATAAAAACTCTATATTCACGAGCCGAAGAGTCGGGGCGACTATTGTGTGCAGCATAATTCTACACAGCTATAGAAATTAGTACCTATTCAGCTATCGAATTCAATACCCCCTTTTGGGATAGATGCATGTCATCTGAGGTTTTTCCAGATTATCCGACCGTCAGGATCGCTATATATAGTTTTCATTAAGGGCTCGTCGTGGGGGTAAATTACTCCAGCGTGGCCCCTCGCTCGCTATAGTATGGGGCTAGAAATCTAGCCCCGAGTACCACACGATAGGAAGTTCCTTCGATGCGCATTGTTATCGCCCCCGACTCCTTCAAGGGCTCTGGTAGTGCCACCGAAATCGCCGCCATGCTCGCTCACAGCATACAAACGGAACTCTTACACCACATGGCTCCAGAGGAGATTGATATTGTACAATGCCCCATGGCCGATGGCGGTGAGGGAACCAGTGAAGTCTTCACGGGTGAGCGCATCACTCTTCCGTCTATCGACGCTAATGGGCGCCTGATTGAGGCTAGTTACACCTTCGACTCCGAGATCCACACGGCCTATATCGATCTCGCTCAAGCCTCTGGCCTCCCACTCGTAGCAGATGATCCACGACCTCTTGATGCCGATACTTTCGGAACCGGTGTACTCATTGCGGATGCTCATGCCCGCGGAGCCACCCGCATAGTCCTGGGATTAGGTGGCACAGCCACCACTGATGCGGGCACGGGTATTCTCGCGGCCCTAGGAGTGGTGCCAGTCGATACTCACGGTCGCCCAGTCGCTCACGGTGGGGGTTCTCTGAGCTCCATTGACCGCCTCGATACCGCCACCCTCAATATCGGCGCTGCCCAACTCGAGTGGATTCTACTACGAGATGTCTCCAACCCAGCCACGGGCCCAAACGGCACCGCCCGTCAATTCGCTCCGCAGAAGGGAGCAACCCCAGCTGAGCAGGACATTCTCGAGCGCGGCATCACCGATTTTGCGAGTCTCGTCGACCTCGACCCGCAAACAGTCGGCTTCGGGGCAGCAGGGGCTCTACCCCTAGGACTCATCTGGCTGTCACGGCTTATCTATGGGTCTAGCGATCATATCCATCTACTCCCCGGTGCCAAGGTTGTTGCCGACTCCCTCGATCTCATGCATCTAAGCCACGAAGCGGACTGGATTATCACCGGCGAGGGACAGTTTGACTCCCAATCCGAGGCGGGGAAAGTGGTCTTTGAAGTATTAGATATAGCCTCACACTCCCCGGCGCGCACGATAGTGGTGGCGGGGAAAATTGAGGGCACTCCTCAGGCCGATTGGACCTACACACTCATCGATGCCCCCTTGCCAGAACAGCTTCGCGACGCCGGCAAAAAGATCGCCCACGAAATTCTGAGGACATTACAGGAGAATCCTCGGAAATAATTTTCCCCTCCTTCGCCCAAAGTTTGGCAATAGGCACCGATATACCGACTATTATCAGTGCCTATGAGTTTCCTGTTTTCGCGAGTTAATCCGATCCAAACCATGGCCGATGGCACGATTAAGCAAATTAATCCTTTCTCGGGTACTGAGGTTTGGACGGTACCCGGACGCGGGCACCGCCCTCTTGATCACCCAGCCCGCGATACTCTCCCAATCACACCAGGAGAACGGGAAAACTATTGCGCTTTCTGCAGTGCTCGCTTAGACGAAACACCACCAGAAAAGGCGCGGGTTATCCGTCACGGCGAAAACGATTTTGAAATTGTAGAAAAACCCAGCTTTGCCGAAATCGATGGCACCGAGGCGGAGTTTAGGCGGGTATCAAACCTATTCGAGATCGTCAGTTACGCCTACTGGCAGGCCAACTACGGCTTCGAAATGAATGCAGCGCAACGATCATGGATGCAGCAGTACCAATCGGATCCACGCGGCATCGACCATATATTGCGGATGGTAAAAACCAAGCGCCAGGCCGCTGGACTTGACCCTGAACTTCCTAGCCAGATCCTGGTCAAGGAAGCTGAGAGCTTTTTTGGCGGTGGCCATGACCTCATTATCGGCCGACGGCATTTTTCCGATCATGCACATGACCATACGGGCCTAGCCTCCGCGGGCAGCTTAAGCGTCGTGGAGCACCGAGCCTTTATCCAGTTCACTATCCACACCATGCAGGATTTATACTCCAATAATCGCTACACCCCTTATGTTGCCGTTTTTCAGAACTGGCTCAAACCCGCCGGCGCCTCTTTCGATCATTTGCACAAGCAACTAGTTAGCATCGATGAGCGCGGGCTGGCGGCCGAGAACGAGGTAGCCAAACTACGGCAGAATCCCAATATGTACAACGAATGGGCCGTCAACTATGCCGCGATGCGGAATTTAGTGATCGCCGAGAATGAGCATGCTATCTGCTTCGCTGGCTTCGGTCACCGTTACCCCACTTTAGAGGTTTATTCGAAGTCCCCCACCCCTGAGCCCTGGCTGCAAACTCCAGCAGAAGTAGCTTCAATGAGTGACTTGATCCACGCCTGCCACGCAGCGGTTGGCCCCCATGTGCCCAGCAATGAAGAGTGGCATCATAAACCTATTGACCTAGACATCCCCATGCCCTGGCGGGTGATGATTAAGTGGCGCGTATCCACCTTGGCAGGTTTCGAAGGTGGCACAAAAGTATATCTGAACACCCTCAGTCCTTGGGATGTCCGTGACCGAGTGGTGTCATCGATGTTCCAATTAAGAGATAGCAACAGTATCTCCTCAGATATTCAGATCGCTACCGAATGCACCATCGAGCGCAACAGTCTCAAATACAATCGCCTACTTCCTTTATAAGCCTCCCACTTAAGGTTCGCACTCACTACAGTATGAAGAATGACTAACTCCATCCACGAACTCATTTCCCACACAGATCTCTCCTGGCAGCGGGAACTCTATGAATATCTTCACCAGCACCCTGAACTATCTGAGCATGAGGAGTTCACCGCGAAGAGCATTATTGGTGCGCTGGCACCTTTTGACGCGGAGGTGATTACAGATATAGGCGGTTTTGGCATCGTGGCTACTCTGCGCAATGGCGACGGACCATGCGTTTTATTGCGCGCGGATTTCGACGGCCTGCCTGTCACGGAGGAGACCCAGGTGAGCTACACTTCACAGAATCCTGGGGTTATGCATGCCTGCGGTCACGATATGCACGCAACCTCGTTACTTTCAGTCGTAGCTATTTTGGATGCGAACCGTCAAGCGTGGTCGGGCACCTTCATCGCGCTATTCCAACCGAGTGAAGAAAACGGTCGAGGGGCTCAAAAAATGGTCGACGCTGGGCTTCATGCCATCCTGCCGCGCCCCGATCTCTGCTTGGGACTGCATATTATTGCCGGCTCTGCAGGTACAGTATTCACCCGCCCGGGCCCCATTCTCACTACTGCAGACACGATTGAGATCACTATTGAAGGGAAATCCGCCCACGGCTCAATGCCACATTTGTCGATCGACCCCACCTTTACCGCTGCAGCCATTGTGATGCGACTACAGGGCATAGTAGGTCGCGAAATTTCTCCACACGATTTTGCGGTTATTTCAGTAGGAACTCTTGAATCCGGTCATTCTTCGAATACGATCCCAGGTTCAGCGCGCCTGGTGCTCAATTGCCGTAGCTATGATTCCTCTGTGCGCGACACACTCTATGCCGCAATCGAACGAGTGGTGCGAGCCGAGTGCCAAGCATCTGGAATTATAGAAGAACCTAGTATTCGCTACTATGCTCATGCCCCGCTCACCGATAACTCGGAGAAAATCTATCAGGATTTACGTCCAGTTTTCGACTCCCACTTCGGTGACAACTCACAGGTGGCCGAACGGTGGACCGCTTCGGAAGATTTTTCGAATATTCCGCGCTCGTGGGACAGCCCCTATTTCTTCTGGTTTGTTGGAGCAACGCCCAAATACGTGTGGGAGGCCGATCCAAGTAGTGCGCCAGGAAACCACATGCCCGATTTCCTTCCCGATTTCGCTCCCACACTCTCTGCTTGCGTTGAGTCTTCCTTATTGGCGGTGCTGCACTACCTGGGCCACTCATCAAAAAATTAAAATGCTCATAACTAGCACGGCACCATAACCCCATTCATCTCCATTAAGATGTGATAAATCTCAAAGCAGCAAATGTAGTCCAAACTCACATCACCCAAATTTGAACCGTTAATCACCTTTATTTAACCAGCTAGATACGGTATTAAATGATTTAGGCGGTATAAAGCGCAGCTGTAGTTTCGCTAAAAACGGGGGCAAAACAGGTTCGTGGGTATTTTCAATAGTACTTTTCAGTACGCGGCTACTAGACTGGGGCGCTAAGAAGAGATCGATGGCTTCAGATGCATTTCGCCATCGATCTATCCCCTATGATTACAGGAGAAGAACTTCTATATTATGAAGAATTCCACGAAGACCCCTGCGCTGGATGCTACTGTTGCAGGCCACGTCCGCGCCGTAGCCGGCTCATCCCCAGCTACCGCAACCAACCGCAAGTTCTGGTTCGGCCTATCGCACTCCGTTATGGAACAGCTCTCCGATAACTGGGAGAGGACCACCAAGGCCTATAACGCTACTCGCCAACAGCACTACCTGTCTGCTGAATTCCTTATGGGTCGCGCACTGCTGAATAATCTCACCAACCTCGATCTGGTTGAGGATGCAGAAAAGGCCACCAGGGAATTGGGCCACGAGCTCTCGGATGTTCTTGAAGCCGAAAACGATGCCGCACTAGGCAATGGCGGCCTCGGCCGTCTCGCCGCCTGCTTCCTCGACTCCGCCGTCACCCACGACTATCCAGTAACCGGTTACGGCATCCTCTACCGTTATGGTTTGTTCAAGCAGATTTTTGACAACGGCTTCCAGACCGAGGAGCCTGACGCGTGGAAGGAAGACGGCTACCCCTTCGTAGTCCGTCGCGAGGAAGAGCAGCGGACCGTAAAATTCGACGATATGGTCGTTCGCGCAATCCCCTTTGATATGCCAATCACCGGCTATGGCACCAAAAACGTGGGTACGCTGCGGTTATGGAAAGCAGAGCCACTGGAGGAATTCGACTACGAGGCCTTCAACTCCCAGCTATTTACTGATGCGATCGTAGAACGCGAACGTGTCATGGATCTATGCCGCGTGCTGTACCCGAACGACACCACCTACGCTGGCAAACTCCTGCGCGTACGCCAGCAGTACTTCTTCTGCTCTGCGTCCTTGCAGGCAATGATCGATAATTATATCGAACAGCACGGCAATGATCTCAGCGATTTTGGCAAGTACAACTCGATTCAGCTCAACGATACCCACCCTGTGCTCGCCATCCCTGAGCTCATGCGTTTGCTCATGGACGATCACGGACTGGGCTGGGATGCAGCATGGAAGATCGTTACCGAAACCTTCGCCTACACTAACCACACGGTTCTTGCTGAGGCTCTCGAGCAATGGTCGTGCACCATTTTCCAGCAGCTGTTCTACCGCGTCTTTGAAATTGTGGTCGAAATTGACCGCCGCTTCCGGGAAGATATGGCTCAGCGCGGCCTCGACGCAGGGCGCATTAACTATATGGCCCCTGTCCAGGACGGCGTGGTCCATATGGCGTGGATCGCCTGCTATGCCGCTTACTCCATCAACGGTGTCGCTGCCCTCCACACCGAGATCATCAAGGCAGAGACCCTAAAGGAATGGCACGAGATCTGGCCTGCGAAATTCAATAACAAGACCAATGGTGTGACCCCACGCCGCTGGTTGAAGATGTGCAACCCGCGCTTGGCTGACCTCCTCACTCGCCTGCTTGGTTCCGATGCTTGGGTCACCGACCTTGATGAACTCAAGAAGCTGCGCAAATACGGCGAAGACGATGCCATCATGCAGGAACTTCTCGATGTTAAGGATGCTAATAAGCGCGACTTCGCCCAGTGGATCGAGGATCGCCAAGGCATTGCCATTGATCCAGAGTCGATCTACGACGTTCAGATTAAGCGTCTGCACGAATACAAGCGCCAGCTTATGAACGCTTTGTATATTTTGGATCTCTACTTCCGCATCAAGATCGACGGAGAAAGCAACGTTCCTCCTCGTACCTTTATCTTTGGTGCTAAAGCGGCTCCCGGATACGTACGTGCCAAGGGCATTATTAAGCTCATCAACGAGATCGGTCGCCTCGTCAACAGTGACCCTGAGGTCTCAAAGGTGCTGCGTGTAGTCTTCGTGGAAAATTACAATGTTTCCCCGGCCGAGCACATCATCCCAGCCTCTGATGTCTCTGAGCAGATCTCCACTGCAGGCAAGGAAGCTTCCGGCACCTCAAATATGAAGTTCATGATGAACGGTGCTCTCACCCTCGGTACCCTTGACGGTGCCAATGTGGAAATTCTGGATTCTGTGGGCGACGACAACGCCTATATCTTTGGTGCCAAGGTTGAGGAACTGCCGGAACTGCGGACCAATTACAGCCCCTACCATGTTTACGAGACCGTTCCGGGCCTCAAGCGCGTGCTCGATGCCTTCGTGGATGGCAATCTGGACGATAATCAGTCTGGTCTCTTCCACGATCTGCGCGCCTCCCTCCTCGATGGGGGCGGCTGGGAGACCCCAGACGTGTACTACGTTCTCGGCGATTTTGCCGCCTATCGCGAAACCCGCGATAAGATGGCTGCAGATTTCTACGCTGATCGCCTACATTGGGCCCGCATGTGCTGGGTCAATATTTGCGAGTCCGGCCGCTTCTCCTCCGACCGCACTATCGGTGACTACGCTCGCGAAGTGTGGAAGCTAGAAGAAACCAAAATCTAATCACTTCTGAGTGAGATCCGCGATTTGGCGCCACCGTCATATCGCGGATTTTTTTCGCCATAGCTTCGCAGCATCCTCGGGCCCGTATCTGCCCGATCAGTTCAACCGGTAATGGGGTCGCTTGCGCGGCGGGTTCTACCCAAGTACAGATCCGACACTTTAAAAAAACTACGCGGTCTCACTCTAGGATATGGTGGTGAAAGTCCGTTTGAACCGAGCACATGCTTACTACAACTATCACGAAGCGGTAGACTTCATTTTGGTGCGAGAGTTGAGATCTAGATTGAACCTCTACACTGCTGTGATCTACCACCACCATCTCTCGCTTTCCGTGAAGCCCCGCAGCAAGGTTAAGTAGCTGAAGCAGATATGAATCGAAGGAGGTCATCGTGGCAATTCATGTGTGCCGTATACTCTCAGCCGCCGTAGTGAGTACCGTGGTTCTGACGGGTCTTAGTGCGTGCAGCACCGGCGATGATGGGCAGCCTTCCGTTTACTTTCTGAATTTCAAACCGGAGCAAGAGTCTGCCTACCAAAAAATCGCCGCAGCATATACAGCTCAGACTGGTGTTCCCGTGAAAATCGAGACTGTTACTTCAGGAAATTACGAAAATGCTCTCAAAACTGAGGTGTCCCAACCAGATGCCCCTACCCTTTTCCAGCTCAATGGCCCTACAGGCTTGAAAACGTGGCAGCACTACACCGCAGATCTCTCCGATATCGCACTGACGGCGGCGCTCAAACAGCCCAATCAGGCTCTCAGGGGTGATGACGGCAAGGTTTACGGAGTGCCCTTTGCAGTAGAGGGCTACGGAATTATCTACAACGAGGAAATCCTAGATCGATACTTCGCTATGCCTGGAGCTCAAGCGACGTCAGCAGCGGATATTCGCGATTATACGACGCTCAAAGCGGTTGCCGACGATATGCAGTCTAGGAAGGAAACACTTGGCATTGACGGAGTATTCTCCTCAACATCGCTAAAAGCAGGGGAGGATTGGCGTTGGCAAACCCACCTTGCCAATATCCCTATGTATTACGAGTTTAGAGACGCCCAAAGCCATAATCTCGACACCGTGGTCTTCAAATACAACGCGAATTTTAAAAAGCTTTTTGATCTATACCTTAATAATTCCACGGTAGATAAAACCTTGACTCCGACACAGCAAGTCTCGGATTCCATGACGGAATTCGCGCTCGGAAAATCGGCTATGGTGCAAAACGGTACGTGGGGATGGAGCCAAGTCACTGAGGTGGAGGGCAGCATCATAAAGCCAGATAAAGTCAAATTCTTACCGCTTTATACTGGTATGTCCGATGACCCGCACCAGGGCTTAGCTGTTGGCACTGAGAACTATCTGGCCGTTAACGCGAAAGCCCCCAAAGAGGATCAGCAGGCGTCGATTGATTTTATCAATTGGCTATTCACCAGCGATGCCGGAAAAAAATACGTGATCGACGACCTTGGTTTTATAGCCCCTTTCAAGCAATATGCTGAAGACGATACCCCCGATAATCCTCTAGCCCGTGAAGTTGCTGTGGCTCTTTCCGATACGCACAGAATAACTATTCCGTGGGTCTTTCAGTATTTTCCTTCACAACAGTTCAAGGACGACTTCGGCTTAGCTTTAACCCAGTATGCAACTGGCAGAATGGAATGGTCTGATGTCGTGTCCCAATTCGTCGAGAGCTGGGCAGCTGAAAAGAATGCGAATACCTAGGCATCGGACTCGACTTTTCTAGTTAAATCCAACGCGGGTTCGTTTATGCGTTGTTGTAGCCCCCAACTAGTGGAATCGCGGTTTCTCACAGCTTCCTCAAGGCCCATGATTAGATGAATATATCGCAAGTACTCTTTGTCTTTCTTGTGTGCATAAAAAAAGAAGCTGCCCACTACATGGACAGCTTCTTTTTTTTCCTAGGCCTTGATTTGCTTAACCACGGTCTCTTCACCCAGGAGATGAACCTGGATCATATTGGTGTTACCAGATACTCCTGGAGGGGTGCCGGCTACCATAACTACCATGTCATCGCGAGAATAGCGATCCATGGACAGCAGCTGCTTATCAATTTCTTCGATCATTTCATCGGTGCTTGCCAGATCAGGAGTGAGGAAGGTCTCGGCGCCCCAGGTCAGGGCAAGTTCACTGCGAACCGCCACATGCGGAGTAAATACGAGAAGCGGTAAATCCGTGCGCAAACGAGCGACACGCTTTGCGGTATCACCGGAGGAGGTAAAGGCAACCAATGCCTTGGCATTCAAGCGTTCGGCGATATCGCGCGCAGAGTAGGAAATAACGCCACGCTTGGTACGTGGGATATGGGCCAGTGGAGGCACCTCACCATCTTGCTCAGCGGCCATAACGATACGAGCCATGGTACGCACGGTATTGTGGGGATCTACACCAACCGAGGTCTCACCGGAAAGCATCACGGCATCAGCGCCGTCGAGGACAGCATTAGCCACGTCGGAAGCCTCAGCGCGAGTCGGACGGGAGTTGGTGATCATGGAGTCCAGCATCTGAGTTGCAACGATGACGGGCTTTGCATTCTCACGCGCGATTTGCACGGCGCGCTTTTGAACATGCGGAACCAGCTCGAGTGGGCATTCAACACCGAGGTCACCGCGGGCGACCATAATGCCGTCGAAGGCGAGAACGATAGCTTCGAGGCTTTCAATAGCTTCAGGTTTCTCCAGCTTTGCAATGACCGGGACGCGGCGCCCTTCCTCGTCCATGATCTGGTGGACGAGTTCAACGTCTTCCGCTGAGCGGACGAAGGAGAGAGCAATGAAATCCACGCCTAGTTTGAGGGCGAAACGCAGGTCACGAATGTCTTTTTCGGATAGGGCGGGGACGGAAATGTCCATACCAGGCAGGGATACGCCCTTGTTATTGGAAACTGGGCCACCTTCCACTACTTCGCAGACTACGTCATTGCCTTCGACGCTCTTACATACAAGTGCAACCTTGCCATCATCAACGAGGAGGCGATCGCCAGGCTTAGCGTCCTTGGCTAGGTTCTTGTAGGTGGTGGATACACGGTCGTGGGTACCCTCGACGTCGTCGACGGTGATCCGAACGATTTCACCGTTCTCCCACACAGTGGCGCCGGTGGCGAAGCGACCAAGGCGAATCTTGGGCCCCTGCAGGTCGGCCAAAATACCGACAGCGCGACCAGTTTCATCGGTTGCTTCGCGAACCCAGCGGTAGTTTTGCTCATGGTCGGCGTGGTCACCATGGGAGAAGTTCATGCGAGCCACGTTCATACCATCACGGACAAGGTTCAAAATAGCGTCCTTGCTGGCAACAGCAGGACCCAGAGTACAAACTATCTTAGTGCGACGTTCCATGCCTTAAACACTAATCGCACAAAGCCAAATGCGCTAACAAGCCGCCCTAGGTCACACCGTCGGACTAAGGAAATAAGATGCAAACGGGCATAAACGCAGCTCACTAGAAAAAAGGTGTGATAGAAATAACTTTTGACCTTATTCGGCTGCCGCTCGGTGAGGACTGATCTCCCCGGCCGACTCCCGCCCGCGTGGCAAGAGAAAGAAAACGATGCCAGCCATCACAAAGGCCGCAATGGAGACGATCGCATTGATCCTGATTCCCTCAATTAGCGTGGCCTCATCGGTGCGCATATTCTCGATAATGAACCGACCCGCGGTATAGCTCATCACATAGAGGGCAAAAACTCGGCCATGACCCAGTCGGAGTTTTCTGTCCATAAAGATAAGAAAAAAGAATACCGCGACATTCCACACCAGCTCGTAGAGGAAGGTTGGGTGCACTGTGGCAATAATTTCGCCCGTCGAGCGCCCCGTCATTGGCGCGTATTGCCCCATCTCGTCTACTCGATAATAAATCTCGAGTGCCCACGGCACTGTAGTTTCCGCACCGTAGAGTTCTTGATTAAACCAATTACCCAGTCGTCCGATCCCCTGAGCCAAAATGACGCCGGGTATGAGGGCATCAGCAAAGGGCGCAAAGGGAATCTTTCGCCACCGCAGATAACCCCATACTGCCACTGCGCCAAGGAATACAGCCCCCCAAATTCCGAGACCTCCATTGGTGATCTTTAGTGCGTCCACTGGATTACAGGTATCACAGAAGTATTTATGGTTATCGGTAATCACGTGATAGAGACGACCGCCGATTATCCCAGCGGGAATGGCAATAATAGCCGCGTCGAGGACGAGTTCTGGATCGCCACCACGCTCGTGATATCGGCGGCGACCGATCCATATCGCCACAATAATCCCCACTATGATACTCAAGGCATAACCACGCAAGGGGAAGGAGCCTAAGTACCACACCCCTTGCGGAGGCGACGGAATAGCGGCAAGTGTACTCATAATCACAAATATGCTCCCAATAATGACGGTACGTTTTAGATAGTGCGGTGAAGATATTCTTTTAACCGCGCCCCGGACAGGAGGGATGAAGTCCCACCGAGACCAGCTTTTTAGTAAATTCCTGCGGTGAATCGGCAGTCACCAGGGATTGTCCCATGACTACAGCGTCCGCACCCGAAGCCGCATAATCAAGAAGCTCGGCCGCGGTGCGCACCCCCGACAAAGCAATTTTTATAATACTGTGCGGCAAGCCTGGTGCAATATCACCGAAGGCACGACGATTTAAGGTCATTGTCTCAAAATCCCTCGCATTAACCCCGATTATGCTAGCGCCGGCAGCCAAGGCTCGAGAGGCCTCCTGCGGATTCCGCACTTCTACAAGCGCAGCCATTCCCAGTGATTCAACGCGGTCGATGAGCGCGGCAAGATGTGGTTGGTCGAGGGCGGCTACCCGAAGAGGGACCATATCAGCGCCATAGTAGCGGGCTTCGTGGATCTGGTAGGGATCGATAATAAAGTCGCGGCACATAATGGGCGTTGCCACTGCTTTGCGCACTTCGGCCATCTCTTCTAGGGAGCCATGAAATTGGCGACGCTCGGTATGGCAGGCGATGATGGCGGCACCGCCACGTTCGAATTGCTGGGCCAAGTCCACGGCGGAATCAATATGAGCGATCTCACCGACGGTGGGAGCTGCCCTTTTGATCTCAGCGATGAGGCGACAGCCCCGTTGTTCAAAAAGCGGCCGCACCGGTCTGATATCGGGAGCATGAAGTCGCGACCGTTGCTTCATTTGTTGAAAAGACATGACAGCCTCACGGGCGCGGACATCCTCACGAACGCCAGCGATGATGGATTCTAAGACCGAAGCCACTGAAAGACGATCCTTAACTTAAAGGAAGCTTTATACCGGCAAGCATAAAGCACATGGTGCACGTCTAAGGCTAATGGGGCTGATGAGTAAAACAAAAAGAACGGGTACCCCCTCTAAGAAGCCTCGAACTTTCCACCTTTCGGTTGATCTCCATCGGTCGGGTCGATACCTGCATCGAGGGCATCCCAGATCAACCGACTAGACTCGGGATCGTCTTCGAGATCGGTGACAAGATGATCACGGATCTGACTTTTGCGCTGATATACGCTGCTTCGCTGCACCAAACCCGGTCTCAGACCGATACCTATACCGCCACCGATCGCTGTGAGTCCCCCGATGATCACTAACGGTTCGTAGTTGCTAGAGATGAGAGCGAGTACGCCTGCGATTATGGCGCCTACCCCCGCTAGTCGACGCCCCAAAGCTGGAGTGAAAGGCACCGCTAAGGCACTTAGCCCCGCTGCGAAGGTAGCCAAGAGTGCCGCTGGTTCCCCGGTTGCCCGAGAACCTAGACCGATCAGTATCGTCGCCATAACGATAAGGAGACCAAAGAGCTTATAGGAGTATGTCACTCTATCGCTCCTTTTGGTTAAGATCTGCGAACGCTGTACACAAATGCTCGTGACAGGGTTGACTTCCAATAATAAGACCGTGTGAATCTGCAGTCCATGGGTTGCCTACGAGGTCACTGACTATGGCACCAGATGCTTGGGCGAGTACGACACCAGCTGCGTTATCCCATAGGTGCGGACTGAGACTGACTCCTGCCGCGAAAATACCAGCAGCCCCAAAAGCGAGATCAACTCCGACCGAACCAATCAGGCGAGAGCTGTACCCGAAGTCGGCACACATATCTCTGACTGTTCGTGCGTAACTATCATCCGTTCGAGAAAGGGACGAGATACCAATATGGCTACGCACTTTGGGGCGGGGTTCTAGTGGGGGTTGCGCTCGGCCATTAATAAAAAGCGGGGAACCCTCGTAGGCACCGTATCTACGTGACATAAAAGGGATGCTACTGAAACCAATAACGGGTCGCCCATATGCCACGAGGCTCATGAGGATTGCGCAGGTGGGATTTCCGGCGGCGTAATTTGCGGTGCCATCGATTGGATCGACGATCCAGAAAACCTCGGTGTGTTGTCCCCCAAATTCTTCCCCGCTGACGGGAATTCCGGTAGCGGCGGAAAGTTCGGCGCTGATAATTCTTTCCAATTTTAGGTCTATGGCAGTGGCAAAATCACCACGAGACTTCTCAATTTCCGGCGCTGCTCCAAGGCCTGCAGTAAATAGAGGCTCGACGCTCTTCACCACGCCTTCGGCGCGGTCGTAAAGGCTTTCGAGGTTGATCATAAAGTATTTTTTCCCATGCGTGCACGCATAGTGCTGGGGATAATCGCGCCAGCAATGCCTTCTGACTCATATCGAATTAGTTCGCTTAGCATCGCGGACGAGTCAACGCTGCCTGCTATAGTTTTAGCGTTCGTCACAGCCGCGCTATCGCGCATGAGATCGATGAACGATTCCTGTGATTCGCTCATGATAATGAGCCACTGCAATCCTCGAGCGTCGAGCTCTTCGAGGAGTTCCCAGAAATCTGCGTCGGCGGCAGTGCGCCATTCCCCACCGTGCATGTGCACGGTGATCTCGGCTGCCATGCGATCCAGAGAGGTATAAGGGTGAAGTTCCCTCAAACTGTTGACTGCAATAACTGGTATATAGCCCATCTGATCCGAGGTGCCACGGTATTCCGCAAAAACCCGAGAAATTAGGTGCTGGTAGGTTGCGAGCTCCTCTGGAATATCCGTGCCTCGCGGGATATAAATCTCGTTATCGACAGCTTCCTGGTTGAGCACTGCGCCTACGTCTGCTGGCGGAAGATCAAACCGTTGAATCAGGCTGAAAGTCATGTCATTGAGTGTAGCCGTAGTGCTAGCTTAAAAAAGCCCGTATGCCCATAGGCCGGCCGACACCAATGCCATAAGGGCCAGGATCGCCAGCGCAACCGCCACAATGCGTAGGCCCTGTCGATAAGCTGACCACGCTCCCCCGAGCATAAAACCGCCCGCCATAATAAGGACGTAGATGAGGACATAATTAGTTTCTGATTCTTGTGCGAGGGTAGTGATCAACAAATTCTTACCTTCTTCCGTCGGACTTGGTAGAGGCTCACTGCGCCAGCACCTAGAATAATTATCACTGAGGCAATAAAGGCACCATGGTAGGCGAAAATACTTGCAGTATAACCCAGGATAAATGAACCCAAACCCGTCCCGCCATCGAAACTAATATTCCACAAGGCGGATACGGTGGACAGACGCGAGGGAGGGGTGCTCTGGAACATTTTTACCATGCTTTCGTTCTGCACAGCCCCATAGCCACACCCAAAAATAATGGCTGCAACCAAGAAAAATATGGGATCCCAATGCCCTAATATGGTCACGGCTACCAGCCCCAAGCCGCTGGCAGCAAGACCCAAGGCTGGCAGGATCAAATAACCAGCACGACCCCGACTGTCAGCATAAAGACCAGCACCATAACGACTCAACATCTGAGCTCCGCCTAGTCCAGCTAGCATAAACGTGGACAGCGTCAACGAAGCCCCACTCCTATCCATAGCCGCAGGAAGGAGCGCAGAGAGCGCACCAAACCCCATGGCAGTCGCTGACATGGCAACGGCAGGTTCGAATACCTTCTGCAGCAGCCTAATATTATCGCTCCGAGTGGCCTTAAGATGAGGGCGCGGCACCGCCACAGATGGAATAAGCAGTCCCATCGCCGCAGCTGCAAGCGCCACTGCGGCGGCGAGAATATATACGCATCGGAAACTCAAAAGATCGGCTAAGTAGACGCCCGCAGGCAGCATTATTAATTGGGCAAATCCGATCCAAAATCCCATGAGACCCATCGCTTTTCCCAAGGAGCGCGCGGGGACTAGGGCCGCTAAAACCGCGGCTTGAGCGACTGTGAGAGCGCCAAAGCCGATTCCTCGCACGGCAGAAATCACAAGCAGAAAAGTGGTCTCAACACTAAATATATAGCCCAGGGAGGGGATCCCTAACATGAGGGCAGAGAAGATGATGACTGTAGTAAAGCCCCATCTCCTTAGGGCTGCAGGAGTCAGTATTTGCGCCCCGACAGTGGCTGCCATAAAGACTCCAGTCGTCGCACCGGCAAGACTCAAGCTGCCACCCGATTGGATC
This sequence comes from Corynebacterium sp. ES2775-CONJ, assembly GCF_024814515.1. NCBI lineage: Bacteria > Bacillati > Actinomycetota > Actinomycetes > Mycobacteriales > Corynebacteriaceae > Corynebacterium > Corynebacterium sp. ES2775-CONJ. The sequence goes on along the minus strand of NZ_JANUXT010000001.1, from coordinate 80,436 downwards.
ACGGCTAAAGGTATCAGCGGCAGAAGGAGAGAAAGATTTCCGAAGGCTCCCGCCACTGCTATCAAGATAGGGACGAATCCGGTGATGGAACAAAGCGAAGTCTTATTACTATCAACACTCATGCGGTTGCTAAAGCCAGCGTGGACTTTCTCGTCACTCCTTTACAGCTATCGACAATCCGCATCAAGGATAGTCCCCTTCTCTCCGCCTAAGCCACCTGAGATTCCGCAAAGAGCGCAGCGGGTGATGCGATCGGTTCCATCTGGGCATTGACTACCCAGCAATAGGTTGGTGCGTATTCGGCACTGAGTTCGTGAACGCACTCTAGATGGCGCGCACCTACTATATGGGTAATCCACCATTCTGCACTTCTATGGGGAAGAAATTTAGATTCCGGGGAGCTCAAGCGCAGACTAATGAGATAGGCGGGGGAAGCGCCAGGGGAATATAGCCGAATGTCCTCTCTCGCTTTCGCGCCTATCCGGTAACGGCGCACCGCAACGATAGCTGTGGGGGCTGCTGGGTAGTCGCCAACGATTTTTCGGGGAGGTCGCCACGCCCCAGTGGCCCGAGCCAGAGATCTCGGATGCTTGATCATGCTCCAAATAGACGATATATCGTTGTATAACTCATCGAGTGTCGTGGGGTGCATAACAATCGGACGGTGCTGACGGGGATCGGGAATTTTTTTCATAACGCCCACTGTAGTGAGGGAAGTAGACACCCGTCCCAGTTTTTCGAAAACTTGTTCGATTAATCCTAGGTACACAGTTCCATCAGGAGCGACTGCAGCGCTGCCCCTGTCGCTTTAAATTCAGCCTGCGTAATCTCTCGCGGACTGCTCCCATAGCGGGCTATCACGTGCATATTCATCTGTGCCCCCGCAGCAAAAGCTTCGAAGAAGTATTCATTCATCATCGTGGCATAATGGTCATCAACAACAGCGGTTACCATCGGTTCGGGTTCCCCACTGACCACGCTCACTGGATCAGCAGGATATTCCATCGCTACTTCCGCTAGCGCCCGGGAAGCGGCAACGACCGCATGCCCATAAGACCGAAAATCGCCCGCACGGCCGATTGCTGTGTGAATCGCTTGGCCCAGGGCTACTCCAGTCTCTTCGATGATGTTTTGGGGCTCCCCCAGCGGATCGGGCTCCACCAACACTTTAAGGCTGATTCGAGCGCTGTCTGCGAAAAGGAGTAATAGCTCATCGAAAAACTTAAGATGGGTGTGCACTTTAGATGTTCCACCGTCATGCAAGTCCACCGTAACTTTTACGGCCGCGTCACCGTGGTGGTTAATCACCGCGTCTTGATGGGACAATCCCCTTCGCCTCCCACTAGCCAAAAATACCCCCGTCGCAAAAATCGACGGGGGCTGGACATATATTTTAGTCGCAGAAAACCCAGCGGCCATTCTCATTAACAAAGCGCTGGACACCGGTGTATGTTCCATCAGACCAGCTCGTGGTTACGTTGGCAGAAGCTGTGGTGCCATTAACCATGATGTCCGTAATGGCATCGACACGGGAGTTGGCATTAGCAAATTCTGGAACCTCGCTAAGCGGAACATCAGGTACGAGGTCAAATTGGTTGCCAGCTTCAGCATAAATGCGGTCACGCACATGTTGGCAGGAATTATTAGGAACGTAGGTCATAAAACTACGCAAAGTCTTTTGATCCTGGAGACCGCGGATCAGCCCCTCAATCTGAGCAGCCTGTTCAGGGGTCGCTGGGCCGCCATCAGAGACAGGCGCATGCTCGGCTACCGGGAAGGGAACCTCTGTCGGAACCGCTGGGTTTTGGGGATTAGCCGGAGGAGCTGGAGGTGCGGGAGGAAGCGGTGGCTGCTCTGGCTTCTTCTCAGCATCCTCAGGAGCAGCGCTTGGTTCAGCGCTCTCAACAGTTGTTGTAACCGGAGCCTTCGTAACGGTCGAGACTGCAACCGAGGTGGTGGGAGACTCCGCCTCGTCAGAACCACATGCTACTAAGAGCAGAGAACTCGCTGCTACGGTGGCCACTGCCGCCTTCTTATAAACGAAACTCACGGTAATAAAACTCCTTATTAGGGTTGATCTCTTGTCTAAATACCCACTATAACACTCATCAACTGAGATCAAGATCCTCCCAGTGTTTTATGAGAAAGTTCCCAGCCTTTGTCAAACCTCGCTCCCCACGACGCCTTTGTCGGTCGCGCATCATCGTTATGGCAGAGGTATTAAGATACTAGGCGTGGAGTTAAATAAGAGCGCGATCATTCAAGCCAGCATCGATATTCTCAGCAGCTATGGATTAGCGGATATGACCATGCGACGCGTAGCCACACACCTTGCTGTTGCACCTGGAGCCTTGTACTGGCATATCAAGAATAAACAAGCTCTGATCGACGCCACCGCTCGAACCCTTTTAACAGATTTTCTAGCTTTAGACCATCACGATCTGCGCGAAGCAGCCCTCTTTTTGCGTACCACGATGCTAGGAATCACCGACGGCGCTGAGCTTGTTGGTACGGCGCTTATCAGCAATGATCTGCGTGCTGAGGTTGAAGGTATTTTCAGTAAGGCCACCACTGCTGACACACCACAGATCGCCGCCGCGACCCTAGTCCATTATGTCGTGGGCGCCAGCGTATTTGAGCAAAACCAGGCCCAACGCCTAGGGGCCTCATTTGATGCGGACAATGCCCGTGACCAGTTTTTAGCCGGCGTTGATATCATCTTAAATGGAATTCAAGCTCTTTCGGGCTAAGATACTGGGCTATGACTACAGAACCGATTGCGGAGGAGCACTCACCCTCCAGCGTTAACGATCAACCCACCCGCAAGGTCTGGCCGGGTGATCCTTTCCCACTCGGCTCCAAATACGACGGTGCTGGCACCAATTTTGCTATCTTTTCTCATGTTGCTGAAAAAGTTGAGCTGTGCCTCATCGATGCTGATAATAACGAGGAGCGCATTTCTCTTACTGAGGTAGACGCCCATATCTGGCATTGCTATCTACCCAACGTACTTCCAGGTCAACGCTACGGGTTCCGTGTCCATGGCCCCTATAACCCCGCCGACGGCAAACGCTGCGATCCGTCGAAGCTGCTCGTGGACCCCTATGCTCGCGCCTTCGATGGCGAATTTGACGGTGATGCTTCCCTCTTCAGCTACGACATCACTCAGCCGGATAAACCAGAGGCACGCAACACCGAGGATTCCCTCGGGCATACCATGCTCTCTGTCGTCGTCAATCCCTTCTTCGACTGGGGCTCAGACCGCGCGCCCCAGGTTCCCTATCATGACACGGTGATTTACGAGGCCCATGTCAAGGGAATGACTATGACCCACCCTGACGTTCCCGAAGAACTCCGCGGAACCTATGCTGGCCTAGCACACCCAGCCATTATTGAATATCTCAAGGATCTTGGCATCACTGCCATTGAACTGCTCCCTGTACACCAGTTCTTACAGGATGACCGGTTGCGTGATCTGGGACTGCGCAACTACTGGGGCTATAACACCTTCGGCTTCTTTGCTCCGCACCTGGATTATGCAGCCGCTAAGACCCCAGGCGATGCCGTATCCGAGTTTAAGGGCATGGTTCGCGCCTTCCACGAAGCTGGTATCGAGGTGATTCTCGATGTTGTCTATAACCATACAGCCGAAGGAAATCATCTCGGCCCAACGATCGCCTTCCGAGGTATAGATAATGAGGCTTACTACCGCCTGGTAGATGGCGACAAACGCCACTATATGGACTATACGGGAACCGGAAACTCCCTTAATGTTCGCGACCCTCACCCACTGCAGCTCATCATGGACTCACTGCGCTACTGGGTCACCGAAATGCACGTGGACGGTTTCCGCTTCGACCTCGCCTCCACCCTGGCGCGCGAGCTGCATGACGTGGATAAGCTCGCTACTTTCTTCGATCTCGTACAGCAGGATCCAGTAGTCTCACGCGTTAAGCTCATTGCTGAACCGTGGGATGTGGGCGAGGGTGGTTATCAGGTAGGTAACTTCCCTGCCATCTGGGCCGAGTGGAACGGGAAATACCGCGACACCGTTCGGGACTTCTGGCGAGGCGAGCCCTCCACGCTGGGCGAGTTCGCATCCCGACTCACAGGTTCCTCGGATCTCTATGCACATAATGGGCGTCGGCCTACGGCCTCCATCAACTTCGTTACTGCCCACGACGGCTTTACCCTTAATGACCTCGTCAGCTACAACGAAAAGCACAATGAGGATAATGGTGAGGGTAACCGCGATGGCGAGTCCCACAACCGCTCGTGGAACTGTGGCGCCGAGGGTCCCACAGATGATCCCGATATTAATCAACTGCGTGCTCAGCAGCGTCGCAACTTCCTCACCACGCTCTTACTCAGCCAAGGCACCCCCATGCTGGCTCACGGTGACGAAATTGCGCGCACTCAGTCTGGCAATAATAACGTCTACTGCCAGGATAACGAGCTCGCGTGGATGGACTGGGACCAGGTGGCCGATAACCACGAGTTACTAGGTTTTACCAAGCGACTCATTCGTATCCGCGCCAACCACCCGGTTTTCAGACGCCGTAATTTCCTCGCGGGCGGACCACTAGGTGAGGACGCCCCCGATCGCGATATTGCGTGGATGGTTCCATCCGGCAAGCTCATGACCCAATCGGATTGGGAATTCGCTTTTGGCAAAGCTTTAATGGTCTATCTCAATGGAGCATCTATTGCTGAGCCCGATCGTCGCGGGCACCCGATTATCGATGAATCCTTCCTCATGATCTTCAATGCCTATCATGACGTCATCGAATTTACCTTGCCACCAGAGAACTTCGGGTCTTCGTGGAAGCTCGTCGTAGACACTACGGAACCCACGGGGTACCCACTGGAGGGTAAGGTCATCGAATCCGGGGGTTCAATGACCGTTCAGGGTCGCTCCATTCTCATCTTCCGGCAGGTAGATCCGCCGGTCAATGCTAGTGTCCCTGGCGATGAGTATGCTGAGCGAGAAGAATACGATAGCTAATACAAAAAGGGGCGGTGCCTATCTGGAGTAGCGCACCGCCCGCTGGGTTCATCAAGACACGAGGCTTTCTATGACTATTTCCATCCATGGCGGCGAAGTCACCATTACCGCGCAGGAGATCACCATTCACCCCACTCTCCTGACCGCCTCACTTGATGCCCATCCCCTCACCCTTCCGCTCGGACCAGCGCGGGTTACCCGCACCCCCAGCTCGATCCTGGGAGGTGTCGTCCAGATTGGAGATGACCCCGAGCACACGATCACTTTTCCCCCAAATTCGGACCATCAGATCGAGTTATTCTTCCAAGCTCTAGAGGCTGCTAAGAAGGGAGAACTGGCCGCTATAGCCAATCTGGATTTCTGTGGCATCGATGTGGAAACAGCCAATAGTGACTGGGGGTCGATCTGCCAGGTTGGTTTAGCCCGGGTGCGAGACGGCCTGGTGGTCGAAACTAAGTCCTGGTTGTGCCAGCCTGCAATCGCAGGTTTCGACGAATTCAATAAAGAATTCCACGGCATTACTGAGAAAACCGTTGCTACCGCCCCACCGTTTGCAGAGATCCTTCCCGAGGTGATTGCGTGGGTCGCTGACGACGACGTAGTGGCGCATAATGCTCAATTTGATATGACAGCCTTCTTCCGAGCCGCAGCCGCAGCACAGGTTGATCCCCCGCAGTGGAATTTCGCGTGCTCGCTCGCCGCGGCCCGGTCCTGTCACCTGCCTATAGCTTCGCATAAACTTAATGTCGTCGCAGATCATCTCAACGTTGATCTTGAACACCACCATGATGCTCTCTGCGATGCCAAGGCTTGCGCAGAGATCTTCGCTGCTCTTACCCGCCTGAAGCGGACCAGTGGGAGCCTTGAGGAGGTTTTTATGACATTTGGTTTCGAACGCGGTTCGCTCAACAGCAATAGGGTTTACCCAGTGCTGCGCGCCTCTCTCGCCAGTGCACCGGTGCCAAAGGAAAGCACGCCTAGGAAATCGCAGCCGTGGGCTAAGGTTGCCACACCGGAGAAGGTCCCGGATACTAATACCGAGGCTGATCCCCGCAATCCTCTTTATGGGCACGTAGTGACCCTCACCGGTGATTTCGATCCCTTCGATAAAGGTCTCTTGTGGCAAAAACTTGCAGCTGCAGGTGCTACGGTGGCCAAGAATGTGACCAAGAAAACCACTCTATTAGTGATCGGGCCGTGGAACTGCATTACCACCAAGCAAAAACGTGCAGAAGATCTGAACGACAAGGGTCAGGCCATAGCTTTCTGGACAGCTCAAGAACTTTTTGACGTTCTTGGCCTAGACGCCAATCTCAATCCTCCTTTCTAAACCAGAAGGTATTGCGACTCATGCGGTAGGAAGTATAGCCTCCCTTAACACGTCAGCAGCTCTATATCCAGGGCGATCTCATCCTACTTCGGCTCGCTCGTCCTCGCCGCACCGTTGAAATATGAAGGAGAGCTTGAAATATCCATACCGCCCCTTATGACGAAGCAATAATAAAACCTGTCTCGGTGCTCGGTGTGCTCCACATATTAAATTGACATATCCATGAGATCATCGACGAGTATGCGTCAGAACCAACGCACAAATCGCGCTAAACCCCAGCGATGAAGGTTGTATACAAAGCTCGTTTCATCCGCTCCTTGGATGCGACGGGGAAAGCTAGATATCCCTAAACTGCTACCCCATCAATAAACCAAACGATTCTAAACCTCTCTGACTCTATACCCCATACTTAGTAGTGGTTTTCCTGCTCCCCCTGCAGGTCCTCAGCTAATGTACACGCCGGTGGCTCAATGAAGGCATCATCTCACTATTGCCTAGATTTTCACCCAGTCAAGGCGCTCCTCTTGCTCAACCCCAACGAGTAAAAGTGAGAGAACCACAGCGTCTCGCCTTCTCATAGCCCCAAGGAATGGTGGTTAAAAAAAATTATACCGATGGAATTCTCGTATACTGCGTTCTCGACCCATAATGCACGATCAATTCGTAGCTCCCGCACGGCGCTCGCTATGATAGGTAATTGTGAATTCGCTCTCGGATCTTCATAATTTCCACCAGGACTTCATCAAAACTCACCCTGATGCTGTACCTGAGTTCCGTGATGCTATCGAGAGAGTGCTAGCAGATGCTGGCTTAGCCTACGATCGGGTCAGCGTACGCATAAAATCGTGGCGCTCCTTGCGCGCTAAGATCAAAAAGAAGCACGCCGATGGCTCCCCTGTTTACCCCAACCCGATTCGTGATATCCACGATCTCATCGGAGTACGTATTACCACCTACCACTCGACTGAGATTCCACAGATCATTGAGGCTTTAAGCGATGAATTCACGGTGCGCCGAAGTGTGGATAAGGCGGAGCAGGCTCGCATTTCAGGAACCTTTGGCTACGGTTCTCACCATCTCATCGTGGAAGTTGATAGTAGAACCAGCGAGTTGTCTAACTATATGGGCCAAGAATTTGAGGTGCAGATTCGTACCGTTCTGCAGCATGCCTGGGCCGAATTCGAGCACGATATCCGATACAAGCGTCGATCGCGTAAATTGTCTCCTCAAGTTGATCGGGCTTTTACCCTTGCTGCAGGCTTGATCGAACTAGCCGATCAACAATTTGATCAGATTGCCGCTATCGAGGAACCTCGCGAAAGTTCCGCGGCCGATCTTGGGGTGGAATTTACTGCCGAAACCTTGCCGGGGATTATCACCATGATCAACGGCAACCAGATCCCTCAGTCGTCTATCTCCAGCTACCAGTGGCTTGAGGAGCTTCTCCACGCTCACGAAATTCGTACTGCTGGCCAACTGGAAGCATTATTGAGCCCTCGGAATATCACCCGTATCCGTGAAGCCATGAATTATAAATTCCGCCCTGGACACGTGCGAGTAATCGACGATCTTCTCCTTGCACAATACGGTCGCGAGCATATCCGCCTCACCGGATCAAGTGGAAAGCACCCTAAACAGCGCGTTCATCGCCTCGAGCGGAGTCTCCCGTTAGTTTCCCACGTCTTTTAACGGTCGCGCCCGATTAAACGATCGAGCTGTCGACGTTCCTTCTTCGTCGGGCGGCCCGCACCACGATCTCGTCGTGGGATGCCTAAATCTCTTGGCGGAGGCGGCGGCGAATGATCGATATAGCACGTTCGAGCTATGCTGGCGCCCACACGTTTTTTCATGGTTTTGGTCACTTCAACATCGGTGAAATGATGATCTGCCCAAACACTAACCCGATCTCCAGGGACGACAAGGTGCGAAGGCTTCACTGCTTTCGCATTCACCTTGATATGGCCTGCCTTGCAGGCATCAGCTGCTTTCGAGCGTGTCTTAAGTAACCGTACCGCCCATACCCAGGAGTCGACTCGAACGGGACTGTTATCGGTCACCATTGATCACGGTAGTTGATAATCGCACGAATTCGCCCGTAGTTCACACCCACTCCAGCTAAGCTAACGGCTGCGGCGATGATGCTGATGCCGATCTGCGAAACTAAAAGCCCTCCCACGGCAGCGGCCAACCCAGCACCGCCCCAAGCGACGGCGGCGCGGGCGTGACTGCGCACGGCTATTTTTCTTTGTTCGGTGCTATGTGGTGATTGAAGAGTCATAGGTTTGATTCTACCCACGTACTTCCGGCATCAGTAAGCCGCGCCCCACCTGCAGTCAGTGCCGCTAGAAAGCTTTCTAACTCCGCTTTTCCACCCGGGTCTACCGCGATTGTAAAATGTGCGCGATGCTTGTACTCCACCTCAGTCACATGAAATCCGCGTCCACGTAATTCGGCTTCTATCTTGCCTGCATCACTGTAGTTGAAGTCGGCTTGAAAAAGATCTTGACGTGCGCGACTGACACTTTCGACTTGATCAAGGCAGCGCATAACAGAATCGGAATAGGCATGTACTAGACCACCAGCGCCCAACTTGATGCCACCAAAATATCGTACGGTCACCGCTGCGATATCTAGGAGTCCGGAACCTCGAAGCACATCCAGCATCGGGGTACCAGCGGTGCCAGAGGGCTCACCATCATCTGAGGATCGCTCGATTGGGTTCGACCCGTCGACGTGGTAGAGGTAGGCGCTGCAGTGATGGCGAGCATCTGGGTAACGGGATCGAATCTCTGCAATAAACGCGCGTGCCTGCTCTTCATCTTCAACCCGAGCGATGAAGGTGAGAAATTTACTGCGCTTGATCTCAAATTCGTTAAAGAATTCTCGATGGGCTCTCGGGCGCCGATATGCTCTTGCCAACGGTTAACTCACCACAAATTCGTATTCTGGCGTTCCAGGCTCAAGGTGTCGGCAGGTAATTCGGGATGCATCCATCCGCGCTTTGAGCCCGTCGATATCGCTAGCAGACCCTAGTTGTAGACCTACCAATGCAGTGCCAGTTTCGCGGTTATTGCGCTTGAGATACTCGAATAGAGTGATATCGTCATCGGGCCCTAGGATGTCGTTAAGAAAGCTTCGCAGCTGTCCGGGCTCCTGGGGGAAACTGACTAAGAAATAGTGCTTAAGTCCGCGTTGCACGAGTGATCTCTCGACGATCTCGGAATAACGAAGGACGTCGTTATTGCCGCCTGAAATCACGCACACGACGATATCACCAGCACCAAATTTCAGATCTCGCAGCGCCGCCACGGAAAGAGCTCCCGCGGGCTCAGCTATAATTCCTTCGTTCTGGTACAGCTCGATCATCTCGGTACACACCACACCCTCACTGACCGTCAACGGGTGCAGCCGACCGAGATTCTGTTCAATTACTTGGTAGTTAATATCCCCTATACGCTTCACAGCTGCTCCGTCAACGAAGGGATCGACAGCTGGAAGCGTCACAGGGCCGTTGGCTTTTAAGGCCGCCTCCAAAGATGGAGCTCCCTTGGGTTCGACCCCCACCACTGCGGTACGAGGCGACAGATCAGCCAAATAACTTAAGATTCCCGAGATCAATCCGCCCCCGCCCACGGGGACCACAATTGTGTCAAGGGTTTTACCCAAGGCCGATAACTGAGAGAGAATTTCTGCCGCCACCGTGCCTTGGCCGATCACTGTATTTGCGGCATCAAAGGGCTCGATGATCGTCGCTCCTGTCTCCAGGGCATAATGATGAGCTGCAGCACTTGCCTCATCGAAATTTGCCCCAGTGACCTCCAAGGTAATATTCTCGCCACCGTGCACCATGATGCGATCCCGCTTCTGTTTGGGGGTAGCTGAGGGTACAAAAATACGACCGTTGATTCCCTTAGTCCGACACGCGAAAGCAACGCCTTGGGCATGATTGCCAGCCGATGCTGCCACAATTCCAGCCTTTTTCTGCTCATCACTGAGCTGTGAAATAGCGTTAACAGCCCCGCGAATCTTATAGGAACGAACATCTTGAAGATCTTCGCGCTTCAGGTAGATCTCGGCGCCCGTTAATTGTGAGAGCCTGGGGCAGAATTGTAAAGGTGTGGTGCCGATTGTTGCAGAAATTCGAGCCTGCGCAATTTGAATATCCGCTGCGTGGATATTAACCGGAGTTTGTGCTGGCGAATGATCTGCTGGGGTACTCATGAATACCTAGCTTAGCGCTTTAGGTTTCGAGCGAAAAAAATCACCTCGGCTGCGGGCTCTCACCAGCTAGTGTGCATCTGGTATCGCGCACCGTGCGGTCAAACCTGCTAACGTCTTTGCTATTGGTGATCACACTGCTTCAATGCGTTATTATCGCAAGGAATCACGCTCACTACAAGACTCACTACATTTATAAAGGAGCAAACGATGCGCCCTCGTTCTATTAGCACCCTGGTGGTCAGCCTAGGTACTGTCGCGGCTCTGATCGCCGTGCCCGCTGGAGCCACCGAAAGTTCCCAAACCACTGAGACCACTGAGACCACCGGCACCACCGGGACAACTGCAGCCCCCACAACTGAGGAGAAAAAACCCGACCACTATGGCAGTGACAAGGGTGCGGATGGCGTAGCTTCTTCCGAGGATGATTTCTTCGAGTTCAACGAGAATGGAGCCCTTGTCCGGATGGGCGACCTCGAGGAAAAGCACCTTCCCATTATTAGTGCAGTATTCGGTCTTATAGCATCTATTGCCGTTTTCGGGGCTTCGGTATTCCGGGCTTTCCCTGAACTACAGGGGATGCTCAACAACGCTCTTAAGCAGGCTGGGGTGCGCGTTTAATGCGGGTGACCCACAGTGTAGCAGCGGTTATGCTCACCCTTCCGCTTATAACCGGGCACGCAGTGGCCGCAGAGGCGCCCACTAACCAGAAACAGCAGTCAGCGGAACTCATGACCACCGACGTCGAACAGCAAGAGGGGTCACTCTATGAGCAGGCGCTCAAACCTGGTTCCTCTTTAACCGGCAGTACCCCTATCGATCTCACTATGATTGCGGCGGCCTTAGTGGGCGGTGCAGCTCTGATCTACCGCATCATTGCAGAGGGGCCACATAATTTCCTTGTGGGCCTTCGTATGCAAATCGATGATTTCATCGCTCGAACCCAGCAATTATCTACCGTGCTTGTCGGCTGAATAAAGGCGCTGCATATCCAAGCAGCGCCTTTATTCTTTAAGCCAGAATCCCAGGGCCCAAGGTCGCTTTAAGGTCACCCATAAGGCTAGCTGACCGTTCGACTCGAAGGCTTTCACCTAAGATCATTGTGTGCGATTCATCTCCGTCGACAAGGTTGAGATACACATCCGATTCCCCGCTATTAGCCAGCAAGACAGATTTGAGCTTGCCAAGATTCTCCATCGTGCATTGATCGGTGCGCAGGTTCAAACGAACTGGTAACCCGGTTCCATTTCCTATACCCAAATCGGGTATTTTCAGATCATCGCAGAAAACTCCAACCCGATCCTCCCGGATACTGATATGGGCTTTGATGAGAACAATATTGTCTTCAACGATATGTGGACCCACAATGGCATAAGTCTTCGAGAAAACCAGGACCTCAACTTGCACACCAGCATGGTCCTCCACGGTCACAATGGCCCACGGTGTACCATCTTTTTTCGATACTCTCCGATCAACGGCTGAGATGATGCCACCAATCTCGACCTCTTGGCCATGACTGACGTCCTGTGAAGCGATGATCGACAGCGGAGTCTTGGTTTGAGCGGCAAGGGCATCTTCGTAGCCATCGAGAGGATGCGCAGATACATACAGGCCGAGCATCTCGCGTTCGAGAGCCAATTGGTGCTTCTTATCCCACTCCTGATCAGGGACGTCGATAGTGAAAATCTCCGCCGGACTCGAGTCCGAATCGGCGCCGAGACCTGCGAAAAGATCAAATTGCCCCTTATCCATGGCCCTCTTCGGCCCGGTGGCGGCATCAACGGCCTCATCGGAGATAAGTGAAAGTCCCCGGCGCGGATGCCCGAGAGAATCAAAGGCACCCGCTTTGATCAGCGATTCCGTGACGCGCTTATTACAGGCGGTGAGGTCAATTTTATCGAGATAGTCAGAAAAGTTTCTATAACTGCCCTTGTCTTCGCGCGCTTTGACAATCGAATTCACCACGTCCTCGCCGACATTTCGCACCGCTCCGAGTCCGAAGCGGATATCGGAACCCACAGGGAGGAAGTTGAATCGCGATTCATTCACGTCTGGGGACAGCACAGAAATCCCGAGGTGACGACAATCCGCTAGATAGATCGCCATTTTATCTTTTTTGTCCGCCACCGATGTTAACAGTGCCGCCATATACTCAGCTGTAAAATTAGCCTTCAGGTAGGCGGTCCAATAGGAGACCAGTCCATAGCCTGCGGCGTGGGACTTATTGAAAGCGTAGCCGGCGAAGGGCAAAATCACATTCCACAATGCGTCGACCGCTTCCTTGGAAAACCCATTGCTGAAGCAGCCAGTGGAAAATTTCTCGTATTCTGCTTCAAGGACTTCTTTTTTCTTTTTACCCATGGCTTTACGGAAGCCATCTGCTTCACCCGCGGTGTAGTTGGCCAGCTTGCGAGAGATCGCCATGATTTGCTCTTGGTAAACAATCAGCCCATGAGTTTCGGCGAGAATATCTTCAAGGACATCCGCCAACTCAGGGTGGATGGGTTCTTTGGGCTTCCGTCCGTTTTTCCGGTCGGCGTATTCATGGTGCGCGCCCACTGCCATAGGCCCTGGGCGGTAGAGCGCCAAGGATGCCACGATATCGTTAAAGCCAGTTGGCTGCATGCGCTTGAGCAACTCTTGCATGCCAGCAGAGTCGAGCTGGAAGACACCCAAGGTATCTCCTCGGCTCAGCAATTTATAGACTTCAGGATCATGGGTGTCGAGGCTCTCGAGATCCACGGTGGTATCGCGATTGATCTTAATATTCTCGATAGCATCGCCGATAACCGTTAAGTTGCGGAGCCCTAGGAAGTCCATTTTCAACAAGCCTATGGCTTCACATGCTGGATAGGGCCAGCCTGTGATCAGTGCACCGTCATTTGGGCGTTTCCACATGGGAATACAGTCAAGCAGTGGAACTGAGGCCATAATCACGGCACAAGCGTGAACACCCGCCTGCCGTACCACTCCTTCAAGGCCTCGGGCAGTATCGTAGATCTTTTTTATTTCTGCGTCGGCTTCGATGAGTTTGCGAACCTCACCGGCTTCTTGGTAGCGGGGGTGCTCTGGGTCCATAATGCCAGATAGCGGGATATCTTTGGCCATTACCGCAGGCGGGAGGGTTTTAGCGATGCGATCGGCAATTTGGTATCCTGGCTGGCCGTGCAAGGTTCGAGCGGCGTCTTTCAGCGCTTGTTTCGTTTTCACGGTGCCGAATGTAATCACTTGGGCGATCTTGTCCTCACCCCAGCGCTCGGCCGCGTAGCGGATCATCTCCGCTCGGCGGCGATCATCGAAATCGATATCTATATCGGGGGCCGAGGGGCGTTCCGGGTTGAGGAAGCGCTCGAAGAGCAATCCATGCTCAATTGGGTCGATATTGGTGATAGTGAGCGCGTAGGCTACGAGTGCACCTGCGGCCGAACCTCGGCCTGGTCCCACACGAATACCCACCGAACGAGCGTATTTGATGAGCTCCGCGACAATTAAAAAGTACGAGGGGTAGCCCTTCAAATCGATTACTTCGATTTCGTATCGTGCGCGGTCGAGATATTCTTGGGGCACCTCCTGGCCAGGGAACCTCTCTTTGAGGCCTTCTGCGACCTGGTGCTGAAGCCACGAGGTCGGAGTATGTCCTTCCGGTACATCCGCAATGGGCATGCGGTCATGGGGATGTGGCTCCCACAGGCGACCATAGTCTTGAACACGCTCGGCGATCCAGAGGGTGTTATCGCACGCATCCGGAACCAAATGATCCCATAATTCACGCATCTGGGCGGCAGATTTGACATAGTAGCCGCTGCCGTCGAATTTGAAGCGATCTTGGTCGTGCATTGTTTTACCCGTTTGCACGCACAGCATGACTTCGTGGGCATGAGCTTGAGACTCCAAGACATAATGGCAGTCATTGGTCACTAGAGGTGGAAGGTTGAGTTTCTTCCCGATCTCTAGCAATTCGCCGCGAACTCTGTTCTCAATATTGAGGCCGTGGTCCATGAGCTCGAGAAAATAATTGTCTCGTCCGTAGATGTCCTGCCACATCGCGGCAGCTTCTAAGGCTTTATCAAATTGGCCGAGCCTCAGGCGCGTTTGAACGTCGCCGGAGGGACACCCAGTTGTGGCAATAATGCCGGTTGCGTGCTCAGCAATGAGTTCGGCATCCATACGTGGCCACTTGCCCAGTTGACCTTCATACGAGGCCATCGACGAGAGATAAAAGAGGTTTTTAAGCCCCTCAGCTGTTTCTGCCACCATTGTTTGGTGTAGATACGCTCCCGACGCGGAGACATCGTCGGATTTTTGGCTTTCATCACCCCACCGCTGGCGCTTGAGATCGAAACGAGAACCGGGGGCTAGATATGCTTCGATGCCGATAATTGGCTTGATGCCGGCGCCGGTCATTGCTCGGTAAAAGGCGTCCGCGCCAAACATATTGCCGTGATCGGTAATTCCCACTGCTGGCATCTCTTGGCGGGAGACTTCCTCGGCCAGCATATTCACCTTAGCCATCCCATCGAGCATGGAATATTCCGTGTGGTTATGCAGGTGTACGAAGGAAGATTTTTTTGCCATAGGTGTTGAGTCTAGTGTGTTTACTTCACCCGTGCATCTGTCTGGTGGGCCGGGAGATTTTCGAGGTTTTTAGGCTTCTGGCACTATGATGAGCGCTTATGCTGTATGTCGTTTCGGCTTATCTTCTGTGGGGTCTATTCCCTGCTTATTTTCCGCTGCTTGCTGCGGCTTCCCCTTATGAAATTATAGCCCACCGTATTGTGTGGACCGCCGTTATCATGCTGGTCATCATTTCTCTTACGGGCACAGCACGCAGACTGCGCGAGATCGACCGCACAACGTGGGGGTGGTTGTCGTTTGCCAGTATCGCTATTGCATTGAATTGGCTTATTTATGTGATTGCTGTTAATTCGGGGCATGTGGCCGATGCCGCACTCGGGTATTTTATTAACCCTCTTGTCAACGTTCTTTTCGGAATTATCTTTCTTAAGGAGCGCTTGCGTTTTCTCGAGACTATAAGCATCGGCATTGCGGTTCTCGCAGTAGTATTTCTGACAGTGCTCGCAGGTGAGCCCCCAATTATTGCTTTAAGTCTGGCATTTAGTTTTGGTACCTATGGTCTGATTAAGAAAAAAATCAATCTTCCAGCTTCGCTCACCTTGACGGCTGAAACTTTGGTGCTCACTCCTTGCGCTCTAGCGGCGATAGGTTACCTCGAATACTCCGGTCAGGGTAGTTTCGCCTCCGTGGGACCTCATCACAGTGCCCTTCTGATCGCTACAGGCGTGATTACTGCTGTTCCTCTTCTCCTCTTTGGAAAGGGCGCGCGGATGATACCACTGTCAACGGTGGGGATGTTGCAGTATATGACCCCGACTATGCAGCTACTATGGGCAGTTTTTGTTGTCAACGAGAGCGTCGATTCATGGAAGTGGATGGGTTTTATCCTCATCTGGATCGCTGTTGCCATCTATATGAGCGATACCCTCATTCGCGCCACCAGATCCCATAGATCCCATCGGTCACATAGGACTAATAGGAGACGGGTCGAACGCTAAACAGTCCCCAGCGAGCATCGGAGGGGAGAACCTCGATAGCGAGTACCTCTGAGGCTTGTGCCACCTGATCAAGAGTTGTCGGTGAGGCGTGGACAACAAGCCCCGTCACAGCATTGGGATCGAGGCCTTTCAGCCGAATTTGTTCCTCTAGATGGTCACCCCGAGGTTGAGTAATAGTCTCGGGTATACCAATGACCGCAGCTTCGCCTACCCCCACCGCATTGACTCTTTCGACCGCTAAGACGATCTCGCCGGCCAGGTCGGCGGGGATGGGACGCACAAAACTAATATAGGCAAAAGCGGGGGCATGATGCTCTCGCCTACTCATACGTGATCGCTGCTGATAATCCGCGCGCGTCTCCCCACGTTCTGGCCCTAGTACATCGCCGTTAAAGATCACGGGTGGTTCCTTGGCAGTATCAGCAACAAAGAAGCTATAACCCAAGCCCATCACGGCAAGCGATACAACAGCTAGGCCGACGCGGATAGTATCAGCCGCCATGGCTACTAAGAATTGCCAGCGCGCACTACGTCGAGCGCATGACGGAGGTCCGGTGGATATGGTGAGCAGATCTCCATCCATTTACCCGAGGCGGGGTGCTCGAAACCGAGTCTAACCGCGTGCAGCCATTGCCGCTCTAGGCCTAAGCGCTGTGCCATAACCGGATCGGAGCCGTACATCGGATCACCGCAACACGGGTGATGCAGTGCAGCTGTGTGCACGCGAATTTGGTGCGTCCGCCCAGTTTCAAGGTGTACTTCTAAAAGCGAAGCCTCCACGAAAGCTTCTAGGGTTTCATAGTGGGTAACCGCATATTTACCGTCAGTGGTCACCGCGAACTTCCATCCCGAACTTGGGTGGCGGCCAATGGGGGCCTCAATTGTCCCCTGGAAGGGATCCATATGACCTTGCACGAGCGCATGATAGGTCTTCTTGACAGTCCGCTCCTTAAAGGCGCGCTTGAGTATCGCATAACCGCGCTCGCTCGCCGCCACTACCATGACACCTGAGGTGCCAACGTCTAGACGTTGCACGATTCCGTTGCGTTCTGGGGGGCCGGAGGTAGATATTCGAAAGCCCGCAGCGGCTAAACCCCCAACAACAGTGGGACCTTCCCAGCCCACCGTGGGGTGGGCAGCTACTCCTACCGGTTTATCTACCGCTATCACATCCTCGTCAGCATAGAGGATGTCGAGGCCCTCAACAGGTTCAGCCTTGGGTTCTAGCGGCTCCTGTGGCGCAGGAAGAAGCACTTCGAGAAGGCCACCTGGGGTGATCTTATCTGCCTTTCCCAGGATTTTCCCATCGACTGATATATCGCCATTAGTGGCGAGCTCAGCGGCAACGGTGCGTGAAATCCCAAGCAGTTTGGACATGGCAGCGTCGACACGCATTCCATCTAAACCTTCGGGGATTGAGAAGGTGCGGTGTTCTCTCACTGGGCACTCCTCTCCGCGAGGAGCGAACGTACCACATAGATCGCGATTCCTATGGTGAGGCAGGCGTCGGCAAAGTTGAAAACCGCGAACCGTGAGACCGAAATATAGTCAACAACATGCCCAAAAAAGAATCCTGGAGGTCGTATCAAACGATCAATAAGGTTTCCCAGGGTGCCACCGCCGACAAGACCAAGGACGATACCGACCCACACCGTATTAACACGGAACGAAAAAACTAGAATGCCAATGAGCACGACCGTTTTAATGAGCGTAAATAGCCACGTCGTACTCGAGCCCAGGGAGAAGGCGGCACCAGAATTGAAGGCGAGACGAATGCTCAGCCACTCCCCCACGATCGGCCATCTGTCACCGCGGGCAATATTGGCGAGGATCCACTCTTTGATGCCTTGGTCTAGGAGAGCCAAGATCACGATGATCCCCCAGATCATGCCAGTTAAATATAAGCTTTTCGATCTCTGCACCCTCTTATCTTTGCAAAAGGTCCCTCTTTTCGCTACCTTGCCCCCGCTACCAACAGGTAGGCTACGTACATGTTTTCTCTCTCTCGTACCCTTGTCAGTCTTTCGGTAGCCATCATATTGACAGGTATTGCAGGATGCAGTGTCACCGGTGAGCGCGATCAAGTACCGGTTGACCAGGCTGTAGGTCTAGCGCTACAGCCCCC
Source organism: Corynebacterium sp. ES2775-CONJ (assembly GCF_024814515.1). NCBI lineage: Bacteria > Bacillati > Actinomycetota > Actinomycetes > Mycobacteriales > Corynebacteriaceae > Corynebacterium > Corynebacterium sp. ES2775-CONJ. The sequence goes on along the minus strand of NZ_JANUXT010000001.1, from coordinate 62,185 downwards.
ACGAGTTCGACTTATTGAGAAAGGAGAAAGCCCCCGCAACCCCCTGATCTTTCAGGATCACAACACCCCCACTCAAGCAGCGACCGTGAAGGTCGGGTCCTCGCTGAGTCAGCAGATATCGACCGGCGATACGCTCAGCCCCCAGCCTTCCTTAGACGCGGCGTCACCTGCGGTGACCACGCTTAAGGTCACTGCGGAGAGCGTCCCTGCTCAGCAATCCGAAGAGTCCACTCGAAGCGTTTTTCTCAAGGTCCGCAGCGCCAATTCCGATACCGATCTCGATACTGCCCGCGGCTTCGGTTTTGGATGGTTCGCTGACGATTCCGGGAGGATCTCTTCCGTTAATTTTGCTGCTCCCACTCAGGCCACAGATGCTGCTCGAGCCCAGACAGAAGACAGTTTGCTGACCCTGGTGGGGCTACCGGTAATTTTCCCCCAAGAGCCCGTTGGGGTCGGCGCTAGATGGACAGTTGAATCACGGATCACTAGTGCTTCCGCCAGCTACTTACAGGATATGACCTTCGAGCTTCTCGAGCGATCTGGATCTGTGGTGCGACTAGGAGTGAGTGTTCAGCAACGTCCCTCGCAGGGAGCCATCGAGGCTCAAGGGGAAAAACTAGAGGTTATCAGCGCCGAGAGTGTAAGCGAAGGCGAGTTAGTCATTGATACCTCCCACCCGCTGCCTGTTTCCGGTAGTTTAAAAGTTATCGCGCGAGTTATATATGCAGCCGCGGGTAATGAGGTGCGGGTGGTACAAGATAACAGCACCGTTGTGGAGTTCGTTCCACCGCAGTAAAAAGGTAGTGGAGATACTAGGTGCAGCCACCTCCCTGCCCACGGCCACACAGGCGTCATGAGGTCAATAGATTTATAGGAACGAACATGTATATAGGTCCTGTCGCACTGAGCAATTAGAGTCTTTGAGCCAAGATCATAGGGGGAAGATTGTGCAGCTTGCTCGCAGAGATGCCAGTGAAAGCAACCTTCAGCTCTGGAGTGTAGCGTAGGTACGCGGTGCGCACAGGCAGATTGATGATGCACTTATCGACGACTCTAGGCGGTGTGGACGCCGTGAGCGCGCTATCTCATCGAGCATAGGATACCCCCACTGCTGTGGTGAGGGGATCAAGCGGTCCCCGCATTCCCTGCTTCGCGGGGTGCCGGACTCGAGACACCGGGCGGCCGCTGGAGTGCGTGCTCGCACGGAAAGCAGTAAGGCATAGGTGGTGATCGCGCCATCAGCGCTGGTGTATAGCTGGTTTTATGTGGTGAGTTGCTGAAACGCTCTCTATAGCCTAAGCGCATCTTCTCGTCGAGCACGAGATACCACATGCACAACACCCCTTGGGAATCCCAAGGGGTGTGACTTTGCTAGGTTATTTCTTTTTCGGCGCTGATATGCTAACTTTTTCGATCTCCACACTCTGTGCGGGTGGGCCATCGACTGCGCCATCTTTGACTCCATGAGCAGCGATATCCCTAAGAACGTCCATCCCTTCAGGTTCCACGGTTCCAAAGAGTGTGTAGTTAGGGGGCAATGGGGAGTCTTTGTAGTTGATGAAGAACTGAGATCCGTTGGTATCAGGGCCCGCATTAGCCATGGCTACAGTGCCGGCCATATAGAGTCCTTGCGCAGATTCTCCAACCGGATATTCATCGGCAAAGCGGAAGCCGGGGCCACCTCGTCCGGTTCCCTCTGGGTCGCCGCACTGGAGCACATAGATCCCGTCAGTAGTCAGACGATGGCACACCGTATTGGTGTAGAAGCCGGACTTCGCCAGGTGAGCGATAATCGCCGAGGTACAGGGAGCTTTGTGCGGGTCAAGGGTTAAGGGGATATCGCCGCGGTTAGTTTCAAAGACTAAGGAGACCGGGTCAGATAGTTTGTCTTCCGGGAGTTTTTCGGAGATATCACCGAATCCCTCTGCCGTGATACCACACTCAGCGGCGAAAACCGCTGTCGCGTCTTGCGCTGCTTCGCCATTTGGTGCCGTCGATGAGTTATCAGTACTGCACCCTGCGATAAGAGCACCACTACTTAAGGTGATCAGGGCTATCTTGGCTAAGCTCTTCATCAATTCTTCGTCGCCGTCCTGTATCTTTCTGGTTAATATTTTCTACGCTGCTGGTGGGGCTGGTGGCATCTCAGCATCTTCTGGGGACGCTGGCACCCCAGGGTTCTCAGGAGCAGCAGGCTCATTACCTAAGGTCTCATTACATAGCGGTGGGACCTGTTCGGGAGTGACCGTATTGGTAATTAGGGTACAGGCCCAGGATTGGGATAGCTTCCAGTGCCCATCTTCGTAGATGAATTCTACATTCTCCGCTGGTTGAGGTTCCCGATCCGGCAGCATGAAATTGACCGTTGCCAGTACTGAGTCAGGGGTATAACCGGGAAGAATGGGCTGAACCACTTGGAACTCTGCACCTGATTCCAACTTAGAATCGGTCATGACCTGGAAGAGCTCTGGTACAGTTTCGCCACCTTGGACTGTTTTGGTCTTCTCTTCCACTGGCACGTTGGGGTCGGCTGCGAGAGCCAAGAGTGCATTGAGTTCCTCGGCAGTAGGCAGACTGGGGGCCATAGCCTCCGTGGGACTCATCGTGGTCTCTGTAGGGGCCACCGTATCGGTGGTTGCATCGGTATCGGTCGAGCAGGCACTCAAACTGAATGCGGTGGTGGCAGCAAGCGCTAGGGCCGCGATTTTCGACGAGGTCATCAAAGAAATCTCCTTTATCGGTTCACGATCGGATCTAATCCCTCTAGACTATCGCAGGAATATCCTCAGGGCGAAAAATTCTCGCACCACCAGCCACTGTGGCACCCTATATCTATGAGCTCTCCTACCTTGCCCAAGATTGTTGTCGTGACCACCGGCGGAACCATCGCTTCCGTGGCACATGCCGGCGGCGCTCGCCATCCAGAAATTACTGGCGAAAAACTCATCGCCCCGATTCGCCAGCGTTTTCATGATCAGTGCACGTTTGAGGTCAGGTCTGTTGGCGTCATTGACTCGTCCGCCATGACCTTTGCCACCATCGACACCATCGTTACTGTCTGCCACGAAGCCCTGCGCGATCCCACGGTAACGGGTGTCATAGTCACGCACGGAACCGATTCGATGGAAGAGACAGCGATCGCCCTCGATACCTTCCACACCGACGCTCGCCCGATTGTTGTTACTGGCTCCCAGGAACCGTTCGATTCGGAGCACTATGACGGCTACGATAATCTTGCTGATGCTGTAATAGTCGCTTTAGATTCAAGCGCTCGTAATATAGGAGTACTGGTCACCTTCGGTCGCGCGGTCCTAGCCGCACGCGGAATGATGAAATGGCATACCAGAGACTTCCTCGGTTTTGCCACGAATGCACCCGAGGAACCCGAGCGGGCAGAGCCGGTGCCGGTGGTTCCACTTGAAGATATTCGGGTTGACATTATTTATGCTTATCCTGGGGCTCCGCGCACTCTTGTCGATGCTGCTCTAGCAGCTGGAGCGAACGGTCTTGTTGTCGAGGCGATGGGGGCCGGAAATGTTGGTGCTGAGATGGCGGCGGCGTTGATCGACGCCCGTGAGAAAAATATTCCCGTTGTGATAAGCACGCGTGTGCCCAGAGGCGAAGTGAATGCATTGTACGGCGGGGCGGGCGGTGGTAGTACTCTCAAGGCCCATGGTGTCGTAGGCTCGCGCTATTTTCGCAGCGCCCAGGCTCGCGTGCTCCTCGCGATTGCCATCGCCTCAGGCCGTGTGCCGGAAACTCTCTTTTAGAAATCTTCCTCAGCTAGGTTGTCTGGCCACGCCAGGCTCGCTATAGGATCAGCCGGCTCTAGGAGGGGATCGTCGGTTGAGAATGTCTTAATAAATCCCGGGCCTGTCGCGCGGGTTTCAAAACGGACGGTCAGCACTCCGTGTCCACATCCTTGGATCCACCCATGACCATAGTCAGGATGGGAGATATCTTGGGTGGGGCGCCATCCGCCATTATCGTGGGAACTAATATCAACCTCGGTGCTGATTTCTGGGGTCGAGCTACGGACTCCGACCTCGTAGTCAGACTCTGCCGACGCTACTGGTTTACTGGGCAGCAATTCAGGGAATAGCATCTCCTGGCTCGGCATTTCGAGGTTGGAAAAGGATACGCCGACGAGGCGAATAGGTCCTACTTCCTGCGGATAGCGGAGGAGCAATTCCGCTGTCTTTTCTAATAATTGCTGGTCGTCGGTGGCGTAGAGGAAAGAGTGGGAGCGTGTTTCGTTGTGGTGATCGGCCATTTTAAGTTTGACACTGACAGTGCGCGCTCCTCGTCCATCTTTGAGCAAACGTTGGTGAGCGCTGCGAAAAGCGCGCTGCAAAGCCTGGTCCACATCGTCTTTTGCGATCAAATCTTCTGAGTAGGTAAATTCGGCGCCCACAGATTTTGCAATAGCGCGGGGGGCTACGGGACGGTTGTCGTTTCCCCGGGCAATCTCCCACAAAGCTAGCCCTGTGGCTCGACCGAGGGCAATTTCCACTTCTTTTTCTTCAAGCGCGGCAAAATCGGCAATCGTATGAACCCCTAGATCTTTCAATCGGCGGGAAGCCACTGGTCCGACTCCCCATAGTTTTCCTACTGGCAGAGCACCGAGAATTTCGCGCTCATCTTCGTGATTAATAACAGCTACTCCGTCCGGTTTCGCCAAACCAGACCCGATTTTTGCGGCCTGTTTTCCGCTTCCGCACCCAATAGAGCACGTGAGTCCTGTTTCTTCGCGGATTGCTTGTCGCAAGTTTTCAGCCCACGCTGTCACCTCTTCAGCCTCTTGACCATGTAGGTTCTCCGGCTCTAGGAATGCCTCGTCGATAGAGAGCTGTTCGATGAGACCCGCTTTATTTTTCACAATACGGAAGACCCGCTGAGATACTAGTGAGTAGACGTTTTTCCGGGGTGAGATAACTACGGCACTATATCCCACGAGATTTTTTGCTTGGTGCATGGGCATGGCTGAATGGGCACCAAAGGCACGCGCTTCATAGCTAGCGCCCGCTACTACTCCGCGCCCGGAGGTGCCGCCCACAAGGACGGGGCGTCCCTTGAGGGTCGGTTTGGTGAGCTGTTCCACTGAGGCGAAGAAGGCATCCATATCAATGTGCAGTACCCACCTCTTATCCATGCGAACAAGTGTACTAAAAGCACTATCAGGTGCAAATGCGGAAATTTGAGGGAAAATATGGCTATTATTTGATAGTCAAAACAACTAATATGATTAATGTGTACGCGATAAAAACATCGACCAAATACGTCCTCACACTCATCATATTGCTCGCCATCACTTGCACCCCGGCGCAGGCAAAACTCCACTCCACAACGCTTATCGGCTCCGGAACTGGCGCCGAGTACGTGGCTCTCGGCGACTCCTTCGCCGCGAACCCTAGCACCACGGAACACTACGAGATTCTTAACCCCAATGAATTCTGCCGATATGGGGATATCTCATACCCAGAAGCGCTTGCTCGATACTTCAACAGTTTTGCTAATTTCACCTGTTCAGGTGCTGTCATCCGCGACGATTATATCGGCCGGCCAGTCAAAGCCACGATGATGACACTTCTCAACAATGCCGCCCCATCTCGAGCTCTCGGCCCCGATACTCAGATTGTCACCATCACTATCGGAGGAAATGAATCCTGGAATGGTGTCCGTGACTACGGCCTTGCTGGATCAACGCCCCTTGTCACCACTGATAATTATATTATTCGTATAAAAGAGTCGATCAGCCGCATTAAAGAATTAGCTCCGCAGGCGCGTATTTTATTGGTGGGATATCCCGAAGTTGTCGGCCCCGATAATCAAGGCTGCTTGATCAGTAGTGATCGCTTTGGATTTCCGATCCACCTATCCATACCTGTAGTGGGTGCCTACGACTACGTGCGTGCTCTAAATCACGCAATGCAGGAGGCCGCCCCACTTTTAGGGGTAGAGTACGTCGATGTCTATACCGATTCGATTGGGCACGGTTTGTGTGCACCTGAGAATCAGCGCTATATCAAAGCCATTGTGGATACTCCGGCGCGCGATCCGATGTTGCCGCTACACCCCACCGAATTAGGTACTGAATTCCAGGCTCGCAAGGTTGCCGAGTATTTGAATCTACAGTAAAAAAGAGGCCTCGCTATAAGGCCTCCTTTTTATAACTTTTTATAACCTAGCTGCGCTGCAGGTGCGCACTAACTCCACTGAGCACCTCGTGATCCAAGGTTTCGTTGCTCACGATAGAGAATTCGGTGGCTAATACTTCGCCAGCGATAAAGTCGCGGTGGCGTTGAGCCCATTCCACCTTCTCACCTGGCACCGACAGCACCACGCTGATGCGATCGGATACCTCAAAGCCACTATTCTTTCTGGCGTCTTGAAGACCGCGCACAATATCAGCGGCCCATCCCTCGGCTTCAAGGTCCTCCGAGAGCGTCGTATCCAATACCACCAGTCCACCGACGCCCTCGATGGCTGCCGTCGAGGCTGGATCGGCGGCGACGAGCCGCTCGCTAAATTCTGCTGGTTGCAATTCGATGCCGTCGGCAAGCAGGGTTCCGGTCTCTAGAATTTCGTAGTTACCAGCCTTCACAGCCTTAATCACCCGTTGTACGTCCCTGCCGAGGCGAGGACCAGCTACCTTGGCATTCACGACGGCCTCGAAGCGGCCCACAGAATCAACATTCGAAGTTAGCTCTACATTTTTTACATTCACTTCGTCGCGAATGATCGAAGTAAATTCCGCCAGCCGTTCTGCCTCAGGAAGAGCCACCGTGAGCTTCGACAGCGGTAATCGATTACGTAGCTTATGAGCCTTTCGCACAGAGGAGCTCGCCGAGCATACCCCGCGGATATCATCCATGGCGCCGACCAAGTTCACATTGGCCGCAAAATCTTTGGCCCGAGGATAGTCCGTTAAGTGCACAGAGCGACCTCCGGTTAAGGCCCTCCAGATAACCTCCGAGATCATGGGCAGTAGTGGCGCGGTTAGACGGGTGAGCGTCTCAAGCACGGTGTAGAGGGTGTTGAAGGCCTCGGGGTGCTCTTCGTCGCCCGCCCAGAAACGCTCACGGGAGCGACGCACATACCAGTTCGTCAATGCATCACAGAACCAACGCACCTCATCACAGGCCCGTGCTACGTCGGTTGCATCGAGCGCTGTGGTGATGTTATGCACCAAATCGTGCAGCTTAGCCAGAATATAGCGGTCGAGGACGTCCTCGGAATCTAGGGACCACTGGGCCGGCTTCGAGGAATAGAGTTGGAGGAAAGTATAAGCATTCCACATGGGCAGCAAAGCTTGGCGTACACCTTCGCGAATGCCTTGCTCGGTGACAATAAGGTTGCCGCCACGCAGGATCGGTGAAGACATGAGGAACCAGCGCATAGCGTCGGACCCATCTCGATCGAAAACCTCATTGACATTCGGGTAATTGCCCTTGGACTTGCTCATCTTCAGACCGTCGTCGCCGAGTACGATGCCGTGAGCAACTACCTTCTTATACGCTGGGCGGTCGAAGAGAGCCGTAGCCAGAACGTGCATAGTGTAGAACCAGCCACGTGATTGCCCCGAGTATTCCACAATGAAATCTGCTGGTGCGTGGGTGTCGAACCACTCTTTGTTCTCAAAGGGATAATGCTTCTGCGCAAATTGCATCGATCCAGATTCAAACCAGCAGTCAAGAACCTCCGGAACGCGCCGCATCATCGACTCCCCTGTCGGATCATCGGGATTCGGACGCACGAGCTCATCAATATACGGGCGGTGAAGGGAGGTCGGCCGCACTCCGAAATCGCGCTCAAGTTCATCAAGGGAGCCGTAGACGTCTATGCGTGGATAGTTTTCATCGTCGGAGACCCACACTGGGATAGGCGATCCCCAGTAACGGTTGCGGGAGATATTCCAGTCGCGCGCACCTTCAAGCCATTTGCCGAATTGGCCGTCGCGAATATGCGCAGGCATCCATTCGATCTGCTCATGGTTGAGCTCCACCATGCGATCGCGGACTTTAGTGACCGCCACGAACCAGGACGGCAAAGCCATGTAGATCAGCGGCTCACCGGAGCGCCACGAGTGCGGATAGGAGTGCTCAATAGTTTGATGGCGCACCACCCGTTGCGCTTTTTTAAGATCTTTGATGATCTCCTTGTTGGCATCAAAGACTAGTAAACCCTCATATTCAGGAACGAGGCTGGTGAATTTTCCATCCATATCCACCGGAATCACCACATCGATTCCATGGGCCTGGCAGGCGATCATATCATCTTCACCGAAGGCCGGAGCTTGGTGTACGATGCCGGTGCCGTCTTCGGTTGTGACATAGTCAGCGCCGATGATCTGGAAGGCATGCGGGTGGTCAAGGAAATAATTGAAAACCGGCTCATAGGTCAGTCCGATCAAGTCGGTACCGGGGTGAACTGAGATAATCTCAAAGTCCCCAAGCTCAGCCGCGTAGGAGTCCACGAGGGCTCGGGCTAGTAGGAAATCTTGACCCACAAAATCCGCTGCTCCCGATGGGCCCACCTTGACGCGCACATATTCAACGTCGGGGTTGACCGCAAGTGCCAAGTTGGAGGGCAGGGTCCACGGCGTGGTGGTCCAGGCAATCGCAGCCGCTCCAACAAGATCGGGATTAGCACTACTTCCCTTTCGGAACCCAGTGATCGGCAGGGTAACCGTTAATGTGGGATCTTGGCGCATCTTATAGGAATCGTCGAGACGCGTTTCCTGATTAGATAAAGGAGTATGCTCGGCCCAGGAATAGGGCAGTACCCTAAAGCCCTGGTAGATCAAGCCCTTGTCGTAGAGAGCCTTAAAAGCCCACATGACCGATTCCATAAAGCCGAGATCCATGGTCTTATACCCATTGGCAAAATCCACCCAGCGGGCTTGTCGGGTTACATAGTCCTTCCACTCTTCGGTATAACGAAGAACCGAGGTGGCGCAGAACTTATTGAATTTTTCCAGGCCCATCGACTCGATCTCGCCCTTGTCCTTGATGCCCAGCTGCTTCTCAGCTTCCAGCTCTGCGGGCAGTCCGTGGCAGTCCCAACCGAACACACGGCTGACAAGATTGCCCTGCATGGTGCGATAACGAGGGATAATATCTTTGACGTAGCCTGTCAGAAGATGCCCGTAGTGAGGCAAGCCATTCGCGAAGGGCGGACCGTCATAAAAGACGTATTCCTCCTGCCCCTCTCGCTGGTCGATAGAAGCTTGGAAGGTGGAATCTTCCTTCCAGTATTTCAGTACTGCCTCTTCCATATCGGGGAATCTGGTTGACCCCCCTGTCATATCGACCTTGGGATAAACTTTGCCGAATTCGGACATTCAACGCTCCTTCAAGAAAAACTTGTGGGTTCCACCAGATGCAGGGACGCTAGTGTCGCGCGGTACCACCCTGCTTGAATGCCATCAGCATTCCGCTTCGTTTTTCTTGCTGCGAGGATATGACGGTCCCACCCGCTCAGTTCTACTGAGAGGAAACGCACTTCGGTGCGGTTTTCTCCGTTCTTCCGAGAAGCTCCCCCGGTGATAGCCGAGATCGTTGCCTATAGTGAGATAAATTATAGCGCGTCCTGACAAAAAAAGACCAGTTCCCACCACGAGGTGGAAACTGGCCATTAAGCTAACCGAACTACTCAGCTGGCTTAGCGGAGGTTCGGGACTCCAGCTCAGCAAGCTGCGACTCAAGGAGGGTCTTCAGGCGGGTACGGTATTCGCGCTCGAAGGTGCGCAGCTCAGCAATGCGGTTTTCCAGAGCATTCTGCTGCTGCTTGATGGTAGCCATGGTCTCGGTATGCTTACGCTCTGCGTCAGCTTGGAGAGCATTAGCCTTGTCCTCAGCGGCCTTAATTTGTGCATCTGCCTGAGCTTGGGCCTCGGATAGAGCTTGGTAGGACTTGGTTTTCGCTTCCTCAAGGAGACGCTCGGCGGTGATATGAGCGTCGTGGACCTGCTTTTCGGAGCGCTCGCGAGCGTCATCCAAAGTAGCCTTAGCGGAAGCCTCAGCTTCGGCTACTTGTTTCTCAGCCGCGGAGCGAGCGTCGTCAAGAAGCGACTTGGACTCGGTCTTTGCCTCGTAGGTCAAGCGGTCCGCCATCTCCTGAGCCATACCAAGTACGCGGGCTGCTTGCATATGGGTATCGGCGGAGGCTGCCTCTCCGCTTGGAGCTGCGATGGTAGCAGGTGCGGATTTCTGGGCGGCAGCAAGTTCGTCCTTTGCGGACTGAGCCTCAGTCTGAGCCTTGCGCACAGCCGACTCTAGTTCGACGAGTTTCTTTTCGTATTCGGCCTTGAGCTGGTTTTCCACCTCGGCTCTTATAGCTGTCTCGTTAGCTCCACTTGGTACAGCCTGAGGAACGATACCCGATTGCAAGTCGGCGATTTGTTTACGCAGATCGTCGTTCTCGTCTTGAATCTCGGCGAGGGTATCCTCAACCAGATCCAAGAACTGATCGACCTCGTCCTCGTTGTAGCCACGCTTACCAATCGGCGGCTTGCTGAATGCGACATTATGCACATCGGCTGGAGTCAGCGGCATGGAAATTTCCCTTCGAGATTCAATCTATTTCGACGTGCTCTGTCGCTCGCCGAACTTACATTTCTTACCTAGAATAACCCACTAAAGTCGCTAAAGGTAATGAAGACACGACTAATTAAAAGTGGACTCCCGTTTATATTAGCCCCTTATTTTGATATGCGCACCAATTTCTATAAGTAAATTGCAGGTTATTACCCCATTGCTTGTGCACTCCCGTGCCTGCCCAACGGTGACTTATGATGAGCGATTACCAAGAAAAAACCCTCCCAGCGCCTCAACGAAAGTCAAGACTAGGAGGGGGATTTGCGAACCTTCACATACTGTTTAGAGCAAAACCGCTATTAAAACCTTGGAAAACGAGAGGGCGAAGAAAAGGATAAGGATGGAAACGTCGAGCGATACGCCACCGAGTGGGAGCGGAGGAACCACTCGTCTGAGCGCCTTGACTGGCGGATCAGTGACCACGAAGGCAGCCTCCGAGAGCCGGTTGAACCAGCTAGGCGCACTGTAGTTTCGAGAGAATGTCACAATCATCTCAACCAGGATGCGCGCGATAAGGACGAAGAGATAAAGTTCGATCGCCCACAACAGGATAATTTTGATAGTTTCCACGGAGAACTTCGGGCCCTTTCACAGATAAACAGGACAAAAAAAGTCCTTGTCTCGGTACACTAGTTAGCCTAGTGCACCGTGACAAGGTTTAAAAAGATGACTTCCACCATCGAGCGCCGAAATTAGTGGATATGTGCAGCCTTCTTCAACTGCTCGCTGTCAAGATCGCAGTGCTCAGGGATAACAGCGAAAATACGGTTCTCTAGCTTAACCATTCGACCACGCAACGCATAGCAAAGACCTGCGGCGAAATCGACAATTCCTTTGGCTTCCTTGGCATCCAAGGCCGCGAGGTCGAATACGACGGCATCCCCGTCACGGAAGGGCTCACCGATCTTCACGGCATCATTATTGCGGTAGATTTTCACGGAAACTACCGACGCTTCGACACGGGTACGAGTGGCATAGTGATCCTCGCGCTCACGAGCGTAGCTTGGGGTCCGATCATAGCTTTGAGGCTCCTCGAAATAGGCATCCTCAGAGTCATATGGGAAGGAGTCGGGGTCAGCGCCGAAGAAGAATTCTTTGGTGGATTTAAACAAGGACATAGTGGGAACCTTTCGGGTGTGTGCGCCGCGATCTCTCGAGCGCTACTGCGGTGGTGGAAGTATTGTCAAGTACTCAGATTATCGGGTAACAGTGCTGGACATGGAGACAAACACGCCCAATTGTGCGCCTCTATTAACTAGTGATATAAATAACACCCGCCTGACGTCCGGTATTCCCGTCCCGACGATAAGAAAAGAATTGTTGATCACTGATGGTGCATCGGTGATCACAGTCAATCGAGCGTACTCCGAGAGCGTATAACTGGTTTATGATCCCCGCACGCAGGTCCAGGCCCGGGGTCTGTTTAAGAGTTGTTGTACGCGCACCGCTAAGATGTCGTTCCACGTCGGCAGCCATAGCCTCCGGCACCTCATAGAAGTCGCCCGAGGCCGCAGGGCCTATGAGGGCATGCATCCGAGACGGAATTGCTCCAAGTTCTACCATGCGCTCGACAGTACGGCGAACAATGCCATTTCGAGCCCCCATGCGCCCGGCGTGTACCGCGGCCACGAGCGGAGCCTGCGGATCACTCAGGAGAACGGGAACACAATCAGCCACGAGAACACACATACCCAGCTTCGGCGTCGCGGTTATGAGAGCGTCCGTTGCCGGCACAGGTTGGTCTGTTGGATATTCGACAACGGTGATATTGGGTGAGTGGATCTGCTCCATCCACACCAAATTTTGTTCGTCGAGCCCGACTAATCGCGCGAGCCGCGCTCGGTTCGCGCGCACGTTGTCCTCATGGTCACCCACGTGATCTCCGAGGTTGAAGGAATCATAGGGGCTTGGGGAAACGCCTCCACGCCTGGACGTGAAGAACTGGCGCACAGGGCGCGCAGGGAAATCGGGGCCCTGAGGCCCCTCAGGCTTGGGCATATGATCTAGTAACGCATGAAGTCGGGGATGTCGAGATCGTCGTCATCCTCGGGGCGCTTTGGGGTCGGTTCGCTTATACGCGATGTAAATAAACCCCCTTTGCCACTGGAGGTATCCGAGGAGAATTCGTAGCGTCGATGGCGCGCATCATAGCTCTCTTGACTTTCACCGCTTTCACCCGAGCCCATAATCCCAGACGTGGGTGATGGTTCTGGGGTAGGTGATGCAGCCATGGCAGGCTGAGAGTCGGTGGAATTGTTGTCCCCGGTGTTATCGAAACCAGCCGCAATGACGGTTACCCGAACTTCGTCTCCCAGGTTGTCATCGAAGATGGTGCCGAAGATCAGGTTGACGTCTTCGTCGGCCTTTTCTTGAACCATCGACGCCGCCATATTCACTTCCATAAGTCCCAGATCAGATCCGCCTGCCACTGAAATCAGCACACCCTTAGCGCCTTCCATGGTGGATTCGAGCAGCGGGGAGTTAATCGCTTGCTGGGCGGCTTCCATCACACGGTTCTCACCGCTGGCTGAGCCCACGCCCATTAAGGCGGTTCCCGCATTAGCCATCACGGTTTTGACATCATTGAAGTCAAGGTTGATAACGCCTGGAGTAGTGATGAGCTTGGTGATGCCCTGGACGCCGTTGTGGAGCACTTGGTCAGCGGCGCGGAAGGCTTCCATCATGGAGAGGTTCTCGTCTCCCAATTCGAGGAGTCGATCATTAGGGATCACGATGAGGGTATCGCAGACCTCAGCTAGCTTCTCAATACCTTCGATGGCCTGCTTGGTGCGGCGGCGACCTTCGAATTTAAAGGGGCGGGTCACCACACCCACTGTCAGAGCTCCCTGCTTGCGCGCAATAGAGGCGACCACTGGGGCGGCACCGGTTCCGGTTCCCCCACCCTCACCAGCGGTTACGAAGACCATATCGGCACCCTCGAGGGTTTCTTCGATTTCTTTTTTGTGATCTTCTGCAGATTGGCGTCCAACTTCAGGATTAGCTCCGGCGCCAAGGCCTCGGGTGGCCTCGCGTCCGATATCGAGCTTGACGTCCGCATCGGTGAACATCAGTGCCTGCGAATCGGTATTCACGGCGATAAATTCAACACCCTTCAGACCTTCTTCGATCATGCGGTTGACTGCATTGACGCCACCGCCGCCAACACCAACGACCTTCATTACGGCGATGTAGTTATCTGGGGAAGTCATAAAGAAGACTCGCCTTTCTGGAAATTCTTGTGCTCGTATTAATCTAGCTGTCACCCTTTCGGGCTGTGGTCAACCAGAAAGCGTGAAGGTTTGTAGCTTCTATCTTCGCGGACGAACCCAAAAATTCTTGGTACATTTTCGTGGCGTGTCGATACCCTCAACCTAAACTTTAGAGTTTTGACATGCGATTTTAGCGTTGCGGCTCGATATTTCTAAGGGACGACAGAAACGATCGGCGCACCTGAGATATCAATGGTTTGCTCGGGTCGAGTCACCGCTACCGACAAAGCGATTGCTTTATCATGACTATTCTCATTGCTACCCCAAAAAACCCGCTTTCCATCCTTAAGAAGGAGTGCCATACTGCTTGCCGACGGTGCTTGGATCTCCGCAATCGCCGACCGCTCCGCAACGCCAATACTCTCGATTACCCCCAGGATATCGCGGTAGCCCTGGTCATCGGTCACCCCTGTCACTGCAATGAGCCCCTCGGGGTGCGGTTCGACGACAAAGACCCGCCCTTGACGGTCGATGAGGTGATCCCCGTCCTCTTTAGCTTCGTACATCACTGGCTCGTGCTCAACGATTTCGATTGCCACGGTGCTCGGAAGCTGGGTTTTTACTGTGGCCGTCAGTACCCACGGCAAGGCAACGAGATCCTGAGCAATATCCTGGGTATCTACTCGCACCGTATTCGTACCGATCAGCGGATCGGTGACGTTCTGGATATCTTCGGCGTGGGTGTGCTGGCTACCTTGGGAGATAATCTCCTTAACCGTGAATACGGGGAAGAAAAAGGCGATGGCGAAGAGAATGAGGCATATTGACCCTATGCCTACCAAGGTCAGTGATATCTTTTTCGCCATCATCAGATAAATCGATCCTTTCCAGGTCCTAGGCACCGGTGGTTAGCTCGTGTAAAAGGGACGCTCCCAACATGGTCACGCTTCCTGCCCCCATCGTGATCACCAGGTCGCCTGGTTGCAACTGTGGCGCGATAGTGGCTGCGGCTGCGGAAAAATCTGGCACAAAGCTAGCTGGGATAGTCATAGCCGAGGTGATAATCTGTGAGTCCACTCCCTCTACAGCTTCCTCGCGGGCGCCATAAATATCCAAGACATAGGCACGATCTGCAAGCGATAAGGCGCTGGCGAATTCCGAGGAAAATTCTAGAGTACGGGAATATAAGTGGGGTTGAAACACAGCAACCAAGCGTCCGTGGCCTCGAGCGGCTATTCTCTCTCGTGCGGCTTGCAGCACGGCCGCAACTTCCGTGGGGTGATGGGCATAATCGTCGTAGAGATCAATATCGTTGGCACTACCACGGTATTCAAAACGACGGCGCACCCCACCGAAGGCAGAAATTCCGCGAACCAAAGCAGCGAAGTCCCCCCCAGCGGCCACGCCTGCGGTCACGGCGGCCGCAGCATTTAGCACCATGTGCTGGCCTGGAATGCTCAGGCTGATAGGCATCGACCGCTCCCCCATCTTCAGCACGGCGGTGGTGTGATCGGTGCCGGTGCTCATCGATTCAACGATCGTATGAGCAATGTCGGGATGCTGTGCGGCTGCCTCTGGTGTGCCATATCCCCATACCACCGTGAAGTCCTTAAAGTCCTCTCCCAACTGTGCGGCAGCTGGATCATCGAGGCAGACAATCAACGTACCTCCGGAATCTACTCTCTCCGCGAAATCGTAAAATACCTGCATATACGCATCATTGGAGCCGTAATAGTCGAGGTGATCGGGCTCCATATTGGTTACTACCGCAATATCGGGGCTATACCGCAACAGCGACGCATCCGATTCATCCGCCTCAGCTATGAAGAACTGGCTGAGACCGTGATGGGCATTCTTGCCTGAATCGCTGAGTTGCCCACCGATCGCATAGCTGGGATCCATGTCCGCGTGGTGCATCGCTACGACGGCCATCGAGGTGGTCGAGGTTTTGCCATGGGTTCCGGCGATGAGGATTTGCGTTTTATCGGCCATCAATTCTCCCAGGAGATCGGAGCGCCGAATCACTGGAATACCAAGTGAGTTGGCGTGCGATAATTCTGGATTATCTGGTGGGATCGCGGCGAATGAGGTGACAACCACAGTAGGGAGCTGACCTGAGAGGGTGAGGTTGTCAGCTGCGTGTCCGACAGCGATATGGGCGCCCAAGGTACGCAAATCACCAAGAGCCGGAGATTCTTTGATATCCGATCCAGATACCACAAGCCCCCGTTCAAGAAGGATACTGGCAAGCCCTGACATACCGGCGCCTCCAATTCCCACTAGGTGAACTCGGGACAAATCATGCGAGGTGACCATGCTATCTTCCAATTCTTTAACTATGACTATGATCGAGCAACGATATCGGCCACGATATCGGCGATCGTATGGCTGGCATTACCCACCCCAGAGATCTTTGCGGCCTCACGCATGCGCTGCAGTGCATCGGGGTCACGCAGCAATGCGTCCACCGTATCAACCAGGCGGTCGGATAGTTCGTGATCTGCAATAATGCGGGCAGCACCTGCATCAACCACGGCTCGCGCATTGAGCCCCTGCTCTCCGTTGCCATGAGGAAGCGGTACATAGAGCGCGGGGACTCCTGCGGCGGTAATTTCTGCCACCGTCATAGCTCCAGAGCGGCACACGATGAGATCTGCAACCTGGTAGGCAGCCGCCATATCTTCGATATAAGGCACGCTCACCAGGTTTTCCCGAGCAGTGGGAGCGGTATTATTGGGCCCGTGTGCCAAGAGGATCTGATATCCGCGAGCGATAAGCTCATCGGCGTGCTGTTCAATGGCATCATTGAGCGACTTCGCCCCCTGAGAGCCACCAGTGACGAGTAAAGTATGGCGCGTTTCATCGAGGTTCCACAGCGACTGTCCACGCTCACGAGCCGCACGAATATCACTATCACTACCAAGTGATGAGCGAATAGGGATACCGACCACACGCCCGGGCATCCCAGAGCCTTTAACGGCGTTCAACCCTAGGCCACCAATTTTTTGGCCCAGTTTATTGGCTAGGCCAGCCCGTGCATTTGCTTCATGAACCACAAAGGGCAGACCTAGACTGCGCGCCGCTAAATATGCAGGCGCTGCTACATACCCCCCGAATCCCACCACTACATCAATGTCATTATCAGTGAGGATACGACGAGTCTGCCGAATGGTATCCAGGAGCCTGAATGGGAGTTTCATCAGGTCTTTATTCACCCGGCGCGGTACGGGTACCGGCGGAATCATGCGCAGCTCGAAGCCGCGTGCCGGTATGAGGTTCTTCTCTAATCCTTTGGGACTACCTAAGGCTATGACGTTATAACCGCGGCTTTTTAACTCCCCCGCCACTGCGAGTGCCGGTTCGATATGCCCGGCGGTGCCACCGCCAGCGACGAGGATATTCACTGTCTTTGTAGTCATAATTGTTCTCAGTTTAGTCTCCATCGCATCGAACCGCTGGTATGCGCTCCGAGGTTGATCTGAATTGGCTTTTGCTCAGAACTATGAGCGGGGATATTCTCGGCGCGGTGATCGCCTGAGCGAGTCCCCGTTCATGTGACGGCGCCCACGAGCCTGTCGTGGTTGAGTTGGCTGTGGCGGTGTCCGACGCTGATTGCGCGCAGGTAGCTGCCGCGTTATTGGTGTGTGGCTTGCCCTTGTTCCCGTCCGAGGGCGTGCAGCGCCTGGGCGGTCGAGGCCCTCAAGGTGGGGTTCAGGGAGCAACAATACCCGGTCGATCCAGGGCCGGCCATTTGCCTGCATCGCTGAGATTGCATCGCTTTCATGACGCGCCGCGCTCGCAACGAGGCCCATGGCGCCCAGAGTAATGATCGCCGAGGTTCCACCCGATGAAATCATAGGCAATTGGATACCCGTCACGGGGAGCAGGGCCACTACGTAGGCGATATTAATGAAGGCTTGGAGCACGACAGCCATGACAAGTGTGGAGGACAGGAGGCTGAGATAAGGGCTGGAAGATTTCTGAGCGATACGCAGCCCGATATAGCCCAACCAAGCGAATAAGGAAATGAGAAGAACTCCACCGATCAGCCCGATCTCTTCACCAACTATGGCGAAGATGAAGTCATTATGAGCCTCTGGGAGGTAGAACCACTTAGCACGTGATTGCCCGATTCCTACTCCCGTGATCCCTCCTTCTGCTATGGAGAGTAGACCTTGATAGGACTGGAAGGATGAATGGGTAGAGTCCTCAAATTTGCCCCAGAAGATATTGAGAAATACCGTAATGCGGTCTTTTCTGAATTGGGTAGAAAACAGCGAGAGTCCGATGACTCCGATGACCAACAGCATCCCCATGGCACCAAGGAAACGGATGTCCACACCCACGAGGAATAGCAAAACCACAACGACGAGCATGAAGCTGATTGCCATCCCAAGGTCGTGCTCAGCGACGATGAGCATCGCCATCACTGCGGATACCACGAGGTACTGGACTAGCGGTTCGTGCATTGAGGTCATCCGCAATTTTTTTCCGGCTAGTTTATCGGCGCCCCACATAACAATGGCAACGCGAGCGATTTCCGAAGGCTGAATGGTCAGCGGCCCTAGGGTTATCCATGACTGCGAGCCCGTTTCCGCTAATCCCGTTCCGACCTGGGGAATGAGGACGAGGATGAGTAGCAAGATGGAAACGGCGAGAATAGCTGAGCTGAGTCGCCTTACTACCTGAGGGCGGATCTTTAAGGCTGCCCACAGGGCTACAAAGCCGAGGGACACCATGGTGAGCTGGTGCAGCGGTAGAGTCCACACGCTATTGGCTTCTCGTTCGGATTTTGCCACGGCCGCACTTGAGACCATGATGAGGCCTATGGTGGCAAGTAGCGCCACCGTTATTAAAATATTGACATAGTCGAAATAGGGTCGTGCGCTATTGTCTTTTAGCCTCATCGTGAGCTGGTGCCAGAGGCCTGGGCGCGCTGTGGACTTCGCTGTCATGGTCTGAACCCTCTTCTCATTGGTGATGCTCTGCTAGGTACTTCTTTGCCGCTTGGCTAAAGATATCCCCTCGCTGGCCCATTCCGGTGTACATATCTAGGCTTGCAGCGGCGGGCGCCAAAATCAGGCTATCGCCGGCGCAGGCTCTGTCACTTAACCAGGCGACAGCGTCGTCCATCGCGATAACGGGATCTTTTTCTGCAATGGAATAGACCTCTATATCAGGCCTATGATGTGCCACAGCACGGGCGATGGTCTCACGATCGACACCAAGAAGTGCTACGGCCTTTAATTGAGCTGCATATTTCTTAACCAAGCCGTCAATATCGGCGCCCTTAAGTTGTCCACCGGCAACCCATAAGATGGAATCGTGACCGGCGAGGGCGGCGTCTGCGGCGTGAGGATTGGTTGCTTTTGAATTATCGATCGCTTGGATGCCTCGCTCGTAAGCGATGACCTGGCCGCGGTGGCCAGCGCTTTGAAAATTCTTTAGAGCGCGAGCGATGGCTTGGGGCTCAACGCCCACAGCGCGTGCAGCGGCGGTGGCAGCTAAAGCATCGTAAAGTCCGGCAGGTCCCGGTGGCTGAATCCCCGCTATGGGAGCGATATACTCTTCTTCGGCAAAAGCTCGGTCACAAATCTTAGAATTACGCACACCTATTTGACCTTTGCGGGGCTCCTCCGCCGTAAAGGTTACGTTAGCCTTGGAGATGAAGGGACGACTAGCGACGTCATCGGCGCCCGCGATCGCGTGCTCTGCGGTGAGAATTTTGGCTTTATCCTCACAATAGGCCTGCATGGAGCCATGCCAATCGAGGTGATCTTCAGCAAGATTGAGCAATACACCCACATGGGGTCTCAGGTCCTCAGCCCAGTGCAGTTGGAAACTCGATAATTCGGCGACCACAATATCGACTCGCTCGCTCGCCTCCAGGGCCTCCGCGATTGATACCCCGATATTGCCCACCGCTTGGGCCTTGGCCCCTGACTCTCGCATCATTGCAGCGAGCATGGAGGTCGTGGTGGTTTTCCCATTAGTTCCTGTGACTGCCATCCATGTGCGAGGAGGTCCAAAGAAGCCAGCCTGATCAAGGCGGAAGCACAACTCCACATCGCCTATGACTGTGACACCGCGCTGAGCGGCAGCGTCAAAAAGTGGAGTGTCAGGGCGCCACCCTGGTGACGTTACTATGAGGGCGGTATCCGCTAGTGCGTGGTGCGCCCGTTCGGGAGTAATACCTGGGACTCCGGTGAGCTCCAGGGCGATGGCGAGTGCGGTCTCATTGGCGTCTACAAGGGTTACGTCATGGCCTTGGTTGCTGAGCAGGCGTGCCATAGCGGTACCAGATACGCCGGCTCCGGTTACGAGAATTGGTCCAGTGATATTCATTTAGTTGACTCCGTAGGAGAGAGATTCGCTGAAGAAAATCGCTAGCCCTACTCCGACGCTGAGCAGAGTGAAGGCCCAGAAGCCCCACACCACATGGATTTCGCGCCAGCCCCCTTTTTCGAAGTGATGGTGCAG
Source organism: Corynebacterium sp. ES2775-CONJ (assembly GCF_024814515.1). NCBI lineage: Bacteria > Bacillati > Actinomycetota > Actinomycetes > Mycobacteriales > Corynebacteriaceae > Corynebacterium > Corynebacterium sp. ES2775-CONJ. The sequence continues at coordinate 41,898 of NZ_JANUXT010000001.1, read as the reverse complement.
CGGGGACATTCTGAAGAATCGCTTCCCCGTGGTGCGGAAAACTGCGACCTGAATGATGACGGAGATGGTTTCGAGAACGCAGATCAAAGCGATGATGATGCCCAGTAATTCGGTGCGGCTCATAACCGAAAGTGCGATCACCATGCCGCCGAGCGCCATGGATCCGGTATCGCCCATGAAGATTCGGGCAGGGTTGCGGTTCCACCACAAGAAGCCGAGGCTCGCCCCAATGCCGCTGGCGGCGATGATGGCTAGATCGAGGGGGTCTCGTACGTCATAACAGCCGGGTACGGCTGCGACACTACAGGAGTTTTGATATTGCCAAAAGGTGATGACGGCATAAGCTGAGAAGACGAGCACTGAGATGCCCGCCGCTAACCCGTCCAAGCCATCGGTCAAATTCACTGCATTCGACCATGCGGCCACCACCAAGTAGATGAAGGGCACAAAAATGATCATGCCCAAGCCCCCACCGAAGGCAAGATCGATGGTGTCTATATCACGCACAAAACTGAGATGAGTGCTTCCGGGACTAAGCCCATCCTCATTAGGGAACAAAACGATGGCGATCCCGAAGCAGATTCCGATGACAGCTTGGATCACTAATTTTTGTGTCTTCGTTAAACCTAGATTGCGCTGACGAAAGATTTTAATATAGTCATCGGCAAAACCCAGTCCCCCGAGCGCAAGGACTAAGGCGAGGGCGATGATGCCACTGGCACTCGGACCGCCATGACCGTTCAGAGCCCCGTAGACCGTGGCGAAAGCATAGGCGAGTACGATGGATACCACAATGGCAAGGCCACCCATTGTGGGCGTACCCCTCTTTGTTTGGTGGGACTCTGGACCTTCCTCCCGGATCTCTTGGCCGATCCCTGAGGCCCTAAATTTGCTTGTTAAGACCCCGGTCAGGCTCATAGCGATGATAAAACTACTAAGCGCGGCAATAATAATCTGGGTCATGGGTTATGTACTTTCCTGGTTATCTTCTATCGTTATGCGGTTATGAGGAAGCAGCCTATCTGCTACCTCCCAGAGGCCCAATGCATGTGAAGCCTTAATAAATACCACGTCGGACTCGTGGCAGATATCTTCGACTCGTGCTGCCGCGGCGTCCGGGGTCATTTCTTGGTAACTTTCTACTCCCCGGGTGAGGGCATGAGAATAGATTGTTGCCGCAGCTGGGTCTTGACCTACCGCTATGACGATATCGATCCCCTGATTGACGGCGTAGTCGATAATCTCGCGGTGGGCGGCAAGTGCTTCATCGCCTAGTTCCCCCATGGCCCCGAGCACTGCGATTACCCGATGAGTGCGCATTGTTATAGCTGCATCGATACCTGAGCGCATAGATTCCGGGTTGGCGTTGTAGCTATCGTTGATGACCACTAGGTTATCCGTTGGGCGAATATTGACATCCATACGGTTAGCTGATGTCCCTTGGTGAGAATTTAGTCCCGCGACGATATCTGCAAAGGCGATTCCCGCTCCCACGGCCGCAGCCGCGGCGGCAAGAGCATTAGAAACCTGATGAGCACCGAAAATATTGAGGTGGATAACCGCGTTTTCGCCACCGTAGTGCAACGTGAACCGGGCCCGTGAGAGCTTATCAAGGCTGATATCACTGGCCCACAGATCGGCCGGCTTTTTCGTGGAGAAGGTGAGAATCCGCGCGGATGTCCTTTGGCGCATCTGCATGACTAAGGGGTCGTCCGCGTTGAGCACGGCTACCCCTTGAGGGTCGAGAGCTTCGACCAACTCTCCTTTGGCGCGAGCAATAATTTCTTTCGACCCAAATTCCCCCATATGGGCGCTTCCTATATTGAGCACCACTCCAATCTGTGGAGGTGCGACCTGAGCTAGGTGAGCGATGTGTCCGAGTCCGCGCGCACTAAGTTCTGCGACAAGATACCGGGTGCTTTCGGTGCAGCGTAAGGCGGTATAGGGGTGGCCAATTTCGTTATTAAAGGAGCCCGGTGGCGCGACGGTTTCTCCCGCGAGTCGCGCAATACTGGCGATGATATCTTTGGTACTTGTTTTGCCGGCCGAGCCAGTAACGCCGATCACGGTGAGTTGGTCAAGACGGGTGATCAGGTGGTGAGCAAGTGTGGCTAAAGCGGCGAGCACACTGCTTACCGAACCGTCCTGGTCGTGCTCTGTGGCATATGAATTGCTATCTGCGGGGCCGATATGCGGGACAACGACCGTGGGTACGCCCGTAGGCCGCAAGCCCATGACGGCCTGGGCTCCCCGCTTCCGTGCTTGTTGTGCGAAGTCATGGCCATCTACGCGGGCTCCTGGTATTGCTAGAAAAAGATCGCCTGGTTTGATTGCCCGCGAATCAAATTCCACTGACCCATCCACGATTTCGGAGCCGGTGGCGTCCACGACAATTCCGCCCACGGCGGTGGCGATCTCATTTAAGCTCATGGCGATCATTTGCGGGATCTCTTTTCTATGGCCAGGGCTAGTTCTTCCCTATCGTCAAAGTGGTGATTGACTCCGTTGACCAGCTGTCCTACTTCATGCCCTTTTCCAGCGATAATGATCGAGTCACCAGGCTGAGCCCAATTCACTGCGTATTCTATTGCGTTTCTGCGATCCCCGATTTCTATGACGTCACCGCTCTCCTTTTCTTCCCGTGCCCCAGTGAGCATGGCCTGTCGGATCTGTGCTGGATCCTCCGAGCGCGGATTGTCATCGGTGACCACCAAAAGATCGCTAAGCCCTGCAGCTATCTGACCCATTACTGCCCGCTTAGATTCATCGCGGTCCCCGCCGCAGCCAAGAACAATGCCCACACGACCCTGAGTTTGTGCTCTCACGGTCTCTAATATGGCCTGTACTGCTGCTGGTTTGTGCGCATAATCAACCACAGCCAGAAAATCTTGACCACCGTCGATACGTTCCATGCGTCCGGGCACCCCGACGGTAGCTAAGCCCTTGACTGCCGCTGATATATCGAGTCCGAGACTATCGACGAGGGCTAGGGCGAGGCCCGCATTCGCGCTATTAAAACGCCCTGGCATAGGAAGGACAACTGGTACCGAATTAAAGCTAAACTCCTGAGATCCCGCCTTGGCACTGCGAATGCCGGTGACCTCATAGTGAGTGCTCTGGCTCGTATAATTGTCCACAGTCCTTAAAGCACGGGCTAGCGAACCCGCTCTGAGCAGCATTTTCTTTCCCCATTCATCGTCGGTGTTGATAACGGCTCGAGATGCGTGGATGGCTGATTGGGGATCGAATAAAAGGGCCTTAGCCTCGAAGTACTCTTCCATGGAGCGGTGGAAATCAAGGTGGTCTTGAGAAAGGTTAGTAAACCCTGCGAGATCAAAATGAACCCCATTGACACGCCCTAGCATAAGAGCGTGGGAGGATACCTCCATAACCACGTGGGTCACACCGCTATCGAGCATTTGGTGGAAAAGGGCTTGCAGAGTTGGGGCCTCTGGGGTGGTAAGTGAGGTAGGCACCTTCACGCCATTAATCCTCGTGCCCGTGGTGCCAATAATGCCAACCTTTTTCCCCGCTGCCATGAGACAAGCCTCTAACAGGTAGCTTGTGGTGGTCTTTCCAGATGTGCCGGTGATACCAATAACGGTTAAATCAGCAGAAGGGTCGGAAAATATATAACTGGCGACGGGGCCGAGAATGGAACGAATATCCTCCACCACTAAAATGGGGCGCTGTTCTCCTTCATCTTCAAGGATGAGCAATCCTTTGCGATCGGTGAGAATAGCTGCTGCCGCGGTGGAGCCTGCAAACTGGGCGCCGTGGACACGGGTGCCTGGTAAAGCGGCAAAGATTTCACCTTCCTGCACCGACGCCGAGTCGAGGCTAATGCCAGTGATCCCTCCCCGTGCTGCGTCTGCGTTCACCAGAGTCGCACCTGCAATGTCGGCAAGAATCGATAGGGTGATTCCTTGCTGCTGATTCTGCACTGTCACTAACCTTCTCTCCACATTGTATTTTTTGCTCGGTAGCCCTATATAAGGGGGGGGGATTCGCCGGTTGCTAAGGAACCTGCAGGATCATCGGACCTGAATCGGGGGGACTCAGCGGAATATTATCGCGATCGAGAAGCCAGCTCGCAATATCGTGGAAGAGCGGCGCTGCTGATTGCCCGCCTTCACCGTGAACACCACGTTGCGGCCGATCTAACATAAGGGCCACAACGAAGCGGGGGTCATCCGCTGGAGCGATACCGGCGAAAGTGATCCAGTATGCGGAATTGGAATAGGCCTGGGTGAGGGGATCAACCTGCTGTGCGGTACCAGTCTTTCCGGCGATTTGGTAACCCGCAATCGCTGCCGTGCTACCGGTTCCTTGTTGCAGTCCACTGGGATCGGATTGGGTGACAGAGCGGAACATATCTACCACGGTTTGCGCCGTTTCCTTACTCACTACCCGAACTCTTCGAGGTTCCGGTTGTTCAATAACGGTGCCTGAAGTATCACGGGCTTCAGCGATAATGCGAGGTTCGATACGCTCACCGCCATTAGCGAGAGTTTGGTAAACTCCAGCCATTTGAAGCAATGTCCAGCTCATGCCTTGGCCGATGGGAAGATTAGCGAAGGTTCCTCCCGACCACTGTTCGATCGGCGGTAAGAGTCCCTCCGACTCGGCAGGCAATTCAATGCCCGTGGGATGTCCAATGCCAAATTTCTTGAGTAAATCCCCATAGCGCTGCTCGCCAAGACGTTGGGCTAGCATGAGGGTTCCTACATTGGAAGATTTTCCAAAAATCCCAGTAGTGGTATAGGGCACTGGTCCATGGTCCCACGCATCTTTGACGCTGACTCCCGCCATGTGGATGGATCCTGGGACGGTGAGCACCTCATCGGGCGTGCTCACACCATCCTCAATGACGCCGGCGGCAGTAATGATCTTAGCTACCGATCCAGGTTCAAAGGGCTCGGATATCGTAGGATTTCCGAAATTCTTGCCTTCGTCGAGTTGCTTTTGCAGATCACCGGTGTTATCAACGGCGTCCGTATTAGCCATAGCCAGAACTTCACCGGTGTGGGCGTCGAGAACAACTGCTGATGCGCTCTGTGCTAAAGAATTTGCTTTGGCTTGTTCTAGTTGTTGTTGCACATAGGTTTGCAGATCCAAATCGAGGGTGAGGGTAACGCTTCCTCCGTCGACGGGCAGGGTCTTATCGCGACGAGTACCCGGGATGACGGGTCCCCCATTTGAAACATCGTACGTGTACTGGCCATCGCGGCCAGCGAGAAGAAAATCTCGCGAGGCTTCGAAGCCGAACTGCCCCGCACCCTGGGGGCTTACTTTGCCTAAGACATTAGAGGCAATGGCACCGTTAGGGTATTCCCTTAAAAATTTATTCTCCACCACAATGCCGAAGAACTTATCGGCAACCATCTGCGCTATATCTGGGTCTACCCGAGCGACCAGAACCGAGTAGGTACTGTCGCTAGTCAGCGTCTGATAGATCTCCTTGGCGGAGACGTCATGATGGGAGGCTGCGTTCTCGGTGATGATGGAAGCTATTTCTGTTGCATAATTGCGCAGATAGGTATCGACGAGGCCCTCAAGGACGCTATCGCGATCTTTAACGGCTATGCTGCCCCACTTGCCTTCTTTGATCAGATCCATTTTGATCACATAGGGAAGCTCGTCGCGCAATAGATTCGGGTGAACGCTTAACATACTCGATCGCATGGTGAATGCGAGTTTTTTACCTTGTCTATCAACAATCTCCCCGCGCTTTGCATGATCCTCGAATACTCGGGTGCGCTGCTGTTCGGCGCGGGCGGCTAGTTCCGGTCCCCAAGCGATATCGATAAAAGCCATTCGCCCGATAAGAACGACCGCGATCACGACGGTTAATACTCGCACTAGAGCGATCCGCTGGCGCATTGCTTTTTGTGGGGCAGTCTTTTGTGGCGCTTTCTGAGGTCGTTCGGGCGCTAGATTCGGGTAACCGCGAAGCCGGGACGAGCTATCCTCTCGTCCCGGTCGCTGAGATCTCGGCTTATCCACGGCTTATAGAACCTCGAAATACTCTAGTTCCCTGCAGTATAGGGAGCGATATCTGCCACCACGGGACCCTCGATGGGCGCCGTAGTCTGTTGATCCATCGTACCCTGTGTGTGGAGCGGATCGCTGGTGGGGATATTAGACGTCATATACTCATCGTTGATATCGGTGATCGGGCGCGTGCGATCACTAGGGGGTCGCTGTTCGACTACGGTGCCATCGGGATTGCGCACTAAGACACCTGGCTGATCTGGAATCACCATGCCATAGCGCTGTGCTTGGCGGGCAATTTGACCTGTCGCTGCGGCTCGCTCCACGTCTCTATTGAGCGTCTCGAGCTGGTTATCCAAAGTCTGCTGCGCGATCCTTAGCTCGGTGATCCTGAAGGCTTGTTGGGTGGTCACACCAGAGACAATTGAGGCGGCCAGGAAACCGAGCAGAATGAGGAGGGTGAAGCCTACAACCGTATACACCGCGCGTCGATTAGCTTGCGGGCGTTCGATTCGGCGACCACGGTGTGTGAACTGTTGCTTTGAGCCACTCTTATGTTGGAAGCGCCTTTGAGGGGCAGTCACCGTGCGGGTAACCACGGGGCGCTGAGGAGGTGCTAGCGTGCTAAGTCGAGAGCTCTGCATAGACCCCTTGCTTAAGTCGCGAGACTGACCAGTGCGCTTGCGGGGCTCGATGGTCGTTGCATTCATGATCCTATGCCTTCTTTTATTGCTTGCACAGCCCGAACCCGAACAGGGGCGGAACGCGGATTGGTATCAATTTCAGTAGCAGAAGCTTTCTCCGCTCCCCGGGTCAGAAGTTTGAAGCGAGGAGAATCATCAGGCAAATGAACCGGTAGCCCCAAGGGTGTAGTGTCCGCCGTAATTTTTTTGAAGTAATTCTTCACGATCTTGTCCTCAAGAGACTGATAGGCCATAAAGATACATCGCCCGCCTGGAGCTAAAAGATCAGTGATGACGGGAAGTACATTCTCGATGGCTTCGAGCTCCTTGTTCACCTCAATGCGTAGGGCCTGGAATGTCCTTTTTGCGGGGTGACCACCAGTGCGGCGAGTCGCGGCGGGAATAGTGGCATAGAGAAGTTCGACTAGGCGCGCCGAGGTAACAAATGGTGCTTTCTCGCGTTCCTTCACGATGGCCGTAGCGATCTTTCCAGCGAAGCGTTCTTCGCCGTAGGTCTTGAGCAGACGTGCCAAGTCGCCGTGGGAGTAAGTATTGAGAATATCGGCGGCGGTGAGCCCGTCATTGCCATCCATACGCATATCGAGGGGTGCATCGACTCGGTAGGCAAAGCCTCGCTCAATCTGATCAAGCTGCATCGATGACACTCCCAGGTCAAAAAGAGCACCCGTGAGTCCGAATTCTTTTAATAAGGTACACCCAGGGGCATCGGAGGCTCTTAAGAGAGGCAGGAAGCGATCGAAGCGAGTATTGAAGGCGATAAACCTAGAGCCAAAGGGTTTTAAACGCTCACGGGCCTGGTCTAGGGCCCGCTCATCTCGGTCGAGGCCGATAATATGCACGCTTGTAAAGGTGTTCAGAAGGGATTCGCTGTGCCCTCCAGCACCTAGGGTGCCATCAATAATGACGGCGTTATCGCCCATGAGCTCGACAGCGGGACTGAGAAGTTCAACGATCCTGTCTCGCATAACCGGTATGTGGCCGTGATTGGCCGCGGTGTGATCAAACTGAGTAGTGCTGTCAACCACAAGCGTCTCTTTCCCTTGAACTCTTCGTCATGCCAGTCGAGTTGGTGGGGTATACATAGAGCCCCATTCTTCATCCACTGGATTAGATCCAGGCTCTGATGTCGGGGAAGTACACCAGAACGACGATCAAGAATGGAGTTCATATGTACACTCCGCGTACTCGATGCAGCGTTAGAGCAAACCGCCCAAGATATCACCATCGGCAGCTGCGAAGGCTGCTTCAGTTTCTTCTTGGTACGTTGCCCAGGCCTCGGCGTCCCAGATTTCAAGGAAATCCATGGATCCTATGACCACACATTCCTTCACAAGACCCGCATACTCACGGTGCGGAGCCGATAAAGTGATGCGTCCTTGACCATCTGGCCTTTGTTCATCCGCACTTGCTGCGAGGTTACGGATAAAGGCGCGTGCCTCAGGATTCGTTCGCGAAACTTCTGCCGCTTTGCGAGCGCGTTTGACAAATTCATCCTTCGGGTAGACCGCCAGGGAATGGTCTTGCCCTTTGGTCACCATGAGACCGCCGGCTAATTCCTCTCGAAATTTTGCCGGAAGAGTCAGGCGGCCCTTATCGTCCAGCTTGGGGGTATAAGTTCCCAGAAACATGGATGCAGGCACCCACCTTTCTTTTCCAAGCCTCGGTTGACAATCAAGGGGCAGTAATCGTGTGTCCTCCACTTATCTGCGAAGGTTTCCCGTTTACTACGTGCCCCACTCTACCCCACAATCCCCCACTTTTTGTAGCCAAACATTGAATCCACCCTTTTCTTGCGCGCAAAAAATGCTTTTACCTGCGCAGATATGAGTGGGGCAAAATTTTAGCTATAGCCAGTTCACCCCTGGATTCTCCCCCATTGGTATCGTTGTACACCGCTAGTATAAGACACACCCATCATTCACAAGACTTAACAGCAGTCCTCAAAAACCTCATATTTCTGTGGCGAACTGCACCATCATCCACAACTTAACCGAGAACCATTCCAGCACTATCCAAAAAATTTAAAACCCAGCCATTGATGGTGGGGGGAAGTGGGGAGCACAATAAAAACCCCCAAGATTTCTCTTGAGGGCTGAGATAAAAAGCGTTTATTTTTCGAAGCGTTTGCGGAAATTCTCTTCCATACGCGACCCCAAGCCGTCGTCTTTGACCGGCCGTGGTAGGGTTTTCTCTCTCTTCGTTAAACCACTAGAAGCACCATCTCCACTGAGCATCCAGATAGCGCCAGCCACCATCACCACAAAGCCGACAATACTGAGGGCAACCAGCCATAGGGAGATTTGACTAAGTGCTACCCCACCGACCAACATCACAAGGCCAATGACGATAACTGCAAAGCCCCTGAAGCTCAGCGCGCTATGAGCTTCGCCTCGCGGGACCGACTTACCGAAATGTGGATCCTCCGCCAGCAACGACCGTTCGATCTCCTTGAGTAATTCTTGCTCGTGCTCGGAAAGTGACACGGCGCCTCCCTTGGTACGCAATGCAGCGATATATTGTGAATACAACCAGCATAATGCCTTTTTATCGGGAGGAGCTGCATGAAACCGCTCTCGACATAGCAAAGATTATGCCTTCTTAGTACTACAACGGCCACCCCGAAGCGAAAGTTCCCTTAGCGAACACTTTTCTAGCCACGTCACCCCCATCTAAGAAGCCGCTGGGTAGGAGACCACGGTAATCCGATCCACCTCGTTATAAAACTCGGCCACGAGCTCGATGAGCTCATCTAAGACCTCCACGGTTAGCTGGCACTCCAATCCCGATAGAGATCGGCTACGCAATTGCGAAAAGGCTCCGATACGCTGCGCCCACTGCGTAGCCTCGCCGCCCACCATAGCTAACTGAGCAAAAACTGAACGCGGCTTCCGTTTACGCTTCGCCACGACGGTACAGGACACCCACGCAGCCGCAACCTTAATGGATGCCAGGTATGCATATTCTAAGGCGATATCGAGACGACCGTGGTCGCGAGCCTGCACCGCCTCACGGGTGAGCACCTGAGCACGGTTTAAGAAACCCGCGGCACTCCCCTGACCAGCCTGAAAACGTGTACTAGCCGAAACGACGACTCCCATTATCTTTCTCCTTAATCATTCACGCCTTTCGAGCGACGAGACTCAGGGGGCTTATGCCTTTTTAGAACGAAGATTTGCTTGTTGTAGCTCAGATTATCGAATGAGGTGGACTACACACTTCTCATTTTAGAACATATGTTCTAAAATGAGAAGGGGTATTTTCCGCTAAACAAAGTTATCTGCTTAAAAACGTGGTTCCATACAAGGGTGCCTATCTTCTACTCACGCCTGAGCCCTTATGAATTCTCGGTGCTCTGTCCCCAACTGGTCAGTATTTATATCCGTGCGATGAGTTATGGCACAGACGTGCACAACACAGCGATGAAAGCGTGGCGGATTGCCTCCCTCGAAAAAGATTTTCAATCAGTTATCGCGCATGATGCCAGCCACCTTTTGGGCTTTTGTTTTGGCCACCGCGGAGCCCGCCACCAGTGGTGGGACCAAGAAATTCGGCGCGGTTTGCGTGAGCATGGGTCACACCGCTTAGAGGTGCTAGGAGATTATTTCACTATTTCCGAAATTCACGTCGAACCCCGACTCCAAGGACTGGGGATCGGCCACTCCCTCCTCCAACAGCTACTGCACAAGGTGGACTGTGAGTACGCGATACTATCTACTCCCGAAGTGAACGCAGAAGAGAATGCAGCCTTCCACCTGTATAGGAACTTTGGCTTTCAAGATGTACTTCGCGATTTTCACTTTCGCGGCGATGCCCGCCCCTTTGCCATCCTCTCTAAGCAACTGCGCCCCTAAGCCAGTGCAGGCGCTCAGCTCACTACAGACCTGATGAGAGTGCGCTGCTTAAAAAAATGCTGCGCGGTAGCGGATATACCGTAAACTAGTCAGGAAGACTTGGTGACATCCGCCGCAATACGTTAATAATTCGAACTCATTCACCCGCGCGAGGAATCATGAATCAGTACCCTGCAATCGAGGATCTACCAGCTCGTGTTGAAGATAAGCTCCGCCGCTTCTTTAGCGAGCAGCGCGAAGCTATTGCTACTATCGGAGACCCTGTCTCGGAGGCTGTAGGGAAACTGGAAACATTTGTCCTAAGCGGCGGGAAAAGGATGCGACCTCTGTGCGCCTGGGCAGGTTATGTGGCAGCTGGTCATGAGTGTGAAGACGTCGAAGCTGTTATCACTGCCATATCTTCGCTTGAATTTATTCAGGCCTGTGCTCTCATCCACGACGATATTATCGATTCTTCTGATACGAGACGCGGCAATCCCACCTTTCACCGCCTCATCGAATCCACACACCGACAGCGCGGCTGGTCTCGCGATAGCGCTCACTTTGGAGAATCAGTCGCCATCCTCATGGGCGATCTCGGGCTCGTTTGGGCCGACGATATGTTCCACTCCTCTGGGTTAAGCCCCGCTGCCATCACCAGAGCCCTACCGGCATGGCGCGGAATGCGAACGGAGGTTATCGGCGGCCAATTACTTGATATCGCGCTAGAGGCTAGCTCAAGCGAAGATCTCGCCCTAGCCAATAATGTCAATCGTTTCAAAACCGCCGCCTATACCATCGAGCGCCCCTTACATATCGGAGCTGCACTCGGTGATGCCTCGGCCGAACGAATCACCGGTTTGCGACACTTTGGTAGGGAAATCGGTATAGCTTTCCAACTCCGAGACGATCAATTGGGGGTCTTCGGGGATCCTGAGGTTACCGGCAAACCAGCAGGCGACGATCTGCGCGAGGGTAAACGAACGGTACTTCTCGCCACTGCGCTCAAACTTGCTGATCCCGCAACTAAAAAGCGGATTCGAGCTGGTATAGGCAACGTCGTGGACGCTGCAGCTATTAGCCAGCTAACGGCCGATATCAAAAGCACAGGGGCCGATGAAGCAATCGAAGAGCGAATTGACACGATGGTCTCACAAGGACTTCACTATCTGGAGCAGCTTAACCTGAAGCCAGAAGTATTTGAGTTACTCTCGCAGATTGCCTCCCAGGCCACGGCGCGTGCCCTTTAGCCACTGATATGCCTGCCAGCTCACCTTTTTATTCGCACATCACCCAGCTTTCCCCCGCCCGCGCTGGCCTCATCCTCGGCTCAGTCTCTGCTCTCCTGCTTACTCTAGGTTCTTTTGGTGGCGGTGCAATCCAGCGGCGCGACGGGCTACTCAAGCGTCTCGGTTGGGAATTTCTCAGCTTTGGTCACGGAGCAACGTTGTCTAATACCGCGGTGTGGGTGGGCACCATGGGTCTGATAGCGGCGTGGGTTCTTCTCGGACTCTGCCTACCAAGTTATTCCTTTATGCGTAAGGTTATGCTGTGGTGGGTGGTGCCTCTCATTCCAGCAGCTCCCCTTATGTCGCGTGATGTCTACTCCTACCTCATGCAAGGTACTCTGTTGCGCGACGGTTTCGACGCCTACACCCAAGGCCCCGCTGTTAATCCCAATAATTACCTCTTCGAGGTCTCCCATGATTGGCGTAATACCACTACCCCATATGGGCCATTGCATTTATGGTTGAGCAAGGGAATCACGATTCTAGCGGGCGATCAGGTGCTCATAGGTGTCTACCTCATAAAAGCCGTCATGCTGATCGGGTGTGCACTCATAGCTTATGGTGTGGTTCGGCTGGCGCTGATATTCGGTGTAGACAGAAGTTTTGCGCTGTGGATAGGCGTGCTCAATCCTGTCATGCTCATCCATCTTATTGGTGGCCTGCATAATGAGGCCATCATGGTAGGTCTGGTGATGGTCGGCCTCGTGAGCATCTACCGCTTTCCCAATATTGGGGGATTCTATAGCGGTATTGTGCTCATTGCATTAGCGATGTCGCTAAAGGCAACGGCGGGTTTTGTCCTACCTTTTGTGATCTGGATCGCGGTCAATCGCCACAACTCAACAGCTGCTCGGGTGCGCGCCTTTTTCTTGCACGCAACAATCGGAGCACTTCTTAGTGTAGCCGTTCTAGCGTTAATCACCACCGCTTCGGGTGCTTCCTATGGATGGATCCAAGCGCTCACGGGTAATTCCAAGGTTATAAATTCGCTGTCCGTCCCTACCCTTATCAGTGACCAGATCGCGGTTATTGGGTCACTATTTATCGAGCCCTTCCCGTATAACGAGGTTCTGGCAGTGATGCGCCAGATGGGTGCTGTCATCATGGTCGGAGGGTATCTCCTCTGTTGGTGGTGGGGTCGCACGAAACCGGTGGCCGCTATGGCTGTCATGTATATCGTGGTCTTGAGCTTTAATGCAGTGGTATTACCGTGGTACTACGCCAGTATTCTGCCATTGAGCGCGGTGGTAGTTGGACTACGCGAGAGGCCTTTACTCATCCGGGCACTCGCAGCTTGCAGCATCTTCATTGCGGCCAGCTTTACCGGTTCGGGCAATCACCAACTCTATAATCCGATCTGGGTCATCTGTTGCGCCCTGGTAGCCGTCAGCGCAGCACGGCTTATAAGAATCTAGAGACCCATAGCCTGTGCGCGCCGCATAACTTCGCGCGCTAGATGCCCGTGGAGGGCATCTATAGGACGACCAGGAAGGGAGTCATCGTCAGTGTAGAGATAGGTAAAAATTTCGGTATCGGTATAGCCACCGTCCGAGAGTAGGGCGATAAGACCTGGGACGAATTTATTGGTTGTTCCCTTCGCGGAAAGGAAATCGGCCGGAATTTTTTTGATCGCACCATCGTATACACAGATGAGCCTATGCTCGCCCAACATATCGAATACTCGGGTCACTGCAACACCCAAGCGCTGGGCATATTCAACCACTGTTAGCAATTCGGTATCGGCGGGGATTATCGAAGCTGAAACTTTTTCACTACTCACACAGCTAACATACCAAGACTTTTCTCACTGACGCAGTTTCCGCAACTCCGAGGTTTTAGGGAATAATCGAAAGCATGCAGTTAAACGTTGGCGATATCCTCGAAGACCGGTACAAAATCGAAGCACCGATTGCGAAAGGTGGAATGTCCACGGTTTACCGCTGCCTCGATACCCGCCTGGGTCGGCGCGTGGCCGCCAAGGTCATGAACGAACGCTACGTTAACGACCCTGTCTTTAGACAGCGGTTCCACCGCGAAGCCCAGGCGATGGCGCGCATCAACCACCCTAACCTTGTCGGCGTCTATGATTTCTCCTCGCAGGGGCAACACCTCTACCTCATCATGGAGTTGATCACCGGCGGCACGTTGCGGGAATTACTCGCTGAGCGCGGTCCTATGCCACCGCATGCCGCCGTCGCGGTGATGCGCGAGGTCCTTAAGGGTCTTGATGCCGTCCATCAAACCGGACTCGTCCACCGTGATCTGAAGCCAGATAATATTCTCATCTCGTCCCATCACCAGGTTAAGCTCTCCGACTTTGGTCTCGTGCGCGCCGCCGCCCACGACGGCGATCAGAACTCAATTGTCGGTACGGTTAGCTATCTGTCACCAGAACAGGTTTCCGGTGCCTCCATCACCCCAGCGTCTGATGTGTACTCCGCAGGTCTGGTGCTCTTCGAACTGCTCACCGGAGAAACACCCTTTACGGGTGAATCCGATATGGAAAAAGCGTTTGCGCGGCTCGATATCGACGTGCCTGTTCCCAGCTCTCAAATCAGCGGGGTTCCGAAGCTCATCGATGAATTGGTAGTGTCGTCGTGCTCTTTTAGTCCCAGCGAGCGCTTTAATAATGCATCGGAATTTCTACTCGCACTCGAAGACGTCGCTGAGGAATTGCAGCTTCCTGATTTCACGGTGCCCGTGCCTCGCGACGGTGCGGCCTCGCGTGCCGCTGAAGGCATAATCGAAGACGACAATTCTGCCATGTTCACAACGGCGCTAACTGCTGGAGAGATGAGCGAGAATCCGGTGGATAGCACCACCGTACTGCCAGTAATCGGCAGCAATGAAGAGACTTCCATTCTTGCCACAGAATCAGCCCCCGATTTTGACGCTCTCAACGAGACCACTACCTTTGCTCCCGTAAATAGCGCGCCACGCTATATTCCGGAGCCAGTAACCATCCCATATACCCCACCAGTGACCGCTCACAACCGCGGCAAAGGGCGACTGATTGCGTGGACAATTTTGGCCCTCATTCTCACCATTGCGGTAGCGATCGGTGGGTGGTGGTTTGGTTCCGGCCGCTACGGGGAGATCCCACAGGTCATTGGTATGGAGCGAGTAGCTGCTGAACGAGTACTGAGTGAAGCCGGTTTCTCAACCACCAGCCAGGAGGCCTATGCCAACGATATTCCGGTAGGTTTTGCTGCTGGCACCGATCCTCAAGCAGGTGGACGACAGGTTAAGGGTGACGTTGTCACCCTTTTGGTGTCCAAGGGGCGTCCACGGGTGCCTGATTTTCGGGGAATCGCTAACTACCCTCAGATTCTGGCCAATTACACATTGGCGGCTCAAGAGGGAGAACCAGAATTCTCCTCCGATATCCCAGCGGGTGAGATCAGCCGCGTGGAACCGGAACCCGGCACGGAGGTGCTTACCCAATCGGTAGTCACAGTGCATCGCTCCAAGGGGCCCGAGCCGGTGACAGTACCTGAGGTTAAGGGCCAGACAAGCCCACAGGCGCGCACCATCCTCGAAGAGGCTGGCTTCAATGTCATTATTGAAAAAATCTACGATGAGACGATGACAGATGGCAAAGTGATCAAGAGTGATCCGCCTGCTGGCGAACAAGCGGCGAAAGGTCAGGATATTACAATCTCAGTGTCCACGGCGGTAGTTCTGCCCGAGGTTGTCGGGCTTGACGCTGCCGAGGTTCGCAGCCAATTAGAGGACCTAGGCGTTAAGGTTAAAGCCACTAAACGAGCATCTTCAGCCACCGCTGCGGGCTTTTCTGATCAGGCGGTAGCCACGCTCGATCCGCCACCTGGAACACTCATCGACGCCGACGCAGCGGAGGTCACCATCATTGTAGTGTCGAGGATATCGGTTCCCGATTTTGTTGGCTTGAGCGTTGCCGATGCCGCGCGCGCCGCTCGAGACGCTGGACTCAGTTTAGTTGTAGCGTCGAGTGCGGACGACGGAGCAATTGTGACTAAGCAATCACCGAAAGCGGGTAAATCCGTTAAACCGGGCCAGCGCATAACTGCCACCGTGTCCTAGGAAAAAAGAACCCGCCAAATGGCGGGTTCCTTTTTTAATTTCTTAGCATCTCAGCGACTAGGAATGCCAGTTCAAGAGACTGTTGAGTATTCAGACGGGGATCACACGCTGACTCATAGCGACCGGGCAGATCCAAGTCTTGGATATCCTCAGCACCTCCTAGGCATTCAGTGACATTCTCTCCGGTAAATTCAATATGAATTCCGCCGGGGTGCGAGCCTAGTTCGCGGTGGACTTCAAAGAAGCCCTGAACC
Organism: Corynebacterium sp. ES2775-CONJ; assembly: GCF_024814515.1. Classification (NCBI taxonomy): domain Bacteria; kingdom Bacillati; phylum Actinomycetota; class Actinomycetes; order Mycobacteriales; family Corynebacteriaceae; genus Corynebacterium; species Corynebacterium sp. ES2775-CONJ. Next base: position 25,765 of record NZ_JANUXT010000001.1, on the reverse strand, counting down.
TCGTCGATAACCTTGTCAAAGTGACGCGTCTTATAGCCATTCGACGATGTAATGGTATTGCCGTGCATAGGGTCAGACTGCCAAATGACCTTGTGCCCTGACTCCTCCACAGCCTCGACGATTCCTGGCAGAACTGAGCGCACTTTGTCGTGTCCCATTCGCGCCACCAGAGTCAGTCGACCCGGCTTAAAGTTCGGGTCAAGCTTGTCTGCATAGGCTACAGCTTCAGCCGGGGTAACACTCGGACCGATTTTTAAACCAATGGGATTAGAGATCATGGCGGCGAAGTTCACATGGAAATCATCGATACCTCGGGTACGCTCGCCTATCCACAGCTGGTGCGCTGACAGATCGTATAAGGAGGTACGACCCTCTTCATCGGTTGCAAGGCGGAGGAGGGCGCGCTCATAATCGACAAGGAGAGCCTCATGGGAAGCAAAGATCGTAGCGTGGCGGAGTGAATCATCGTTGACTCCGCACGCTCCCATAAAGTCCAGTCCGCGCTCGATTTCTTGAGCGAGTGCCTCATAGCGGGCGCCGGCTCGAGATGTGGAGACGAATTCGCGATTCCACTCCATCACTCGGGTGAGATCGGCGGTACCCGAGGCGGTCAAGGCACGAACCAAATTCATGGCAGCCGAGGAGTTTGCATAAGCACGGATCATACGAGCTGGATCATGATAGCGTGACTCGGCGTGCGCTTCGACGCCGTTAACAATATCGCCGCGGTAGTTGGGTAGACCATTTTCGTCGAGATCGCTCGAACGGGGCTTTGCATATTGGCCTGCAATGCGCGCAACCTTCACTACTGGAGTTGACGCACCGTAGGTGAGCACGACAGCCATTTGCAGCAAGGTCTTGATATTGGCGCGAATATGGGGTTCAGTATTGGACTCGAAGGTTTCGGCGCAGTCGCCACCCTGAAGCAAGAAGGCTCGCCCTAAAGCCACATCTCGGAGATTGCTTTCAAGTTCTCTAATTTCGGGGGCAACCACGATCGGCGGCACCGATTCCAGAATCTTGCGCACATTCGCTGCGATGTGCGGGTCCCAGTTTGGCTGCTGATGGGCGGGACGCGCAATGACGTCGTCGAAGATTTCGCGAATGCCATCAGGTAGCGGCGGTAAATCTGGGAGGGCTTCTTTAGGAATATCTACTGTCCAACTCACACCTCTATGTTTATCACGAAAATCACATAGTGACTTAATCCATAGCACCCGATGTCATGACCGCATTCCTTTGATTGAGGGGCATAGCGGCCATGCAGACCTGGAATTTGGCGAGATTATGTCTGGCATCGACTAAAGCATCGTGGTTTCCTGCTGGAAGAGGAGGAAGTTGTGGTTTACCAGCTAATTCCCAGTACTGCTTAAGTTCTCGAGTATAACGTGGCAGATTCCTCGGCATCCCCTGCATATCGCCCCATAATTGAGCAAAGACCACGTGGTCATAGGCCCCGACCCAAGCCCAGAGTTCGATTGATCCGGGGAAACTGCTCATAAATTTCAAAGCTTCTGCAGCAATGCGTTCATTATTCATCCACACCGAGCTAGCGGGGTTGGGAAGCTGGTTGAGTACATGTTCTTTAACCCACGCATTGGCCAAGCGGTGGTCTGCATCAGTGGATACGGCATAGAATTCTTCTCCTGTTTGCGCCACAATGCCGATAGAGACCAGATCAATTGAGGTGCCGTCCTCGATGAACTCGGTATCATAGAAAAATCTCATCTCAGCTGTCCTTTCGACTGGGCCAGAAAAAGATCAATGCCACAGCAACGCACACCATAGGGGCGATAACCGAATTATGGAAATCCAAGGCCCCCACGATCACATAGCCGATCAGCAGCAGGAGGGTCGCGATAATCTTGATCTTCATCGTGAAGCCAAGTGTACTGATTGGGTGCGGGTGCCCCAAAGTGGTAGCGAAATAGGCGGTGGAGTGACCAACCATCTAAGGCCTGGGAGTTGATGCACTCTATGAAGCACCCATGCCCCGAGAATGGAACACCCTAGTGCTGCCCCCACCATGAAGTGAGTATGTCCGAAATGCTCGAATGGCAACAGGATGAGTAGACCAAGACTGAGCCCGATGGGGTGACCGAGATAGATCACTAAAGTATGTTGCCCAACACTAGCGAGCACAGTACCTACCAGGGGGATTTTACTCAGTGCCACGGCGGCTATAACTGCTAGAGGTAGGTAGGCTAAGCGGATTCCCACGAACTGTAGCGGCTCCCAGAAGGCAGAGAACTCGATCAATTCAATCTGGTAGGCTCCGACCGCTAAACCTCCAGCCCCAAGGAGATGGCCCGGCTTGAAAGCTGACATGGCAAAGTGCGTTATCCACGGGCGCAAGTAGGCACCTAGAAGAAAAGGGGGTAGGTAGTACAAAAAGCGGTGAATATTTGGGATGGGGAGCTGGATCAGTAGTGGCGTCACAGCGATTATTAAACTCGGGATGAGCAACTGTTGGGATAATCGCCAAGAGCGGCTCAGCCACAAGACACACGTGAAGAGAATGAGCATATACAAAAACCAATACATGGAATGTGCAGCAAATAATAGCTCAGTTAGTTCTCGCAACCCCACTATCCGCCCGCGATGGAGGTACTCGGTCAACAGCACCCATATGGGAGTCCAGAGGATATAGGGTACAAATAGGTACCACAGCCTGTGGGTGAAGAGTTCTTTGGCTGTAAAACGAGTGACTTTCAGGGCAAAAAAGCCCGAAACGAGGAAGAAAAGGGGCATTCTGAGGGGATCGATGAAGGCATTGAGTCGTGCTAAGCCGGTATCTATCCCGCCGGGGACCTCTATTGTGGCGTGGAGGGCTACGACGCCGATAATGGAGATGCCGCGCGCCACATCAGGCCACGGTAGGCGGGCCTTATCCGATGGGGTGCTCACAGTCTTTTTCTCCAGCCACTGGGGATCGTTTTTACAAGTGGCTAAGCATAACAAGGGGCGGGCTCAAAGTAGTAGTTCTGCCCCCAAAATCGGGATTTAGACTTGCGGTTCCGCCCCTAGTGGATAACCTTTTCCTGCGGCTAGGGATTCTTTGACTGTACTGGCATATATATCGACATAATCTGCCTGTGCCAGCTCAACCAGGGTCTTCATAAAATAGTCTGTGAAGGCTCTCTTCGCTTCATGAGTCTCGGGGTCTAAGCCGAGACCTGTTATATAGGCGCGGGCGTCAATAGGCTCGCCGATGCGTAGTCCTACTTTATGTGGTCGAAGAATCCAGGAACCAATGGGGTTGGCCTTTCGAGCACCGATCATAGCCACCGGCACCACTGGTACTCCCAGCTTGAGAGCTATATGTGCCATACCTGTCTTACCGCGATAGATGCGGCCATCTGGAGAGCGAGTGCCTTCTGGATAAATACCCAGGACTTCCCCATTGGTGAGAATTCGCGCCGCGGCTTCCTCTAAAGCTGCCTTGGCGTCTGACGATGTGCGATCAAGTGGAACCTGGCCTACTGCATTAAAAAACCACCGCTGAATAGCCCCGATAACGCCGGTACCGGTGAAGTACTCACTTTTGGCTAAGAAGGTCACATGGCGGGAAATCATCAGTGGCAAGTAGAAGGAATCCATCACCGATTGGTGATTGGAGGCTAGTATGACGCCACCTGTGTGGGGAATATTTTCAGCGCCGGTAATCTCGGGACGGTTATAAAGCTTCAGGAAAGGACCCATCACAATATACTTGAATATCCAATACCATTGTTTGCTGGTCATAATCCTTTGAAAGCTCCTGAATAGTCTTAATCCGGCAGGGATGGGTTAACGTAGCGCCGAGCCAAGTCAGCTACGCCTATCATACCCGCATCAGCGCCCAATTCAGCGCATTTCACCTCGGCCACGGGGCGGTGGCCGGCGCCCACCAGATTCTCAGCCATAATCGTTTTCGCAGTAGCCAGATAAAGGTCCGCATCTTGGGAGACTCCCCCACCCAGCAGAATAAGACCGGGGTCAAGGACATCGCCGACGATGGACAGACCCTTGCCCAGCCAGATAGTAAAATCCTTGAGCACCTCGGTTGCTAGCGGATCGCCTTCACGGGCCAGATGCATAATGTGGCGGCCGCTGATTGTCTTATGTGTTAAAGCTGTGGGGAGATGGTGGGGGTGATTGAGGTATTCTCGCGCGGTTTCTTCTAAAGCCGATCCCGAACAGTAGCGCTCCAAACAGCCCTTTTTCCCGCAGGCGCAGGCACGTCCATCGGGAACGACGGTAAGGTGCCCAAATTCCGGAGCGGTGCCGAAGGCCCCGCGATAGATAGTGTTTCGATCCATCAAAGTTGCCCCAATGCCGGTGCCGAGGGCGAATAATACCCAATTGTCCACACCACGGGCTGCACCGAATTGGTTTTCGCCCCACGCTGCCGAATTGGCATCGTGTTCAAGTCGAACCGGCAACCTCAGAGCCTTTTCAAGTTCTCTCTTGGCAGGATAGTCGCGCCAGGAAAGGTGCGGAGCAAAGCGCACGATTTCGCATTCAGGATCTAAGAACCCCGCAACTGCAAGTCCCACCGCAGCAATATCATGGGAGGATTTTAGATGCTCTACCGCCTGGATAATACCTCGCACAAGGGTTTCAGGACTGCGCGGGACGGGAGTAGCTACTGCATCGATGATATGTCCCTCGTGGTCAACCACGCCGGCACGCAGATTGGTTCCCCCGATATCGAAACCGACGGTGAGAATTTCATGCATGACCTTAGACAACCTTTGTACCCACTCTTTGACGTAGATTAATTATTCAAGGATATAACGTCTTGAAGCTTGGCTCTAAATTACTCGGCATAACCCAAAACTGTGCGCAGCCGCCGACCCATGGTATCCCAGGTCCAATTTTCCTCGATATTCCTCCGGCCTGCCTCCCCCATGGCACGACGTCTTTCAGCATCTTCAGCAAGGTAGCACAAGGCTCGAAGGAGCTCCTTCGAATCGTGGACTACAAGACCGCTATCAGCGGTCATGGTTTCCGGGGCACCCCCTGAGTTCCCAGCGATAACCGGCACTTGGCAAGCTTGCGCTTCAAGATAGACAATCCCTAGGCCCTCGATGTCGAGTCCGCCTCCCCTCGTGCGGCAAGGCATGGCAAAAATATCCGCACTCTGCATGAGCTCTACCTTTTCGGTTTCACTGATCCGACCTGAAAAGGTAATAGTTGGTTCATCACCTGCTAACCGGCGTAACCTCTTCTCGTCTCTCCCACTACCAGCAATAATAAGTTGGGCATGAGGATATGCGCGGAGAAATTCCGGCCACACCTGAATGAGTTGATCTTGACCTTTACGCGGAACCAGACGAGAGATGCACACAACCGTCAGAGATTCACTGTGTTGGGTGGGTCGAGGTCTAAATACGTCGTGGTCCACGCCTGAAGGCAGATGCGCAAAGTGACACGAACCTTTTTGCTCGAAGGCAGACGCGAAGCGATCCAGGGTGTAATCAGAGATATAGGTGACGCAGTCAGAGTGTTTTCCTATAGTGCCAAGGAGGGAGCGGGCAACAGGCAGCATGGACCAGCCCACTTCATGCCCGTGAGTGGTAGCCACTACGCGAGTCGCGCCGGCTTCTTTTGCTGCTGCCGCCAAGAGTCCGAGGGGAGCTGCTGCCCCGAACCACACGGTATCGACTGAATATGTGCGAATTATTTGCTGCATCTTTCGGCGCACCCGAGGAGTGGGAAGCAGCACTCGCGCGGAGTCTCTTATGATCGGGTAACTAACCGTGGCATCATAGAGTGCCGCTTCGTGTTGGTCCTGGGTAGAGGCGTAGACAACGATATCGCCCGCAGGCAGGGTATGTACAAAATCGCGCACATATGATTGGATACCGCCTGTGGTAGGGGGGAAATCGTTAGTAACGAGTAGGATCCGCATCAGTATCTACGCGCCCCATAAAACGGCATGGAGTCCATGCTCACTACCTGAACGGGGATACCATAGTCGCTGGCGTGGAGGACTTTGTTATTACCAGCGTAGATGCCGACGTGAGTGGCCCCTGGGTAGAAGCCCACCACGTCACCGGGCTGCAATTCTGCTCGGCTAATTGGCTTACCACCCGACATCTGGGCTTGGGAGGTTCTGGGAAGTACTTTTCCTTGCTGAGCATAAGACCAGACCACTAGTCCCGAGCAGTCGAAAGCGTCGGGGCCGGCGGAACCCCACCCGTAGGGAGAGCCGAGCTTAGTCAAACCCACTTCAAGGGCTTGCATACCGGAGGGATTATCGCCCTCGATACCCGCTAATGTGTAATCTACCGGACCATTCTTCTCCACCCAGCGAGCCCGTTCTGCAGGACTGAGGGCATCAACCTGGTTAATCACCTCGGTGATCCTAGTCTTGAGCTCTTCTTTTTCTCGCTCCAGATCTTTTTGTCGAGCGATGATGTTATTACGCTTAAATTTTGCTTCCTCCAGGGCCTGACGGGCTTCGTTACGCGCCTCGTTAGCCTCGCGTGTAGCCTGCTGCAGGCTTTCTACTACCTTCTCGGTGGTATGGGTCAACGTTGCAAAATAGGCTGAGCGGTCGATGGCGTTTTGGGGATTGTTCGATCCGATAACCTGGGTGACTCGATCTTTTACTGCGCCCCGATATTTCGCCTGAGCAATCGAATTAACACTCCGTTGGTAATCGCGTTGCTTTCTCAGAGCGTCATCGGCGAGCGCCGTGGCCTCTGTAGCGCGGTGCTCGAAATCAGGTAATCCTGCTTCGGCGGCTTTTAGGTCCTCAGCTAATTGCTTGACCTCCTCGTTTTTTATATTAGCCTCTGCGGAGATCTCGCCCATACGCGCGATGAGGTTGCCCACATCACGGTCTGGAAGTTCTTGGGCATTAAGTATTGGCAACCCCAAACTCACGCTAGCAAGCACGGTCACTATGCCGACGGCACGAATGTGCACGATACTCCACCCCTTTTAGGCATATCAGATGAAAGTTAAACCGCCATTTTATCCCATCCCTCATCCAGATGGGACAAAGCGAAAAACCCCGAGCCCCTATGATTATTAGGGCTCAGGGCTTAGAGAATGGGAGCATACAGACTAGTACCGCACTGCCGAGTGGAAGGGCATCGTAGAAATTGCAGTCTCGGAGAGTGGGACACCTTCGGTGAGTGCGTGTATTACCATGCCGTTGCCGGAGTAGATACCGACGTGGGATGCACCTGAGTAGAAGACAACGATATCTCCAGGCTGTAGATCCTGGTAAGACACCGGCTGGCCCGAGGACGCCTGGGCATATGACGTCCGGGGGATGCGCTTACCTACCTGCGAATAGGCCCATGTGGTTAGTCCTGAGCAATCAAAGGCATGTGGCCCGGTTGCTCCCCATACATATGGGGAGCCGATACGAGAGCGAGCTGCATCGACTACTGCCTGTCCGAGGGTTTGGGTTTGAAGCTGCTCGACGCCAGGGAATCCGACGACGGCTGAGTAGTTAGGAACAGAGGCTTGCCCGGCAAGCGATGGGATCCACTGCTCAACACCGGGGATATTAGCGATTCCCGGTATATTCTCGATGCCTGGAATTTCCACTGCAAGATCAGTTCCAGGGACGACGACCTGCGCAGCCTGGGCGGCGGGGTTAACCAAGGTTGCTGCCGCTGCGACGGCGGTTACAGCCGCTGCGTTGCGAGCAGTCGAGTTGGTTTGACGGCGGTGCTTAGCCACGAATTCAGTCTCCAATACTAAATCTCAACCAGCCAAGGAGTGTCCTTAAAAACTGGCGGTCGCTTCGAGAAGATCTCAGTGGGACCAAAGGTAGGAAGAATTTCTCAACCCATGCTTTTTGATTTGTCTCAATAAGGTTACGAAATGATTACAAGTCGTGTCTACTCCTTAGGTGAAAAACCAGCGGATTCAGGAGGGGTGCCCTGCACAAAGAAGGATGAAGGGAGTGTTTATTAGACGTTGGTATATTCTCCGGAAAGGCCGTCTACCTGCACATAGGAGCGTTATCAAACCGTTACACTTTTGAGGTCATCCCGTTATAAAACCAACGTAAAAAGTTAATGTGATTTATAACACATTCCGGGAGATTAGGGGTATATCGGCGAAAATGTGCGAAATGCTCACGCTAAACGGCAGCTAGACGCGCCTTTTCTCTAGTTCACTCGAGTAACAGAAATGTACAGACGGCGCACGAGCATATATCCCTTTAGAACCCCTCAGATCCCCCCAGCTCTGCTCAAAAATGCGGCACAGATCTCTACCTATCACTATCTTCCATATCGTTGGCAGGAAACAGATGTCACTGCCACCAAACTGTGCGCTGTACACATCCCCTCTACGGTACTGCCAGAGACCTCTCGCAAATGGCCTACTCAGATAGCACGCGTATCGTTTCCACGGCCCCAGGGCGGGGTGTATCTTCCCAGGAGATCTTCGGGCGTTAAAAAAATGACGAGATAATTAAACGATCCCCACCGGGCCGTGTTGCATTCACAACTTGAAAATCGCGCTGGTTTAGATCGCAAACTCCATTACTACCTCCCAATAGCTCAGGAGGTAGGACGGTCATCTTGAGCTTCGTCCTTAGGCCTCGATATAGCGTGGTGGTGACGGTCCCACAACCACAACTCTTTAGACATGCTGCTGCTCGCACTCCCCATACGATCGGCTCGTTCACATGCGGGCATCTATATCGTATTCACCAGGACTCAATTTTAGACCAAATCTACTAAGGGTGTAGTAGAAACTGACGCAGATAATTAACGCGCCTTCTATCTGGCTCACCCGCGCCACAACTGCGCCGTAACTAGGCTTAAACGGGGCGCTAGCCGAATCTTTCGAGGGATATTCCATCGGGCAATTCCCCACTACCCCTGGATGCAGCAAACTTTCGGTTCTGCAACACTTGATTGAGGCCACTGAAAGCCATTCAACCTCAGCTGGTGAGTTGCGGGTAAGTTGATACAGCAAGCAAAAAAAGTGGTGTCTCCTTATATATATGGAGACACCACCTGATAGAGCCTATTTAGATTCGATTGTTATCGATATCCTCTGCCCTATTTGCTTCATTGAGATTTTCCAGCATTTCGACCTGTTCGTGGTGGTTTTCTTCTTCGATTTCTCGAGCCTTTGCAGCAATCTCTGCATCGTCGGGAGTAAAGAAGCTACCACGCCCGGGCTCGCCGGCGAATACCAGCTGGTTCAGCTGCTTCGGCACAGCGGCACCGGCATAAGGCAGTGGGATGGGGTGTCCATTTTCGTCCACAGGTCCTAGAGGTTGGTGAACTTCGATAAAGGCGCCATTAGGCATGAGCTTGATAACGCCGGTCTCGATACCATGCTCTAGAACTTCACGATCTGAGCGCTGCAGGGCTATACACAGACGATACGTGATGAAGTAGGCCAGTGGTGGCAATACGAGAAGTCCAATGCGACCAAACCACGTCATGGCATTCAGCGATACATAGAAGTGCAAGGCGAAGAGATCGTTACCGCCGGAGAGCGTAAGTACCGCGAAGAAGGTAATACCCATAACTCCGATGGAGGTTCGCACTGGGACGTCGCGTGGACGCTGCAGCAGGTTGTGATGGGCATTATCGCCTGTCACTTTTGCTTCGATGAATGGATAAGTGATGAGCAAAACAACCATTAGACCCGCGACGAGTCCGACCCAGACGGCATTCGGTATGGTGTGGTTGCCAATATACAGCTCCCAAGCCGGCATAACGCGAGCCAAGCCGTCGGTCCACAGCATATAGATATCGGGCTGGGAGCCAGCAGATACCTGCGATGGATTATATGGGCCCAGCATCCAAATGGCATTGATTGTGGTCAATCCAGCGAGCAAGGCGAGAACACCAGCGGTGATAAGGCCGAAGGCGGCTGCCTTGATACCGAAGAGTGGGAGGATACGAATTCCCACGACGTTATTTTCAGCACGACCTGGTCCGGGGAATTGGGTGTGCTTCTGGTACCACACGAGCGCTAAGTGTGCAGCGATCAGGCCGAGGAGGATGCCAGGGATAATGAGAACGTGGGCGATATAGAAGCGATCGAGCATGAGGTCGGAGGGGAAGTCTCCTCCGAAGATCAGCCAGTGCAACCAGGTTCCAATAATTGGGAGTCCCACAATGATGGCCGACATAATACGCAGACCAACACCGGAGAGGAGATCATCAGGTAGCGAGTAACCCATGAAACCTTCGGCCATTCCGAGAAGCAGGAGTACACAACCAATGATCCAGTTGGCCTCGCGGGGACGTCGGAAAGCACCAGTAAAGAAGATGCGCAGCATGTGCACGGTCATTGAGACCATGAACATCAGCGCAGCCCAGTGGTGCATTTGTCGAATGAACAGCCCTCCGCGAACCTCGAAGGAGATATTTAATGCGGTGGCGTAGGCGCGCGACATTTCCACACCATTGAGTGGGAGATAAGCGCCGTCATAGATGACCTTCGTAATCGATGGATCGAAGAAGAGGGTCAGATAGACACCAGTCAGGAGCAGGATGAGAAAGCTGTAGAGAGCGATCTCACCGAGCATAAATGACCAGTGGGTCGGGAAGACCTTATTTATTTGGGTCCGCATACCACCAGCGAGGGTGTAGCGGGAATCGATATTATTGCCTATTTCAGCGAGTTTGTTTGTCATTATGACTTACGCTCCCAGAATGCCGGGCCGACAGACTCAATGAAGTCGCCTGCGGCGATGAGGTAACCCTCTTCGTCTACGGTAATCGGCAGCTGTGGCAGAGCACGTGCGGCTGGCCCGAAAATAGGCTTTCCGTAATGCAGAGCATCAAACTGCGATTGGTGGCACGGGCACAGGATTCGGTTCGTTTGCGCTTCGTAGAGGGAGGTTGGGCAACCGATGTGCGTGCAGATCTTGGAATAGGCGTAGTAATCGCCATAGTGGAAATCTTCTTGGCCAGCGCGCTCGATGACCTTTTCAGCGTCCGAGGAGCGCAAGCGAATGAGCATGACCGCGTTGCGAGGGCCATGAATGGAGTGCATCTGATTCTCATAGACGTCCGCCTGGGGGTCGTACAAGTCCCCATCGTTGACGAGGTCAGCAGGAAGTGGGAAAACGGTCTCCATTCCAGCTGCCACTAGATCCTCAGGGCGCATGCGAACCAAGCGGGTCACGCCATGGGTCGTATAGTGCTCACCGGAGGAGCTTTCATGCTTTTCGGCGAGGGCACCAGTGTCACGTCCAAGATAGAGCTTCACTCCCTGCTCGGAGAGTGTCCAGCCGGAGGTCCAGAGTGTACCGTCACCCTGAATGCCGAGTTTGCCGGCTTTCCACGGGTTCTTGATCATGCCGCCTAGTGGGGCGATGATCACTAAGCCAGCTAGCACGCCACCGAGACCGAGGAGACCTTGGATAACCTTTCGGCGCCCTAGAGTCGAGGTGTGCCATGAGTCATTCAGTAGGGCTACGATGGTGCGGCGATCGACTTCATCTGAGGGGCCATCATGGCGGCGCTGCACCGCGATTTCGTCTGGAACGATGGTCTTCACGTAAATGACCACGCCCATGCCGAGGGACAAAATGGCCAGACCAGCGGTGAGGCCAAGAAGCGGGGTGAAGAGGGTATACATCCACAGCCCGTCATCGCCATGACCCTTATACTGCCACGGCCAAGCGATATAAACGGCCAGGAAGGCCAAAGCAGCTACTATACCTAGACCAAGCCAGATGCCCACAATACGAACAGCACGCTTCTCGGCGGGGTCGTTTTTAATAGGGAACCGTTCCTTGCGGTAGGCAACGGTGACGTCATCGAGCTCCGTGCCAAGGCGCGCAAGTTCCTCGTTGGTCATTGCGTTGAGCTCTTTGTCGCTGAAGTTCTTTGAAGTATTTTCGCTCATGAGCGCGATCCAATCCACATAGCGGCGGCCACGAGGACCACGATTCCTACAAGCCACATCAACATGCCTTCAGCAACGGGGCCGATGCCACCTAAGCTCCAGCCACCAGGAGATGGGGTTTCCTTCGCAGACTTAATGAAAGCAATAATGTCTTTTTTCTCGTCCGCCGATAGCTGCCGATCGGAGAATTTAGGCATATTTTGTGGACCAGTGAGCATAGCTTGGTAAATCTCTTGCTCATTTGCTGGGTCAAGGTACGGAGCGTACTTGCCCGAAGACAATGCCCCGCCGCGCCCAGTGAAGTTATGGCAGGATGCACAGTTGAGACGGAAGAGATCAGATCCGCGCGCTACGTCGGCGGGATTGATTTTGCCGTCGAACTGGTGCCCGCGAAGAGATTCTTGGGCTACCGAACCGTCTTCGTTATAGACGATTTCGGGTCCGCCACCGTTGGCGGCTACATAAGCGGCGATCGCTAGCGATTGCGCTTCATTATAGCGAGGGGTCTTGCGAGCGGCTTGGGCTTCATTGCGCAGCATCGGCATACGGCCGGAGTGCACTTGGAAATAGACCGCACCTGATCCAGCACCGATCAGTGATGGTCCACGATCTTCCACACCCTGCAAATTGGTGCCATGGCAAGTCACACAGGCTAGCTCGTAGAGGTCTTTACCCTCTTGGATCAAAGCCTGCTCATCGGCTTGCGCAGTGGCAACTTGCGGATCTGGGGTGGCAGCGTTTACTAATAGGCCGGTGCCGGTGAGGCCGAAGGCAAGTGCAAGGGCACCAGCGAGGGTGCGCCGCAATTTCCGCTTGCCACGCACCTTCTTCGCGTGGGCGGCCAAGTCGGTTGAGCTCACCGTCTCGGAGTTTGTATGGTTGGTCTCCATCATTTTCCTTATGTCTCGATTATGGAAAGTGAATGGCTGTAGGCCAGGGGGTGGATGATCAGATCATCCATAGATGGCCGCTACGGCCTACTGAATGACGTAAATAGTAATGAACAATCCGATCCAGACCACGTCGACGAAGTGCCAATAATAGGACACCACCATCGCTGCAGTTGCCTGGGCTGGGGTAAACTTTGACATCTTGATGCGCAGCAGAATAACGACGAAGCCTAGAACACCAGCGAGCACGTGGGCTGCGTGGAAGCCAGTCGTAATAAAGAATACGGAACCGTAGACACTGCTAGGGATGGTCAGGCCGTGCTCTACCAGGTGGTAGTACTCATAAGCCTGGCCGAGAAGGAAGATCGTACCTAAAAGGATGGTCAGTGCATACCACCGACGCAACTTGAAGACGTCTCCCCTTTCTGCTGCAAAAACGCCGTACTGGGCGGTCACCGAACTCGAAACCAGAATGGCCGAGATGGCTAGGGCATAGGGGACATTAAGGTGATCAGCACCTTCTTGCCAGGACCCGTTACCGATCCCGTTCGCACGCGAGGTGAAATACATCGCGAACAAACCGGCGAAGAACATCAACTCTTGAGACAGGAACACGATCGTGCCCACACTGACCATATTAGGGCGATTCAGTGCGGCTACTCTCGGCGTTGCTGCCTTGTCTGGGTTTCCAATTGCGTTCGTCACATCTATAAGTATGGCTTGTTTCTGTTAGCCCGTCACCTCGCGCGCATGACCGGTTTCTCCGTCTATTGCCTTCTACAACACAGCTCATCATGCATTTTCCCTGTGTTTGCCGATGCACTTATGCGTAAAAATAGCCATAAGCGCAGGTCACCACAGTTACCCCCCGCAAGGGAACACTCAACGGCGTCCGACTGGTCTATAGCCACTAAGTTACTATTGTGAGCTAAAACACATGTTTCATTCAGATCGGGTCTTAAAACTCATACTTAAGTATGCCCCACGCCTACCTGCACTTTTATCGAAGGACTACCCCCCTTTATTGCCCCTGAAAAATCTCCGGGAACTTTTTTCAGTTTCATCCGACCACAACTACCCCACTAACACTCAGACCCCCACCCGACTATTTCGGGTGGGGGTCTGAGAGAAGAACGAACGGAGAGGAATCAGATCTTTAGTGCTTTTCCTTTGGTAAACCGTATTGCAGGTTCAACATCGTGGTTGTATAAATCAACGCGACGGCACCTAAAGCAATGAGCCAGTAGTGCATAAAGACGATGCCAAAGCCCAGCAGCGCAATGGCCCCGGACATAGCAGCCGGCCAAATGGAGGACGGGGAGAAGAATCCTAGTGTTCCCGCTCCGTCGGAGATCTCAGCTTCCTCCCAGTCTTCAGGAACAACATCCATGCGCACTTCGGTGAAGTGCAGATAGGCACCCAGCATGAGAGCTAGCAGGGTGGCCAAAATCAGGGAGACACCACCCGCCCATTCGAAGTTATAGCCGCCTCCATCAGCAACGAAACGGTTGCCAGTATCGTCGACATACATGGTGGCCAGGAAGTAAAGTACGGACATAATCGCCAAGAAGACGGTTATGGAGTACATGATTCGTGATGATCCGCGCATTTTCTCTTACCTCGGTCCTTTATTCGCCCGTAAGCTCACGTACATTATTGCCATCACGGGTTGCAGTGCGCCCTGAGTTGAATGGGCTCGTGGTGATTGCATAACCTGGTTCGCCAATTGCCTCTAATGCAGCTGAATTTGGAGCTTCAGGGTTGCTGCGGCGGAAGTCGAGATAGTCAACGAACTTTTCAGGCGTGACCACTCGAAGCTCAAAGTTCATCATGGCATGGTAGGTGCCGCACATTTCGGCGCAGCGGCCAACGAAGGCACCTTCCTTCTCAATCTTCTCGATCTGGAAACGACGCTCCTGCTTATTCTCCTCGGGATGGGAGTATACGTCGCGCTTGAAGAGGAACTCTGGAACCCAGAATGAGTGGCTCACATCCGAGGAAGCGAGTTGGAACTCGATGGGTGTATTGCTCGGAAGGACCAACACGGGGACCTCGTCGGTCGTACCCAAAGTCTCTATCTCGTCAAAGCGCAAATAAGACATATCGCTCTTCGAGCGCCCGTTGATTGGGTTATGACCACTCGGGTCGATCTTAGAAGCCTCGGCTAGTTCTTGGCGCTCAGTGTCGATTCCGTCGTAAGTCTTTCCGTCGGTGGTGAGTTCAGCAGCAACCTCGCGGTAGCCGAACTTCCAGTTCCACTGGTAGCCGGTGACATCGACAACAACCTGAGGATCTTTATCCAGTGCAGTAACCTTGTCTTGGGTTTGCACGGTGAAGAAGAAGAGCGTCATAACAATAACCACCGGGACGATGGTTAAAAAGAGCTCGACCGGAATATTATATTGGGTCTGACGTGGGAACTCGTCTTTACCGTCTTTTTCGGCCTTCTTTGCCGACCAGGCGAACATGCCGTAGATGAACAGGCCCCACATAATGACGCCGATCGTCCAGGCAGCTACCCATACCCATACCCAGAAGTTATACATTGCGGTTGCTTCGGGTGTAATACCCTTAGGCCAGCCCATAGCGAGGAACCAGCCGAGAGCTCCACCTGGAGCATCGACATTGCACCCCGCAAGGGTTCCAGCACCTAAGGTCAGTACACTTGCTAGAAGTGCTACCCGCCCAAAGCCACGCTTGTGTTGATTAGCCACGCGTGTCTGCCTTCCTTTTCACATTCGTTCAGTTCATCGCAGGAGTACCATTCGCCCACGAGCGGCCGAGAGTATTCCTATGCCTATCTTGACAGAATATCGTATCCAGCGCGCCCGTGAGGAACTCCATAGGCCATTTGTGCTGCTTATTTGGCCGAGAGCGGCATTTTCATTACCCCATTGACGTGGATAATTAGCTAGTTAACCTCGATAAACACGTGACTCGAATCACACTCTGCAGTTGACGCACTCAACCTTTTGAATGCCCACTAAACCGATAGCTCTCTACCCCCACACCTCTCCCCCGCATTTCAGCCAGCGCCCGCCCCACCACGCGCACCGAGCTAAGCCCGGATATATGGAGTAACCTTAGAGACCAGATTTTCTAACCCTGATACTTAGAGTGAAGGAGTCCTTAACTTTCTATGTGCGGCTTACTCGGAATCCTCTCCGCCCACGGCCAAGCGCAGACCTTTGTCTCCGCGATCGAGAGTGCGCTCCCGTGCATGCACCACCGCGGGCCCGACGAGGCTGGTACGTGGCACGATAATGACGCCGTCTTCGGTTTCAACAGACTCTCTATTATTGATCTAGCGCACTCCCACCAGCCTCTGCAGTGGGGGCCCGAAGGTCAGGAAAATCGCTATGCCATGACCTTCAACGGTGAGATCTATAACTACCTCGAATTACGCGAGGAATTACAAGCTCTCGGTTACCATTTCAATACTTCTGGTGACGGGGAGCCAATCGTAGTGGGCTACCACCACTGGGGAGAGAAGGTGGTTGAGCATCTCCGCGGCATGTTTGGCATCGCAATCTGGGACAGCGTGGACCATCAGCTCTTCCTCGCCCGCGATCAATTTGGAATCAAGCCGCTCTACTATGCCACAACCGAGAAGGGTACCGTCTTCGCATCCGAGAAGAAGTGCATCCTTGATATGGCCGATGCACTTGGTCTAGGTCTCGACCTTGATCGCAGAGCCATCGAGCACTACGTGGACCTGCAATACGTCCCCGAACCCGAGAGCCTGCATCAGGAGATAAGGCGACTTGAATCGGGTTGTACTGCTACTGTCCGCCCTGGGGAGAAGCTGGTACACTCACGTTATTTCCGTCCCCAATTCCCAGCCCGAAAAGTAGGTCCCGCTGGTGAGCAGGAGCTCTTCGATCGCATCACCCACGCCCTGGAAGATAGCGTAGAGAAGCATATGCGTGCCGACGTCACCGTTGGATCCTTCCTCTCGGGTGGTATCGATTCCACTGCTATCGCCGCTCTAGCCAAGCGTCACAACCCTAATCTACTCACTTTTACCACTGGATTTGAGCGCGAGGGTTATTCCGAAGTCGATGTGGCCAGAGAGTCCGCAGAGGCTATTGGAGTTGAGCATATCGTCAAAATTGTCTCACCCGAGGAATACGCCGACGCCATTCCTAAGATCATGTGGTACCTCGACGACCCCGTGGCGGACCCCTCCCTCGTCCCGCTCTACTTCGTAGCCCAAGAAGCTCGCAAGCACGTCAAGGTCGTGCTCTCAGGGGAAGGCGCCGACGAGCTTTTCGGCGGCTACACCATCTATAAAGAGCCGCTCTCGCTGGCACCATTCGAGAAAATTCCGGGTCCCCTGCGCCGTGGTCTGGGGCAGCTCTCGCGCATTCTTCCGGAGGGAATGAAGGGTAAATCCCTACTCGAGCGCGGCTCCCAAACTATGGAGGAGCGCTACTACGGTAATGCCCGCTCCTTTAACTTTGAGCAGATGCAGCGTATCATTCCGTGGGCCCGCAAAGACTGGGATCACCGAGAGGTCACCGCTGGAGTTTATGCTCAATCTCAGGAGATGGACCCCGTCGCCAGGATGCAACACCTTGACCTCTTTACGTGGATGCGAGGCGATATTCTGGTCAAAGCCGATAAAATCAATATGGCCCACTCGCTCGAGTTGCGTGTTCCTTTCCTCGATAAGGAAGTTTTCCACGTGGCAGAAACAATCCCCTACGATCTCAAGATCAGCCATGGGACCACTAAATACGCCCTCCGTAAAGCGATGGAATCCATCGTCCCAGCGCATGTGTTGCACCGTAAGAAATTAGGCTTCCCCGTCCCTATGAGGCACTGGTTAGCTGGCGATGAGCTCTTTGGCTGGGCTCAGGACACCATCCGCGACTCCGGCACGGCGGAGATATTTGATAAAAATGAGGTTCTAGCCATGCTCACAGAGCACCGCAACGGTCACAGCGATCACTCTAGGCGCCTGTGGACGGTCCTCGCCTTTATGGTCTGGCATGGAATCTTCGTGGAAAAGCGCATCGATCCTGGTATCGAGCAGCGCGAATACCCAGTCGAGCTATAGGCATTCTCGAGCTATAGGTATTCGAGCGACAAAAAGGGCGCCTGTCAGGGTTTTTACCCTGCCAAGCGCCTGATTTTCGTTAGTTAAAAGAATCTCCACACGCACACGAGCCGCCAGCATTGGGGTTATCGATGGTGAACCCCTGGGACTCGATGGTGTCTTGGAAGTCAATAGTAGCTCCCGAAAGATAAGGCACACTCATCTTATCCACCACGAGTCGGACGCCGCCGATGACGTCTTCCTTGTCACCGTCGAGTGAACGGTCATCGAAAAAGAGTTGGTAGCGCAATCCGGCGCATCCGCCTGGTTGGACGGCAATCCGCAGCGCCAAATCATCTCGATTTTCTTGCTCGAGCAACGCTTTAGCCTTAGCAGCAGCCGCTTCGCTTAAAATAACTCCGGTATTGCTTTGAGTCTGTGGGGCAGTCATGAAAGTCTTTACTCCTTAACGCGGTAATTCCTGATACAACTCTACCGCAGCCATCACATAAGTGTCGGCACTGTTGGTACGTACCTCTATTATGCCTCCTTGAGCCTTTGGCCTGCTAGCCGAATTCTGGTCCCGATACGATTCCCAATGAGGCTCGGTGCAAAAGTTTTTTGTGATGCTTTCGTAAAAGCGGAGCAATATTAGTAGTCTTGATATCGTGAATTCCGATAAACAGCAGCCCGCCGAAGCCCCACGTTCCAAGGCTTATACGCCCAAGAAGGGACGCCCTACGCCGAAGCGCAAAGAAGCTCAAGCGCACCCGGGGACGTTCCAGTCGCGTTATGCCTCTGATGAAGCCTTCCTCCGCAACCGCAAGATGCGGAAAGAGCTGAAAGCTTCCATGACCAAAGAGGAGTGGAAGGCTCATAAGAAGGCCGAGAAGGAAGCACGCCTCGAGCGCAGCCGCCGCACCAAAGAGGGCATGGATCGCGGCGAAGAACGCTACCTCCTCGAACGTGATAAGGGCCCAGAGCGAGCCTATGTACGCGACTATATTGACTCACGCCGCTATATGAATTCTTTTATGATGCCTTTTGCTCTCATCCTGCTCATTGGCATGGTGATATCCTCCTCATGGCCTGAGATCTCCTATTTCATCAGTCTCTTTGCCATGGCTGTTATGATCGGCTTGGCCGTTGAAGGAGTCATGCTCGGCCGCGGCGCTGTGGCTGCAGTGCGCGATAAATTCCCAGCCTCCGCCGAATCTGGCCTCGCCTTGGGCTTTTATGCTTTCGGCCGCGCCTCTCAACCTCGGCGCTGGCGCACCCCGAAGCCTAAGGTTGCAGCGGGCGATTATATTGGCGGCAAGAAGAAGAAGTAGTACACATGCGTACCCTAATAGTGGGAGGGGCTCGTTCCGGTAAATCGGCTTTCGCTGAAGGCCTGGCTGGTTCGGGCCCGTGCCTGTATATAGCGACTGCTCGTGGAGCTGATGGGGACGAGGATTTTCGCGCCCGAATCTATGAGCATCAACGCCGACGCCCCTTGACCTGGATAACCGAGGACCGCGCGGATATCCGATCCGTTCTCGCCAGCCCCGAGGACTGGATCAAGCCACATACCCCGATTCTTATTGATGACCTCGGCACCTGGCTGAGTGCGCTTATCGACGCCAAAGAGGCCTGGGAGTCACCGCGTGGCTGTGTGGACGCTGAGATTGAGGAATTATGCGCGTTGATTGACGATCTCCCCGACTATTATCCACTCGTTATTGTTAGCCCTGAAGTGGGGATGGGGATCATCCCCCACTTTCACTCCGGGCGACTTTTCCGCGATGAATTGGGCCGACTCAATCAACTCGTAGCAGATATCTGCGAGGAAGTAGTCTTTGTCGTAGCAGGCCAAGCGTTACCCTTGAAGAAACAGCTGACCGACAAAGACCCGAGAAAGGCTTGAGGTTTGAAGGCTTATGCATCCAACTGATTTTTTCCCACGAGTTCACGCCCCCGATAGCGAGGTGGCGCGGCAGGCCGAGGAGTACCAGCTCGCCTTGACTAAACCTGCGGGATCTTTGGGTCGACTTGAAGAGATCGGGATTTTTCTTGCGGCCTGTCAATCGCAGCTACCTCCACGTCCCCTTATCCAACCGCGGCTGGTGGTCTTCGCCGGTGATCACGGTATCGCAGCTCGTCATGTCTCGGCCTACCCGCAAGAGGCCTCCGCACAGATTGCCGATAATATTCGCAATGGTGGTGCTGGGGTCAATGCCATTGCTAATGCTTCCGGTATCGGGATCCGTGTGGTAGATATTTCGCTCAACCATGATGTGTGGGGCGAGGAGCGAGTCTCTCGCTCGAGTGGAATGATCGATATCGAAGATGCGATGAGCGAAGAGCAATTAGTGCGCGCCATCGAGATTGGTAAGCGTATTGCCGATCAGGAAATCGATAGCGGTTGCGACCTCATCATGGCTGGCGATGCTGGAATCGGAAATACCACGATCTCCTCTACCATTATTGGTTTACTCACTAATCACGAGCCTGTTGAAGTTACCGGCCGTGGCGCCGGCTGTGATGATGAAGCGTGGAAGAATAAAGTCAGCGTCGTGCGCGATGCCATGTTCCGTGCGCGGCGCGACAAGGGCGATATTCTGACCGTTATGCGTAAGGTTACCTCTCCCGACCTGGTAGCTATGGCAGCGTTTATAGCTCAGTCCGCGGTGCGCCGCACCCCTATCTTGCTCGACGGTGTGGTGGTTGGTTCTGCTGCCATCCTCGCTGACCGTCTCGCCCCTGGAGCTCGGGCATGGATGCTCGCTGGACATCAATCCGCCGAGCCAGCCCACACCTTCGCCTTAAAATATCTGGGCCTTTCACCTCTCGTGAATCTAGGTATGCGGCTAGGTGAAGGGTCTGGGGCGGCCGCCGCCTACCCGCTGGTCAAAATGGCCTGTCATATTCTCAATGATATGGCGACCTTCGAGCAGTCCCATGTTGCTGGCGCCGATGCCGTCCCCGCCGATCGCTTCTCCAACACTCACTGATAGATGTCCGGAAAAGCTCACTTCACCTCAGGCGAGCATCAACACCCGCTCATCGAGGGCCCACTTACTGCCCTCAGCTGGCTGACGGTTCTCCCCATTCGCGGTGCGGATGTCTATGACAGGGTCACAGGCACTCGAGTCATGCTGAGTTTGCCTCTCGTGGGAGCCCTTTTCGGGTGTATTGCGGCTCTTTTGGCTCTAGCCTTTTCAGCTCTGGGGGTCAGCTCGCTTTTAGGCGCGGTTATTATTCTATTGGGGTGGGAATTAGCCAATCGCTTCATGCATCTCGATGGTTTAAGCGATATGGCAGATGCTTTGGGTTCCTATGCCGATAGCGCCAAAGCTCGTTT
The DNA here is from genome assembly GCF_024814515.1 of Corynebacterium sp. ES2775-CONJ. Lineage (NCBI taxonomy): Bacteria > Bacillati > Actinomycetota > Actinomycetes > Mycobacteriales > Corynebacteriaceae > Corynebacterium > Corynebacterium sp. ES2775-CONJ. The sequence continues at coordinate 4,653 of NZ_JANUXT010000001.1, read as the reverse complement.
GATCTTGGATGACCCTCATACCGGCTCCATGGGGGCTGCTGCGATTGTGTTGGTCTTTATGACCGAGGTTGCAGCGATGTCGACGATGCTCGAACTTAGCTACCCTTTACTACTGGGATTAGCGCCGTGGGCCAGCCGGATATGCACCATGGTGCCTTGTTTGACGAGGTTCAGCCCGATTCGCCCCACGGGTTTTGGTGGCCTGATAATTGGAACGATTAAGCCACTCGCCCTCGCGTTATGGTCACTGATCTTTGTTCTTGTGGCACTATGTATCCAACCGAGCTGGGTTATTATGCTGGCTTACGGAGGAAGTATAGGAATCAGCTACGTTTTGTCGCGCTACTGTGACCATCGTTTGGCCGGGCTCAATGGCGATGCGTGCGGCTTTATCCAACAGGTATCCCAGGCAAGTTTTCTCCTGATCACGAGCCTGGGATTAAGCCTCATTTAAGGCGCGGCTACGAGTGTGTGCAGCCACTGATGGGTATCAGTGAGATCGCCCCGCTGGATTCCCGTGAGGTGCTCACGCAGCTTCATAGTGATCGAACCCGGCCGACCTTCATTAACGGCAAAATCTCCGTGCCGGGAGCGCACTGTGCCCACAGGTGTGATGACCGCAGCGGTTCCGCAGGCGAAGGTTTCCGTCATCATCCCGCTCTTTGCATCGCGCTCCCATTCATCGGTGCTAATCAGGCGCTCTTCGACCTCGTAGCCCATATCGCTTGCGAGTTCGAGCAAAGAAGCTCGAGTAATACCCGGCAATAAAGAGCCAGTGAGTTGTGGAGTGACAATCTTCGGGGCCTTGTCACCGTCGTAGACAAAGAAAAGGTTCATTCCGCCCATCTCCTCAACGTATCGGTGCTCGTGAGCATCAAGCCACACCACCTGGTCGCACCCCTTGTCTGCTGCTTGAGCTTGGGCAAGCAAAGAAGCGGCATAGTTGCCGGCACATTTGGCAAAGCCGGTGCCACCTTTCACGGCACGCACATAGTCCTCGCATAACCAAACAGATACTGGTTTGATTCCGCCTTGAAAATAGGCGCCAGCGGGGGAAGCAATGAGCACAAAGATATAGGAGGATGATGGATGTACGCCCAGGGTGGATTCGGTGGCTATGAGGAAGGGACGCAGATAAAGCGATTCCTCACCTCCGTAGGCTGGTACCCACTGCTGATCCACCGTGACCAATTGAGTGAGGGCTTCAATAAAAAGATCCTTGGGAAGTTCCGGCATAGCCAGTCGGGCGGCGGAGGACTGGAAGCGGGCAGCATTGGCATCGGGGCGGAAGGTTTTGATACTGCCGTCCTTATGCCGATAAGCCTTGATCCCCTCGAAAATGGCTTGACCGTAGTGGAAAACCGACGTCGAAGGGTCGAGGTGCAAAGGGGCGTATGGGGTCACCGTGGCGTCATGCCAGCCGGCCTCCTCAGTCCAGGAGATCGTGACCATGTGGTCGGTGAAATACTGACCAAATCTGGGGTTTTTGTGGATTTCGGCGATGCGCTCTGCGGCGGTTGGCTCGGAAGTTTTATTGATGCGGAATTCTAGGCTACTCATATTTTTAATGTACACCGCTTCATCGACGATCAGCTCAATACCTAATCCAGCGGAATTTTGGTTAAGGTTGGGGATTGGCCGAGAAAATCTCAGCTATTGTGCTTGAATAAAGGAGTCATCGATGAACGAATTATCGTCGCTCATTACTGGTGCGCGGACTCGCGTGCATTTAGAACACTCACTGCCCAATAATACCGAGGCTTTGATCATCCCCGCTTTCGCTGGTGAGGACGGTCTTGAGTTAGCAGCATCTGGGCTTTTCGACGACGAGATCGAGGCAGACCTTCTCGAACTTCTCACCGCGCTGGGTGCGACGGGCAAGAAGATGGAGATTACTAAAATCCCCGCCATCGAAGGTATCGCCGCCGATATCGTGGTGGCTGTGGGTCTTGGCGATAATGACGCTTTTGACGCGGATATTTTGCGGCAGGCGGCCGGAGTCGCAGCTCGCTCGGTCAAAGGGCTCGAATATGTAGCCACCACCTTAGGCATCTTTGGAATTCGAGAAACAGTCGAGGGCATCGTCCTAGGCGCTTACCATTATGACGGCCTTAAAACGTCCTCCCTCACCACCCCTGTCGAAAATGTCACCATCATCAGTACCCGCGAGGACGCACGGGATGACTTCGACCGCGGCCTTATTGCCGCTCAGGCGGTTACTCTGGCCCGCGATCTCGTCAATGCTCCTTCCTCACACCTCTTCCCCGAAAGCTACGCGAACATCATCGACTCGCTGGCTCAGAGCTACGGTCTTGAGGTGAGCATTCGCGATGAACACCAGCTCGCCGCAGAGGGCTTCGGTGGCATCCTAGCCGTGGGCCAGGGTTCGAGCCGCAAGCCGCGCTTGGTGCAATTGAAATACCGCGCACCTCAAGGGCACGAAGACACTAAACATATTTCCTTCGTGGGCAAGGGTATTACATTCGATACCGGTGGTATTTCCATCAAGCCCGGGGCCAATATGGATCTCATGATCACCGATATGGGTGGCTCTGCTGCCGTTATCGCCACAACGATCGCTGCTGCTCGATTAGGCTTAAATGTCAATATCACAACCACTGTCTCTTTGGCTGAAAATATGCCTGGTGGCAATGCCTACCGCCCCGGTGATGTGATTACCCACTACGGCGGAAAAACCACTGAGGTACTCAATACTGATGCTGAGGGCCGCCTCGTCATGGCTGACGCTATAGTCTTAGCCTCCGAGGATAATCCCGATTACCTCATCGATACCGCTACCCTCACCGGTGCCCAGATCGTTGCCTTAGGCGATCGCACCATGGGAATCATGGGAGATACCGAGCTCATTACGACACTCGCCGAGCTGGGCAACGTGGTGGGCGAAGGGGCTTGGCCAATGCCTCTACCGGAGGAGTTGGCTGAAGCCGTAAAATCAGAGGTCGCAGACCTGCGCAATGTGACTAATTCGCGGGCGGGCGGGATGCTTTCCGCCGGATGTTTCCTAAGAGAATTTGTCGGCGACAATATTCCATGGGCTCACGTGGATATAGCTGGCCCATCATTTAATTCTGGTAGCCCATATGGATTCACCGCGAAGCGCGCCACTGGAGTGCCGGTGCGCACCTTCCTAGCCTTCCTCGATAGCCTTTCTTAAACTGATGCTGCAGGTCACGTAAGTACCTGCAGCACCCTAATACTCGCCGCGTTCGAAACGTTCGCGGCGTTCTTTTTGCTCGCGGCGCTTGCGCAAAATTCGCTCTCTCTCAATACGCTCACGCATGCGTTGGGGGTAACCAGTTTCCTCAACATCATAGAGGGCAATACCTAGTTCTTTGGCCACCACATCAATACCCTTAGGACCGCCGATGCGACGGCGGGTAAAATCACCCGATTCATCGACAAGGCACACACTCATTTCGTTAACCAGGGTTTCTGGCTCGATAAAACCCTCGACTAACAGCCGCGATGCCACCCACCCTTTGAGGTAGGCCAGGTCATTGCTGCGGATAGTATCCCCGGGAGCGCGGGGTGGCTTCAGATTTGATTTCGCGCCTTTGCGGCCAAATATATTGAACACAAGGAACAATTGTAGGGGGAAAAATAAGAACTTGCGGACATCCGTGTCACATTTCTGCCATAAAACGGGTACGCTCTAGGGGTATTAAGACCTTTTGTGACTACTGCAATCACACGTTAAATTCATAGGAGCTAAATTAACCATGGCGCACTCCGTTATCATGCCCGAGCTGGGCGAATCAGTAACTGAAGGCACGATTACCCAGTGGCTCAAGGCCGTAGGCGATACCGTCGAGGTCGATGAGGCCCTGCTCGAGGTCTCCACTGACAAGGTAGACACCGAGGTCCCCTCCCCCGTTGCTGGTGTCTTGTTGGAGATCAAGGTCAACGAGGACGATACCGTGGACGTCGGTGAAGTAATCGCCGTCATCGGCGACCCCGATGAAGCTCCAGCTGACAACCAAGACGATGAAAAAGAAGCTGCCCCCGCAGCGGAAAAGGCTCCTCAAAAAGATTCCTCTGCGACATCATCTGCTGGCGCCGTTGATGTGGTGATGCCGGAACTAGGAGAATCGGTCTCCGAAGGCACCATTACCCAGTGGCTCAAGGCCGTCGGTGATACCGTCGAGGTCGACGAGGCCCTCCTCGAGGTCTCCACAGACAAAGTAGACACCGAGGTCCCCTCCCCCGTGGCCGGCACGATCGTGGAGATCCTGTTCGAGGAAGACGATACCGTTGACGTCGGTGACGTCATTGTGCGCATCGGCGACCCCGATGCCGTTCAGGAAGAGACCAAGCCTGAGCCAGAGCCTGAGGCTAAACCAGAGCCTAAAGCTGAAGCCAAGCCACAAGCACACTCATCTGCTGGCGCCGTTGATGTGGTGATGCCGGAACTGGGAGAATCAGTCTCCGAAGGCACCATTACCCAGTGGCTGAAAGCCGTAGGCGATACCGTCGAGGTCGACGAGGCCCTCCTCGAGGTCTCCACTGACAAAGTAGACACCGAGGTCCCCTCCCCCGTGGCCGGCACGATCGTGGAGATCCTGTTCGAGGAAGACGATACCGTTGACGTCGGTGACGTCATTGTGCGCATCGGCGACCCCGATGCCGTTCAGG
>NZ_JANUXT010000012.1:0-579 GCF_024814515.1 Corynebacterium sp. ES2775-CONJ | reverse complement strand
AACAAGGACGAGTCCGACGAGAATGGCTTCGTCATCACAGACGAAGATGGTGACGGCATCGCTGACATCATCGATCCTAATAACCAAGATGGACCTTTAGGTGACATCGACGGCGACGGCATCGCCAACGAGGACGACCCTGACATGGACGGCGACGGCATCAACAACAAGGATGAGGAAGCTGCCGGCCTCAATCCTAAGAAGGCTGACACCGACGGCGACGGCACCCCTGATGGTGAGGAAGACACCGACGGCGACGGCATCCTCAACAAGGACGAGTCCGACGAAACCAAGGACGAAATCACCGACAAGGACGGCGACGGCATCGCTGACATCATCGATCCTGATAACCAAGATGGACCCAAGGGTGACATCGACGGCGACGGCATCGCCAACGAGGACGACCCTGACATGGACGGCGACGGCATCAACAACAAGGATGAAGAAGCTGCCGGCCTCAATCCTAAGAAGGCTGACACCGACGGCGACGGCACCCCTGATGGTGAGGAAGACACCGACGGCGACGGCATCCTCAACAAGGACGAGTCCGACGAAACCAAGGACGAAATCACCGACAAG
>NZ_JANUXT010000011.1:0-1310 GCF_024814515.1 Corynebacterium sp. ES2775-CONJ | reverse complement strand
CCCGAGTGTGTGGTGATCGGTGGCATGCGGGTTATCACCACCAGCAGTTGCCATGGATGCGTTGCTTATGGTTTCTGATCCAGTTGGTGTATCGAAACGTGCACTGGTGGTTGGGGAATTAGTGAGGTTGCGTATGGGTGGGTTAGCTGCAGCGATCTCTGATTGCAGGCGTTGTTGGAACTGGTCGAGGTAGTTTTCCTCCATGCGCTGTGCGTGTTGTTCTGTTTCGGTTTCGATCATGCGTGCTGTGGTGGGGTCGTCTGCTGCGCGGGCGGCGGCTGCTTGTTCAGCGCCGCGTTTGCGTAGTTGTTCGATTGCGGTGATCGCTGCGTCGACTTCTGGTGTGATTCGTGGCGCGATCGCTCCTACCTTTTCAGCAGCTGATGCCATAGTTTCGCTGTTGTTGGCGATGGTGCGGGAGGTTTCGGCTAGTTCTGTGATGGTGTGTACTGCGGCGTCGAAGAATTCCCCTTGGTTCTCAGACTCAATCAAAGACGCGATACGCATGAGTCCTAGTGCGGTTCTTTGGCACGCTTTGCTGTAGCCTCTCCACATGTCGGGTAGGGCGTTGGCGTCGTGTGTTTTCGTCGCGTTGAGTCCACTCAGTAGCGATGATAGGGATGCTTCGCGTGCTGCTGTTGGTTCGGTGTAGGTGAAGTCTTGGTAGTTTCTATCAGGGCGCTGTGGGTAAGGAACGTTCGCTATTGCTTCTGGGAGCGTGCTGAACGTGTGGTTGATGGTGGGGTAGAGGGCGGGGGCGGATGTGCCGATGGCTGTTGCCAGTGATTGGGCGAGGTCTTCATCAGTGAAGAGTATTTTCTGGCAGCCGGTTGTAAAGTTCTCGTTGCTCCATTGGATTTGGGCGAGGATTTCTTGCAGTGTTCTTGCCGCGCCGCCGTCTCGGTGGGCGCTGATTTCGCTGTATTCTTGGGCGAGTTGGTTAAGGGCGTTGATGGTGGAAAACCCTCCGAGCCTGTCAGCGAGGGGGTGTTCGAGCAGGCGTTTGCTGAAGGATTCATTCCTTGCGATGATGCTTTCGAGGATGTTGGTTACTTGTTGTGTGGTGGTGGGGTTGAAGGTGATCATGGCCATGGGACTCCGCTGAGGTTGATGAGGTCGATGAGTTTGTCGTGTGAGTGTTGGCAGGTGCTAGCGGCATCGTTGAAGCGCGCATCAGGGATAAGTTCGTCGCTAAACGCTCGGGTGGAAAAGTTTATAGTGCCGTTAGTCGTACTCGTTGCGGCAGTGCACCTGATGTAGAAGCCTGCTTTACCATTGGTTAAGTTTGAGTAGAAGTAGATGCGGGGGTG
>NZ_JANUXT010000010.1:0-5681 GCF_024814515.1 Corynebacterium sp. ES2775-CONJ | reverse complement strand
TTTTTTTGATTGCAGTTGGGTTGTGTTGGTGAATGGTGTGGTGTTTTTGGTGGCCGGTGAGTGTGGCTTGCTTGGTTTTTGACCGAAGATATGAGCTGTTTGTTGGCATGATCGGTTTTGGCTGTGATTGTTGATGTTTTGGCCCCTTTTTTTCCCTTTTTTGCCCCGTCGGGTTGGGGAGGGGGGTTTTGTTTTTTCAATTGTGTGCGCATGGTTGGCATGGCTGCTTGTTTTGGTGGTTGTGTTGGTTGTGTGTGCTGGTTGTTTTGTTTTTTTGCTAGTTTGATTGGGCTTTTCACGGCCTTTGAGAGCAGGTTTTTTGCTTGTTTTTTTGTGGAGAGTTTGATCCTGGCTCAGGACGAACGCTGGCGGCGTGCTTAACACATGCAAGTCGAACGGAAAGGCCTCAGCTTGCTGGGGTACTCGAGTGGCGAACGGGTGAGTAACACGTGGGTGATCTGCCTTGTACTTCGGGATAAGCCTGGGAAACTGGGTCTAATACTGGATAGGACCATGCTTTAGTGTGTCATGGTGGAAAGTTTTTTCGGTACAAGATGAGCCCGCGGCCTATCAGCTTGTTGGTGGGGTAATGGCCTACCAAGGCGTCGACGGGTAGCCGGCCTGAGAGGGTGGACGGCCACATTGGGACTGAGATACGGCCCAGACTCCTACGGGAGGCAGCAGTGGGGAATATTGCACAATGGGCGGAAGCCTGATGCAGCGACGCCGCGTGGGGGATGACGGCCTTCGGGTTGTAAACCTCTTTCGACAGGGACGAAGCTTTTGTGACGGTACCTGTATAAGAAGCACCGGCTAACTACGTGCCAGCAGCCGCGGTAATACGTAGGGTGCGAGCGTTGTCCGGAATTACTGGGCGTAAAGAGCTCGTAGGTGGTTTGTCGCGTCGTCTGTGAAATACCGGGGCTTAACTCCGGAGCTGCAGGCGATACGGGCATAACTTGAGTGCTGTAGGGGAGACTGGAATTCCTGGTGTAGCGGTGGAATGCGCAGATATCAGGAGGAACACCGATGGCGAAGGCAGGTCTCTGGGCAGTAACTGACGCTGAGGAGCGAAAGCATGGGGAGCGAACAGGATTAGATACCCTGGTAGTCCATGCCGTAAACGGTGGGCGCTAGGTGTAGGGGTCTTCCACGACTTCTGTGCCGTAGCTAACGCATTAAGCGCCCCGCCTGGGGAGTACGGCCGCAAGGCTAAAACTCAAAGGAATTGACGGGGGCCCGCACAAGCGGCGGAGCATGTGGATTAATTCGATGCAACGCGAAGAACCTTACCTGGGCTTGACATATACAGGTTTGCTGCAGAAATGTAGTGTCCCTTTGTGGTCTGTTTACAGGTGGTGCATGGTTGTCGTCAGCTCGTGTCGTGAGATGTTGGGTTAAGTCCCGCAACGAGCGCAACCCTTGTCTTATGTTGCCAGCACGTGATGGTGGGGACTCATGAGAGACTGCCGGGGTTAACTCGGAGGAAGGTGGGGATGACGTCAAATCATCATGCCCCTTATGCCCAGGGCTTCACACATGCTACAATGGTCGGTACAACGCGCAGCCAGCCCGTGAGGGTGAGCGAATCGCTGAAAGCCGGCCTCAGTTCGGATTGGGGTCTGCAACTCGACCCCATGAAGTCGGAGTCGCTAGTAATCGCAGATCAGCAACGCTGCGGTGAATACGTTCCCGGGCCTTGTACACACCGCCCGTCACGTCATGAAAGTTGGTAACACCCGAAGCCAGTGGCCTAACCCTTGTGGGGGGAGCTGTCGAAGGTGGGATCGGCGATTGGGACGAAGTCGTAACAAGGTAGCCGTACCGGAAGGTGCGGCTGGATCACCTCCTTTCTAAGGAGTTTTATTATTTATTTTCTAAAATCCGGGTGGATCATCATAAAACATCATCTGTGCTGTTCGTGTCTCTTATAGATGAGGGGCTGGGCATGACCTGGGTGTGATCGAAAGAAGTTTTATAGCGAAAGAACATAGTTCATCATGGTTTCCTGTTTCTTACCCGTTTGTGGGTGGGGTGGGGGTTGTGGTGGTTGGTGCACTGTTGGGTGTCTGGGATGGCACGTGTTTTGTTGTCCTTGATATGTCACTGTTTGTCCCCCTGTTGTTGGTTGGTGTTGTGCTTGCTGGTTGGGGGGTTGGTGGTGGTGTGTGTGTTGTGTGAGAACTGTATAGTGGACGCGAGCATTTTTATCTTTATTCTTTTGTGTGTTTCTTTTATTTTGTAAGTTTGTGTGTGTTTGATGAAGGGCACACGGTGGATGCCTTGGCATGCTAAGCCGATGAAGGACGTGTAAGGCTGCGTTAAGCCTCGGGGAGTTGTCAATAGAGCGTTGATCCGAGGATGTCCGAATGGGGAAACCCGGCCATGGTTATGTGTGGTCACCTGCCAGTGAATTCATAGCTGGTGTGGGGGTTGACGCGGGGAAGTGAAACATCTCAGTACCCGTAGGAGAAGAAAACAATTGTGATTCCGTTAGTAGTGGCGAGCGAACGTGGATGAGGCTAAACCGTATGCGTGTGATACGTGACAGTGGTTGCGTGTGCGGGGTTGTGGGGTTGAAGCGTAAGGTGGCTGTCACCGCCTTGCTGGTGCTGATGCGTGTTAGTGGAAGTGGTGTGGAATCGCCTGCCGTAGAAGGTGAGAGTCCTGTACATGAAAGCGTGTGTTGGCCTGGTTGCTTTTGTCCCCGAGTAGCAGCGGGCTCGTGGAATCTGCTGTGAATCTGCCGGGACCACCCGGTAAGCCTAAATACTTAGTGTGACCGATAGCGGATTAGTACCGTGAGGGAATGGTGAAAAGTACCCCGGGAGGGGAGTGAAATAGTACCTGAAACCGTGTGCTTACAATCCGTCAGAGCCTTGTGCGTGGCCTTCCCTTTAGGGGTTGGTTGTGTGGGTGATGGCGTGCCTTTTGAAGAATGAGCCTGCGAGTCAGCGGCATGTCGCGAGGTTAACCATGAGTGTGGGTAGCCGTAGCGAAAGCGAATCCTAATGAGGGTGTGTTAGTGGCATGTTCTGGACCCGAAGCGGAGTGATCTACCCATGGCCAGTGTGAAGCAGCAGTAAGATGCTGTGGAGGCGCGAACCCACTTAGGTTGAAAACTGAGGGGATGAGTTGTGGGTAGGGGTGAAAGGCCAATCAAACTCCGTGATAGCTGGTTCTCCCCGAAATGCATTTAGGTGCAGCGTCGTGTGTTTCTTCCCGGAGGTAGAGCTACTGGTTGGTTGAGCGGGACTACAATCTTAGCAATGTCAGCCAAACTCCGAATGCCGGTGAAGTGAGAGTACGGCAGTGAGACTGCGGGGGATAAGCTCCGTTGGTCGAAAGGGAAACAGCCCAGATCGCCGGTTAAGGCCCCTAAGAGTGTACTAAGTGGAAAAGGATGTGGGATCGCGAAGACAGCCAGGAGGTTGGCTTAGAAGCAGCCATCCTTGAAAGAGTGCGTAATAGCTCACTGGTCGAGTGGTTCTGCGCCGACAATGTAGTGGGGCTCAAGTACACCGCCGAAGCCGCGGCAATACCTTCCTCTTGTGGGGGAAGGTGTTGGGTAGGGGAGCGTCGTGCACTGCGTTGAAGCATTCTGGTGACGGGGTGTGGAGTGTGTGCGAGTGAGAATGCAGGCATGAGTAACGAATGATACGTGAGAAACGTATCCGCCGGATGACTAAGGGTTCCTGGGTTAAGCTAATCTTCCCAGGGTGAGTCGGGACCTAAGGCGAGGCCGACAGGCGTAGTCGATGGATAACGGGTTGATATTCCCGTACCCGTATATATGCGCCCAGTGGTGAATCAGTGGTACTAACCACCCGCGTGCCCATGGTTATGATGTCCCGTTTTTATGCGGGGTGTTATGGTGTGGTGTTGCGTGCGTGGGACCTTCGTTGGTAGTAGCCAAGTGATGGGGTGACGCAGGAAGGTAGCTAAGCCACTTATTGGATTGTGGTGTAAGCGTGTGGCCCGTGTGATAGGTAAATCCGTTGCACATTGTGGGTGAGGCGTGATGCGTACCCTTTGTTGGGGATGTTAGTGATCCTATGCTGTCGAGAAAAGCCTCTAGCGAGTGTATATATGGCCCGTACCGTAAACCGACACAGGTGGTCAGGTAGAGAATACTAAGGCGTTCGGGTGAACTGTGGTTAAGGAACTCGGCAAAATGCCCCCGTAACTTCGGGAGAAGGGGGACCACTGCTGGTGACAGACTGATTGAGCTGGTGGTGGTCGCAGAGAATAGAGGGAAGCGACTGTTTATTAAAAACACAGGTCCGTGCGAAAACGTGGAAGTTGATGTATACGGACTGACGCCTGCCCGGTGCTGGAAGGTTAAGAGGACCTGTTAGTGACACCTTGTGTGTTGCGAAGCGGAGAATTTAAGCCCCAGTAAACGGCGGTGGTAACTATAACCATCCTAAGGTAGCGAAATTCCTTGTCGGGTAAGTTCCGACCTGCACGAATGGCGTAACGACTTCCCTGCTGTCTCAACCACAGGCCCGGTGAAATTGCATTACGAGTAAAGATGCTCGTTACGCGCGGCAGGACGAAAAGACCCCGGGACCTTCACTATAGCTTGGTATTGGTGTTTGGTTCGGTTTGTGTAGGATAGGTGGGAGACTGTGATACTGCATCGCTAGGTGTGGTGGAGTCGTTGTTGAAATACCACTCTGATCGGATTGAGCACCTGAACCTTGGCCCATGATCTGGGTTGGGGACAGTGCCTGGTGGGTAGTTTAACTGGGGCGGTTGCCTCCTAAAAAGTAACGGAGGCGCCCAAAGGTTCCCTCAGCCTGGTTGGCAATCAGGTGGTGAGTGTAAGTGCACAAGGGAGCTTGACTGTGAGAGTGACAACTCGAGCAGGTACGAAAGTAGGGACTAGTGATCCGGCACCTACGTGTGGAAGTGGTGTCGCTCAACGGATAAAAGGTACCCCGGGGATAACAGGCTGATCTTCCCCAAGAGTCCATATCGACGGGATGGTTTGGCACCTCGATGTCGGCTCGTCGCATCCTGGGGCTGGAGTAGGTCCCAAGGGTTGGGCTGTTCGCCCATTAAAGCGGCACGCGAGCTGGGTTTAGAACGTCGTGAGACAGTTCGGTCTCTATCCGCCGCGCGCGTTGAAACTTGAAGAAGGCTGTCCCTAGTACGAGAGGACCGGGACGGACGTACCTCTAGTGTGCCAGTTGTCACGCCAGTGGCAGGGCTGGTTTGCTACGTACGGAAGGGATAACCGCTGAAAGCATCTAAGCGGGAAGCCTGTTTTGAGATGAGGTTTCGTTTGAGGTGCCCTGTAGATGACAGGGTTGATAGGCCAGAGTTGTACGCATAGTGATATGTTTAGATGACTGGTACTAATTCACCGACAAACACACATATATGATTCAACTTTGTGATTGTTGCGCATATCACGGCCAGGTTCACCCCAGGGTTGGCACTGTTAGTGTCGGTCTTAGAGTGTTGGTTGTGAGAGGGTTAAAGGTTTTGTTGTGTTTCGCGTCCACTATGCAGTGTCTGACACAGCACATTGTGTTTTTTTGATTGTGTCGGTGGTTATTGCGTCAGGGGTACGCCCGGTCCCATTCCGAACCCGGAAGCTAAGCCTGGTAGCGCTGATGGTACTGCAAACGGGAGTTTGTGGGAGAGTAAGTCACCGCCGACCTAAAACTTAA